>JANRLV010000009.1:0-122506 GCA_033762195.1 Chitinophagaceae bacterium | reverse complement strand
GTTATCAAAACTCATGACAGCAGTAGCATTGAATTTATGCACGCTGTCCGAAAGGGTGATGATGATCTTTCCGGAACGGGTCACATTATCGATGCTGGTGCAACCGGCACCAAAATCAAGGGTGATGGTTTTGGGGAAACTATTGGCGGGTTCCACAGTGACAGTCGCACAACTGGTAGCGCCGGAGGATTCGAGGGTACCAGCGGTACGACCCGACATCAGGCCTTCACTTGCGGAGGCCTCAAAGAAAAGTACATTTGCATCATCGGCGATCGCTTCACCGGTGGCCTGGTTTTCACTCAGGGTAAAAGTGGCTTCTACTTCTTCATCTACAGCTTCTTTTTCTTTTTGGCAGGAAAAGAGCAGGGTAGCAGAAGCAAAGGATAAGAGATAAAGGAATTTAGGTTGTTTCATTTTGTACGTTTTAGGATATTTCAGACACAACAAGAAACAAAACGTTTAACAGCGGCGAAAATTATACCGGCAAATGTTTTACTTCGTAAAAACACCAGGGTGGCTCAAGAAGATTTACCGTTCGTATGAATGGAGCAGGGAAGGGGAGGGAAAGACTGTTTACCTCACCTTTGATGATGGACCACATCCGGAGGTGACCCCTTATGTGCTGAAGCAACTGCGCGAGCATGATGCCCTTGCCACCTTTTTTTGTATCGGGAAGAATGTGGAGGCCTACCCCGAGATCTATAAACAGATACAGGATGGAGGACATTCCATCGGAAATCATACCTATAGCCACCTAAATGCTTGGAAAACAGGCGCGAATAAATATCTTGCCGATGTCGCCAGAGCTTCTGACCTGATCGCCTCCAATCTGTTTCGCCCTCCCTATGGCAGGATTACACCATTTATATCGAAGAACCTGGCACCAGCCATGAAAGGCCAAAAACCACGCGTGATTATGTGGGATGTGTTAAGCGCCGATTTTGATACAGAAATTACCCCGCAACGATGTCTGGAAAATGTGATCTGGAATATCAGACCCGGATCGATCATTACGTTTCACGATAGTGCCAAGGCATTTCCACGGCTGGAATACTCACTGCCACGAACACTTGTTTATCTCCGGAAACAGGGGTTTGAATGTAGGTCTTTGTAAGGGTTTTTGGGAAACCCAAAATCTTCATAAAGCATTGATTATCAATAAAAAAAATTGGGCCTGGGTAGAAACCCTGGCCCGTTTTTAATCCGTACCCTATGAAAACTGGTTTAAAGGTATAATAATTTTTTTATTATGGCAAAGTTATTTCTGTGGAAATTCCGTTGATTGTGAGAATCGCTTTGTTGTCACAATCACCATTGCCATAATTCAGTCGGGCCACCCATGGAGAGTTGGTACTCAGGTTCAAACGAGCGGTCCGCACGATACCTTTTACGATCCAGCGACAGTTAAAGCGCTTGATCAGGGGTTCAACAGTTTCGGTATTCCAGGCAACGATCACGTCACCTCTTTTTACTTTACCATTGCCCGCAGATTCCAGTTTGTACACGTCATCCAAAGGGAAGAATTGGGTACCCATTCCATCGATCTGGGTGACGGTACGTACTGCATTCCAGTTTACATAGTTGCCATTTGGCTTAGTGAGTTTAGCATTTTCCACCACGATCTTGAATGAAGGGATCAGGGAAGAGCTGGTATTGGTCACCTCGTGGGTTCCTTCCACGTGGATGCTGTCAAAATAGAAGTTTTCAAATGTTGTGGTGGCCTTTTTACCAGGGGCTACCAAACGTCCGGTATAGGTAGTAATGATTTTACCGGAGCGGATATGTCCATCGCGGCCCTGGCAACCGGCACCAAAGTCAACAATGATCTTCACCGGGAAAATATCAGGCGCGGACAAACGGATAATGCTTACGGTAAAGCAGCGGTTAGGCGGGTTCAGCGAATCACCACGGGCAAAGGGATCATAGGAAGAGGAACCTGAGCTTGTACCACTTTCGCGGCCAAATACACCGGTACCTTCCATACCTACTTCATTATTCACCCCCATCACATTATCAAATACATCATTGAACACCACATCTGCTTCGGCATTGGCCTCCATGGAATAGGTAGAAGCTTGTGCCTCTTCCGTATCCGTAAGGTTATTATTCTCACTTTTCTCCTTGGTACAACCAATGATCAAAAGGGAAGTGAGGGTTAAAATAGTTGTCAGTCGGGTAAGACTTTTTATCTGTTTCATAAAGCAATTTTAATTTACCTAAGTCGGTTAACGGACATGAGACGGGAAATAGTGCGGCAAGTTTAACGGATATTTGATTTTTTTTAACAGTTTTGCCCGCATGCCCCCCAATTTGATCGATACCCACAGCCATGTTTACCTCCCCGAGTTGGCCGAAGACCTGCCTGGGATCATCCAGCGTGCTGAAAATGAAGGAGTTAATAAAATTTTACTCCCGGCCATCGATTCAGAGACTCATGCGATGGTCATGGCCACTGCCAGGCAGTACCCGGGGATCTGTTTGCCCATGATGGGGGTGCACCCCTGTTCAGTAAAAGAAGACTATGAACAGGAGTTAGCGATAGCCCGGCAGCATATTTTAGCCATGTTGCAGACGAAAGGAGAGACGCCGGTTGCGGTTGGGGAGTGTGGGTTGGATTATTATTGGGATAAGACCCATATCACGCAGCAGAAACGGGCATTTGAAGAACAGATTCGTTGGGCACTGGATTTTGACCTCCCGGTGGTGATTCATAGTCGCGATTCTACCGATGAGTGTGCTGATATCATTGAAAATTTTCAACAAGGAAAGTTGCGCGGGGTCTTTCATTGTTTTTCCGGAACAGCGGAACAGGCCCGGCGGATAACCGGACTGGGTTTTTATTTGGGAATAGGGGGGGTGATCACCTACAAAAAATCTGGCCTGGACCAGGCCATAAAAGATATTCCACTCGATTGGCTGCTTATCGAAACCGACGCGCCTTATCTGTCACCCGTTCCTTTTCGCGGCAAGCGCAATGAACCTTCCTATATAATACATACGCTGCAGAAGCTGGCGGATACGATGGAGATCAGTCGCGAAAAAGCAGCGGAAGCCACGAGCAATAACGCCCGGGTTTTATTCCGTATTTAGCCCGGAATACCCTAATTTTGCCCTCCCTTAACCGGGAAATGGAGACTTGTCCGAGTGGTTGAAGGAGCACGCCTGGAAAGTGTGTATACCTCTAAAGGGTATCGAGGGTTCGAATCCCTCAGTCTCCGCCACAACCCACCGACGCAATTGCGTCGGTGGGTTTTTTTTGTAGGTTACCGAAGGTGCGCAATACAATTAAAAACAGGCGACCCTGCCAATTGGTGGAAAAAGATATTATGTAGTGCCGGCTATATACCTATTTGGTTAGTGCCCCTTTTCATTCAATACAATCGAATCAATAGGAAAGAAACTGTAGAACACGTTTCAATACCTAAGATCTTCTTTACTGCACATAAAAAATCGAATCCAATGAAATAAAATGGGTGCCTGAGGGAAAGGCCTTTGGAGCCAAGGCCATCTTTTCTGCCAATACCTCAGTCGGCAAAGGACGAAACTTTTTCATCCATCCCAAACTGTTCATCATCCTTAGTACCCGCGCACTAATGCGTTCGCCTGCCCGGTCGGTGTTTTTTCGCACCAGCAGACCCGGCCTGAAAATAATAAGCGTGGCAAAATTCATTTCTTTTATCTTTTCCTCCAGACTTCCTTTCATTTTAGAATAAAAAATCCGGCTAGCAGTAGATGCTCCATAGGCCGATAAGAGCACCATGATTGAGATTCCATGTGACCGGCCAATGCTGGTAAACCTTGCAGGGATATCGTGATCGATCTTCCATTGTCTTTCTTTTGATCCTGCATCTTTCAGGGTGGTTCCAAGACAGGAAAACAAGATATCTCCATTAATTTCCTCACTTACTTCTTCCGGCTTTTCAAAATCCGTAATTATTTCTTTGAGCTTTGGATGTGTCAATCCCATTGGACGACGTACAAAGGCAGAAACGGAGGTATAGTATGGGTCATTCAACAGTACCTTCAGCAGGTCTTTTCCCGTGGCACCCGTGGCGCCTATGATTAAGGCTTTCATATATTCTATTTGAAGGTTAAAGATAGGCCGTTGTTACGCGACAGACCAGCCTGATTTTCCTTTGCTTGTGTGGCAAGGATGGAGCTGAAGCCCTGCAAAGTGCTGCGACTATGCGAAAATTTAACACAGGGTTCATTGGTTCTTAAGGGGAGAATCTTACATTTAGATAACCACTACTTATCCGCATGAGAATGCTCCCCATTTCCGAATGGCTTGCAAAAGCCATCTTGTTTCTTATTCCTGATTCCCTTTATCTGGTATTTGTTATTGCGTTTGGGAAACTCCATGCCGGGAAAAGCAGGGTTATTCAACCATCTTTTCACCTCAAATTTCCCAATTATGAAGATCCCACTCCAATTACTCGATCGGTATGAAAAAGAAAACCCCGTTCCTGTTGCCGAAATTCCGCGTAGAAAGAAGAAGATAGCGGAAAAGGACGCTATCACGCTGGATGGACAGGATAAATTCCTTCGTCGGCGAGCTATGTTGGCTGAGGTTGCCGTTGAAGATTTTGATGCAGCATTTGAAAGGTACATCGGGGATAACGACCTGGTGGCCGTAAATTATTTCGAAGTCGGGTTAAAGAGAGCCCGGTCTGTTGGCCGATTATCCTATTTTGATAATATCGAAATGAAACCTGCTGTGGCAACGGCCTTTCTCATCTCCCCTGATTTGGTAGTCACAAATCATCATGTTTTTTCAAGCACCAATGCATTTAAAGATGCCAAGATTGAGTTTGATTACCGATATGATATCACAGGTAGTGAGATGACCAGAGTTGTTTTTACACTTGATCCGGAAAAATTCTTTCACGTAAGTGAGGCACTTGACCTTTGTGTCATTGGCGTGAAGGAGAAGGATGTTTCAGGCAACCACACGATCCGTGAAAGGGGTTATTTGGTATTGAACAAAGAGATTGGCAAGGCAGGCGTGGGTGATTTTGCAACGGTTATTCAACATCCGGAAGGGCATTTTCAACAGATATCTTTAAGAGAAAATCAGATTCTGGATATTTCACGAAAGGATGCGTTGATTTATGAGTCAGATACTGCCCGGGGCAGCAGTGGATCACCAGTCTTTAATGATCAATGGCAGGTAATTGCCTTGCACAGTGCCGGCGTGCCCAAAAAGAACGAGGAGGGACAGTATCTGGATGAAAGAGATGAGATCATTGAACCCATCGAGGGGAGAATAGATGCGGATCGGATCGTTTGGCTGAGTAACCGGGGTACAAGGGTGAGCGCGATCATGGACCACCTATTTTCGGATGCTACAACAAAGGGGCACCCCCTGATTCTGGCATTGAATGCTGACAGTTATTCAGATGAACGCCATGTGGAAGCCATGCGCACTGCAACTGAATCCGGTGCAGCACCATCCTTGGGTACTACCACCCCGGTTCCAACTAACTCCCCTAACGTTTACATAAATATCACTATTGGCGAAAAAGGACAGGTGTCTACACAGGCTGGGACCGGTGTCATTAGCGGCGCTCCGGCCTTTCAATCGGTGGACACAACGGCCTTTGAAAAAAAGATCGAGGAGGAAATCGATTTTTCGGAGTGCAAAGGGTTTGATGAATATTTTATGGGAGACCGTACCCCTCTGCCTGCATTGTCGAATTCGCTTAAGAATAAAGTGGCCAAATTTATAGAGAACCCGTCAGCCTATATACTCAAGTACCACCATTACAGTTCAGTACAACATGCCATCCGATGCATGCCTGTTTACAGTGCTATCAACATTATGGGCAAAAGAAGGTATGAGGAATTGGAGGGAAGAACTGATAACTGGTTCCGGGACAGAAGGATTGATTTTGATTGCCAATTGAATGATGCATTTTACAAATACAGCAATATGGATAAAGGCCATATGGCCAGGCGGGAAGATGCGGAATGGGGTACATCCATCGGTTTTGCTGAGCATGCAGCCAATATGACCTGTAGTTATACAAATGCATGTCCACAAGTACCGGCTCTAAACAGATATGGTTTTGGATATTATGGTGATTGGGGCAACCTGGAGGAGAATATCCTTGAGTTTGGGGTGAAAAAGGAGGGGGGTGACCAAGGCAGGATTTGTGTGTACAATGGCCCCATCTTTGACAGCGAAGACCCTGTATTCAAGAACATCCAGATACCATTGAAATACTGGAAAGTGGTCGTGTGGCGAAACAAGTCTGATCAACTTAAGGCCACAGGCTTTATGCTAAGTCAGGAAGAACTGATGGGGGATGTTGAATTGGAAGCCTTGCATTTTGACCAGTTATTCAAGAATATGCAATGTAGCATCGCATTTATTGAAAGCAAAACCGGACTTAGATTTAATACGATCAGAGAATGGGATACTTTTTCTCCCGGTGGAAACGGCGAAGAAGAGTCGCTGGTATTGGGTAAAGATGACCTGGAGAAACTGATTCTGCGTCATGCTGAATAGGTGAGATAAGACAAAAGCAGGGAAGGCGAGATGTTAGGAGGCAGGGATCTACCGCATGAACCATTATTGGGTCATTCCGGGTATCTCTTTTATATAGTTCCTGACTACTCGCTTTCTCTGCTTATTTTGGTTGGATGGTTATTTAGAATGGGCAATGGTATCAAATCCAGGTCAATTCCTTTACCGTTAATTCACTCTCGACCTCACCCGTGTGTTGGGTATCCTTGGGTTCAAAGAGAAGATTAAATACGATTTCACCATTGGTATGCGGTCGGTGTTCGACACCCTTTGGAACGATCAGAATTTCCCCTTCCTTAACTTCCACCGTAGTTCCATCCCTGAAATCCATGAGCAGGGTGCCTTTAAATACCATAAAAAGCTCGTCTTCCTGTTCATGGCTATGCCACACGAAATCTCCCTGCAGTTTGCAAAGCTTTACATATTGCCCATTGAGTTCCCCAATGATATGAGGCGTCCATAATTTGTCGAACAGGGAGAATTTTTGGTGAATGGAAATTGATTGTGGCATGATCACTCTTTTAATGGCGTAATGAATTCATCTTTATCGAAAACCTAATTTCGGCAATTTTTAGTAGTTTCAGCATTATTTGAATTTTGCAACCATGGAAAAGGTAACGATCGATTCATTTTACCGCGAGTTGTTTGGAGATGCAGCCACCCAACTGGATGATTTTTTTGAACAGCAAAGTGCCAAGAACATTGGTCATTTTAACGTATTTAACATAGAGAAACTGTTTGGAAATGGTACCAAAAAGGGAGTAATGCCCTATAACCGAAGACTGTATTATAAGATTAGTTTAATAAAGGGACGTAACCTGGTGGAGTACGCCGACAAGACGGTAGAAATTGATAAACAGGGAATTTTATTTGCCACACCCAAGATTCCCTACCGGTATGTGCCCCTGGAGAAAGAACAATCCGGGTATTTTTGTCTTTTTACCAAAGAGTTCCTCTCCAAGTCCAATACAGGCGTATTGATCGATGATTTCCCGATCTATAAACCCAGTAGCGATTTTGTATATCAATTAAGTGATGAGCAATTTCTAGCATTAGAAGCCATTTTTGAGAAAATGGACGCAGAGCTATCGGCGGATTATGCTTATAAATATGACCTGCTTCGTAACTATGTGTTGGAGCTGATCCATATGGGCCAAAAGCTAAAACCCATGGCGAGCTCAATGAATTCAACCAATGCAGCGAACCGGATAACGGCCCTATTTATCGAGCTGCTGGAAAGACAATTCCCTATCGAAAGTGATGCCCAGGTGATACAACTTAAAACACCCAACGATTTTGCCCTTTCACTCGGCGTACATATTAATCATCTCAATAAGGTGCTCAAAGAAACAACCGGAAAAAGCACCCGGGAGATCATCAATGGCCGGCTTGTGGAAGAAGCGAGGATCCTGCTTAAAAAAACAAAATGGAATGTGTCGGAGATCGCTTACGCATTGGGTTTTGAAGAAGTTGCCCACTTTTCCAATTTTTTCAAGAAGCATACATCCTTGTCTCCTTTGAAATTCAGGAATTGATTGAATTTTACAAATAGTCGATTGGATTCTGCAACGTTGCACTTTGCTATTTAACGGATTTTTGCCAATCATAATTAAATAGCAAAAACAATGACAAACAATACAAGCAAGGTAGCCCTGGTAACAGGCGGCAGCCGCGGATTGGGAAAAAGCATGGCCCTTCAATTGGCGCAAAAAGGATTTGACCTCATCATCACCTATCACAGTAAGGAAGCCGAAGCCAATGAAGTGGTAAAAGCCATTCAAACAGCGGGGAATAAAGCCATTGCCCTTCAACTGGATGTTTCGAAATCAAGAAGTTTTGATGCTTTTGCGGAGCTGGTTAAATCAAAATTGAGCACAGAATTCGGTGCCAGTCATATTCAGGCATTGGTAAATAATGCAGGAGTAGGGGCTTACACGCCCATTGAAACCACCACTGAGGAGCAGTTTGATGAAATGGTCAATATCCATTTGAAAGCGACATTCTTCCTGACACAGAAATTACTTCCGATTCTCGCCGATGGTGGAAGTATTGTAAACCTTTCATCCGGACTTGCCCGTTTTAGCTATCCCAACTATGCCGTTTATGCCATCATGAAGGCGGGTATTGAAAGTTTATCAAGATATCAGGCCATGGAATTTGGAAGCAGAAAAATCAGGGTGAATACGGTGGCGCCAGGGGCTATAGAAACCGATTTTGGTGGAGGTGCCGTAAGAGACAATAAGGAACTGAATGCATATATCGCTGGGTCTACTGCACTGGGTCGTGTCGGGTTACCGGATGATGTGGGGACAGTCGTTGCTTTCCTATGCAGCGAAGATGCGAAATGGGTCAATGCCCAGCGCATCGAAGTGGCAGGTGGCGTACATATTTAGGGGCTAAATGACGGCGATTAAAAAGATATTTTGTATTCCAGCGATGCCGTGAAACTCCGGGTCAATCCATCGGGGCGAATTTCCCTAACAATAAACGGAGTAGCCAGGGACAGGTCCAGGCTGCTTCGTTTATTCAGTTTTGCAGTAGCGATGATATTCGCATTCAGGGTCAACTCTCTTGAATCGATAATGGACTGCCGGTTCCCAAAAATATCTTCATAGGTATCATTCGCTGTATGATAGATAGCCAGCAAATTAGGTTTTAAAGACAGCCAGGAGTTAACCTGGGGCAGAGTATAGGCGGCCCGTAAGAGGGCATCTGATTTCAGGAAGTGAGGAGAATTTCAGAAATGCGATAAACTTATTTGTCATTACCGTGCAACAATTGTGCAATCATCACCCTTTCAATTTTCAACACCTTCAATTCTTGATATGCGCTATTTTTTCAATACTTTAGGCGGAAACTTCGTTTTCCTCCATGAGTACTGTTACCCCATTTAGTCTTGTCGGTAAAACCGCTATCATTACCGGGGCGGGAAGTGGCATCGGTCGGGCAATCGCTGTTCTATTTGCCCGACAAGGCGCCCAGGTAGCCGTGTTTGACAAGGACGATCAGGCGGGAAGGGCAACAGCGGAGGATATCCTTGCAAATGGGGGAAAGTCGAATCATTACACACTGAATATCTCCAGTCAGGAGGAGGTTCAGAAATGCGTCCATAAGGTCATCGAACAGTATGGCCGGATAGATATATTGGTCAACAATGCAGGAGTGGCCCATGTGGGGAGAGCAGATAACACATCAGAGGAAGACTTTGTACGGCTTTTCCAGATCAATGTAAAAGGAGTGTATAACGGGTTACACGCCGTACTTCCATTCATGATGGAGCATAAAGCCGGCGTGATCCTGAATATGTGTTCCATTGCGGCAACCGTCGGGATCACCGATCGCTTTGCTTACAGCATGAGCAAGGGCGCGGTCTTAGGCATGACACTTTCTACCGCACGTGATTTTCTGGAGCATAATATCCGGTGTAATGCCATTTCCCCGGCGAGAATTCATACCCCCTTCGTTGATGGATTCCTGGCAAAGAATTTCCCGGGTAAGGAAACGGAAATGTTTGAGGCCCTGTCTAAAAGCCAACCGATCGGGAGAATGGGCACACCGGATGAAGTGGCTTATCTGGCCCTTTATCTCTGTAGTGATGAAGCCGGGTTTGTAACGGGTTGCGACTATCCCCTGGATGGCGGATTTATCAAATTGAATAATTGAGAATTTAGAACTTTTCCCGGTAAGGGAACTAAAAAGACAATAACTGCTTATGAAATTGATTCGATTTGGTGAAGCAGGAAAAGAGAAGCCAGGCATTTTTGCACAGGATACCTACTTTGATGCGTCTGGGTTCTTTCCGGACTATGATGAATCTTTTTTTGCCAACAATGGCCTGGAAAAATTGCAAACACTTGTCCGGGAAAGGAAATTGCCGGAAGTATCGGTTAGCCGTCTGGGTTGCCCGGTACATCGCCCCTCAAAGATCGTTTGCATCGGCCTCAATTATTCGGATCATGCCAAAGAGACCGGCGCTACACCTCCTAACGAACCAGTTATTTTTTTAAAATCCACTACGGCGATCACTGGTCCCAATGACCTGGTAATGATTCCGCGTGATTCAGTAAAGACCGATTGGGAAGTGGAACTGGCCCTGGTGATCGGGAAAAAGGCAAGTTATGTGAGTGAGAGCGAGGCCATGGAATATGTGGCCGGCTATGTGTTGCACAATGATATTAGTGAGCGTGAATTTCAGTTGGAGCGTGGAGGAACCTGGGATAAAGGAAAGGGCTGTGATACGTTTGCGCCGATCGGCCCCTGGCTGGTGACCAAGGAAGAGATCGCTGATGTACATAATCTGCCACTCTGGTTATCGGTGAATGGACAAGAGGTTCAGCATGGCACAACGGCCAACCTGATATTTGGCGTGCCCTTTCTGGTCGCTTACGTAAGCCAGTTCATGACCTTGTTACCGGGAGATATCATCTCTACGGGTACGCCTGCCGGTGTAGGCTTAGGCATGAAACCCCCACAGTACCTGAAACCGGGGGATGTGATGGAACTCGGGATAGATGGATTGGGCAGTTCCAAACAGACCGTTATCGCTTTTTCAAAATAGCTTATGCAACCAACCAACAAATACCTGATCCCGTTCATCCTGGTCACCTGCCTCTTCTTTTTGTGGGGCTTTGTACATAATCTCGATCCCATTTTAATCCCGCACCTGAAGCGTTCGTTCACCCTGACCACCACGCAATCCACCTTGATCGACTCAGCCGTTTTCATCGCTTATTTTGTCATGGCTTTACCTGCAGGGTTTATCATGAAGCGGTTTGGATATAAAACCGGGATCATTGCAGGGCTTGGACTTTTTGCAGCGGGTTCCTTTATGTTCCTCCCGGCGGCGGACCAGCAATCCTATACTTATTTTCTCGTTGCCTTATTTATCATTGCCTGTGGGCTAACTATTCTTGAAACAGCCGCCAATCCCTATGCTGCCGCCCTGGGTGATCCCAAAACCTCCACGCAACGCCTCAATTTTGCTCAATCCTTTAATGGCCTGGCTGCAGCCCTGGCTCCGGTGATTGGTGCACGGATCATTCTAACCAAAGGCCATACAGATGTCGAGCTAAATGCGATGACGGAAACAGCACGAGAGATGGCGCTGGCTTCTGAGGCGGCATCTGTAAAAATGCCCTATCTGATATTAGGACTGGTATTGGTATTGGTGGCGATCCTGTTTGCGTTTGTTCATTTGCCCAAACTAAATACCGGTGCGGGTCATGCTTCAAGTAAAAGTATCTTTCATGCGCTTAAACACAAACATCTTGCCTGGGCCGTAGTTGCACAGTTCTTCTATGTAGGGGCACAGGTTTCTGTTTTCAGTTTGTTCATTTTATATGCAGAAAAATCAGCTTCCTTAGACCAGGTAACTGCTGCCGACTACCTGGGGGCTTGCGGAATAGCCTTTCTGATCGGACGCTTTCTGGGCACTTTTCTCATGCGGTATATCTCCCCTCCCACCTTGCTTGCGGTATATGCCGCGGCCAGCATGGCCTTGAGTTTGGTGGCCATTTGGGCAACGGGTATGATCACCGTATATGCCGTCATAGGGATATGCTTTTTTATGTCGATCATGTTTCCTACGATCTTTTCATTGGGGATCAAAGACCTGAAGGCTGACACCGAATTTGGAAGCAGCCTGATCATCATGGCTATTGTTGGTGGTGCGGTGATGCCACGGTTCTTTGGTCAGATAAGCGATTACACCGGAAATATTCAGTTGGGATATATTATACCCTTTATCTGTTTTTTGGTGGTGCTGATATTTGGCTGGAAGGGGTATCGGACTGGAACTAACACTGCTGATTTGGGATAATCATTCTTGAAAATTATTAGTAATTGCCTTATGAACGTTTTGATTTGCACGGAGCCTGGTGAATTCAGGTATATGGAAATGGAAGAGCCATCAGCTTTGCCTGGGCATGCGATTGTCAAAGTAAACAGGATAGGTGTTTGTGGCACGGACCTTCATGCTTTTGAAGGCACCCAACCATACTTTACCTATCCCCGGATATTGGGGCATGAATTATCAGGCGTGGTGGATTCGGCAGAGCCGGGATCAGCCGTGAAGTCGGGTGATCCTGTTTGCCTGATCCCCTATTTTCATTGTGGTACCTGTGCGGCCTGTAAAAAGGGGCTTACCAATTGTTGTCAATCCATCCGTGTTTTTGGCGTACATATAGATGGAGGAATGAAACCTTATATTTCCGTACCTATAGAGAATCTCATTGTTGAACCCGAATTGGATTTTGATACATTGGCACTCGTAGAACCATTGGCCATTGGAGCGCACGCAGTAAGACGGTCGGGTTTGCAAAAGGGAGAATTTGCGCTGGTAATTGGTGCAGGCCCTATTGGGATCGGGGTCATGGAATTTGCCCGCAGGGCCGGGGCCCGGGTGATCGCGGCGGATGTGAATGAAGAGCGATTGAATTACTGTCGTAAAGAAATCGGTGTGGATTTTACCGTTAACCCAACCAGCCAGGTTTTGAAGGCATACCTGAATGAGATCACTGAGACCGCCATGCCGGATGTGGTCTTTGATGCCAGCGGAAATCGAAAGGCCATCAATGGAGCTTTTCCCTATATGGGTCATGGCGGCAGGTTTGTACTGGTAGGATTGCAGAAGGAAGAAATCATTTTCAGTCATCCCGAGTTTCATAAACGGGAAGCCACGTTGATGAGTAGCCGAAATGCCACCCGGAAGGATTTCGAAGAGGTGCTGAGGTTTCTGAAAGAAAAAAAGTTCAAGACAAATGCCTATATCACCCACAGAGCGAAGTTTGAGGAAGTTGGAACTTATTTTGGTGATTGGTTGAATCCGGCCAAAGGAGTGATAAAAGCGATGATCGAGATGTAGTGTTTTTAAATCACCCTCTTTTATGAAGCGTTATTGTTTGGCCCTTGACCTCAAAGATGACCCGGCGTTGATCGCGGAGTACGAAGCCTGGCATGCCGCGGTATGGCCAGAAATTCTTGCTTCCATTCGGGATGCGGGTATTATGGATATGGAAATATACCGATGGGGGAATCGCCTATTCATGATCATGGAAACAACTGATGATTTTTCTTTCGAAAGAAAATCGGCCATGGACAAAGCCAATGAAAAAGTAAATGAATGGGAGGAATTAATGTGGAAGTATCAACAAGCCCTGCCGGGTTCTGCCCCGGGGGAGAAATGGATATTAATGGATAAAATATTCGACCTCAAACAGTAAAGAAATGGTGATCATCGATGCCCATCAGCATTTTTGGAACTATGACCCTGTCAGGCATGACTGGATCGGAGAGGATATGAAGATGATCCGTAGGGATTTTCAACCAATGGATTTAAAGGAGCTGTATGCAAAGAACGGGGTTAGTGCTTGTGTGGCCGTTCAGGCCGATCAGTCAGAAGCAGAAACAGAAATGTTATTGGCTTATGCAAAAGCGCATGACTTCATAAAGGGTGTAGTTGGATGGGTGGATCTTCGCGGGGAAGAGTTGGATGACAGGTTGAGTTACTATTCCTCTTTTCCCAAACTCAAAGGCTTTCGGCATGTGTTGCAAAACGAAGAACCTTCCTTTATGCTTGACCCGGATTTTCTGCGGGGGATTGGTTTATTACAGAAATTTGATTTAGCGTATGACCTACTGATTTTTCCTCACCACCTGGATGCTGCCATAGAAATGGTCGGTCATTTCCCGGAACAGCGATTTGTAGTTGATCACCTCGCCAAACCATTGATCAAAAAAAGGGAGATCAGGGAATGGAAGGAGAAAATGAAGGTACTCAGCACGCATCCACATCTTTACTGCAAAATAAGCGGGATGGTGACGGAAGCTGAATGGGATAATTGGAAGAGTGACGATCTGCTTCCGTATTTGGAAGCAGTAACTGAGATATTTGGCCCTGACAGGCTGATGTTTGGCAGTGATTGGCCGGTATGCCTTGTAGCTTCCTCTTATGATAAATGGCTGGGTATTGTGAAAAAATTCTCCAGCTCATTTTCGCCTGTAGATCAGGCAAAGATATTTGGGGGCAATGTGAACTCATTCTATCGGTTGAATTGTTTATAAAAATCTCACGACATGGACTTGCAAATAAAGGATAAGATCATTTTAGTTTCCGGCGGTGCCAAAGGAATCGGAAAGGGTATTGTTCTCGCTTTGGTAAAGGAAGGGGCGTTTCCGGTGATCATTGGCAGAAATGAAGAGGACAATAAAGGGGTATTACAGGAGATTGCCTCATTAGGTGGTAAAGCCGGTGCAATGACGGCTGAATTATCAGACCCCGGACAATGTGAAGCAGTTATTGGAAAAATAGTGGAACAATATGGACGTATAGATGGCCTGGTGAACAATGCCGGAGTAAATGATGGGGTAGGGCTGGAGCATGGGGACTATCCCCGGTTTATGGAAAGCCTGCATAAGAACCTGGTGCATTATTATCTGTTGGCGCATTATGCCCTTCCTGCATTGAAGAAATCAAAAGGCAGTATTGTCAACATCAGTTCGAAAACAGCCGAAACCGGACAAGGGGGTACTTCTGCCTATGCCGCGGCCAATGGTGGCCGCAATGCCCTCACGCGTGAATGGGCGGTTGAGTTGGCGAAGTATTCCATTCGTGTGAATGCGGTTATCGTTGCCGAATGTTATACTCCACTCTATGAAAAATGGATCAAGAGTCTGCCTGATCACGACGAGAAGCTAAAAAAGATTGTCGATAAGATACCTTTCGAAAAACGATTTACAACCGCTGAGGAAATAGCAAATATGACTGTCTTTTTGCTGTCGCCATTATCCAGTCATACTACCGGGCAATTGATCCATGTGGATGGGGGGTATGTACATTTGGACCGGGCAATGGGAAATTTATAAATGGAACCCGACCCAGGTAATGGGTGAGCTACTGCGGACTTTCACAAAATTCCTTCAATATTCTCCAGGAGTTTGGACTATGCCCATCAAACTAATTGGCATTACCTGTTAGTTTGCCATAAAGGATCGTGCTTCACAAACCACGAGATCCAGATACTTCGTGAAAGGCGCATAATCCATGGTTGGAGAAGAATGAGAAAGACGGCATTGAATCCCATCCAGACAAAGAATCGCTTGTCCTGTGCCGACAAACCAATGATGACCCACCAGGCTACGAGGGTGGAAACGCTCAAGGCAACGGTAAGTGCATAACTGACGTAGGCGGTGCCATAGTAGAATCCGGTTTCTATTTCGGTGAGTTGTCCGCATACAGGGCAATGCTCATTCATTTCGAGATTGCCTTTCCATTTCAGCTTGAGCGGATTTTTGAATAGTTTTCCTTCGCGGCAGCGAGGGCAACGACAGGTAAGGGTAGAGGCGAGGTAACCTCTGGAGGACTGAGAATTCGACATGTCAGTTTCGTTTCAGAGATGGGCCACGGCCCGAATGGTGCGTTCCAGGGGTCCTGTTTGCACCACTCCGGATTGGCGCCAGAGTTGATTTCCGTTCTTGAATAAGATCAGGGTGGGTACACTTTGAACCTGAAAAGCCATAGCGGCATTTTGATTGCGGTCGATATCCACTTTGATGATGCGAATGGCATCACCCATGCGGTCATGCAATTCCTCCAAAATGGGTTTCATCATTTTGCATGGGCCGCACCAGGCCGCTGTAAAATCGACCAGCACTGGGATGTCTCCCTGAATGAGATCATTAAAGCTCTCCTTTTTTTGCGTCTCCATGCTTTTCTTCTTTTTTAAAAATACTAAACAGCAAGCCACCCATCACCGCGCCATAGACGGTACTATTTTGCCATTTGGAGGTGATGAGGCAGGTTCCACTATTACAGCCTATCTGTTGCCAGTAAAAATACCCACCTATCGCGCCTACTGCAATACCAGCGATAAGAAGTTTGTTATTTAGAAGCCAGTTCTTCATATTCGATCAATTCAGTGTCTTGTTTTGCGTTTTTCGGATCGGCAGCCGGTGCGCTATAACAACTCCCTCCCACACAACAGGTTCCGGGTGATACAACGGCCAGCAGCGTAAATAGGGAGCCCAGGAAAATATTTCCAGCACTACCGGCCTCGATCCCGGAGAACAAAATTAATAAACCCAGACCGACCCGCACGAATTTTAACAAGGTCCACCCGGACGTGATGTATTTCAGCATGGGCTTAATTGAGGTGGTTGACCATATCAAAATACCCGCCGCCATTATGCATTTCGGTCTTGATACCAGCCGATTGCACCATCATCAGCGCCATGCCACTACGGCTGCCACTGCGGCAATAAAAAACCAGGGGCCCCTGCATCTTCTTGATTTCGTCGATTCGGTAAGGGATCTCGGAAACAGGAATATTGACGGAACCGGGGATAAAACCTTCGGCCAGTTCACCAGGGCTGCGGACATCAATGATAGTGCCCGATTTCTTTTGAACGATCTCTTTAATACTCATTTTCTTTAATTATTTCCACAAAGATCAATCATTGAAAAGGCCCCGCCAGTGATAACAATCACGCATCTTTAGTTCTTCCATCCGGGAATACCTTAAATCTTAAGAATCAAGGTCAATGCCCCGCCTTAATATAGCTCCACCCATCCATCTGCCTTTCCGCCAGTTCAAGAATGGCCACCGGGACGATATCGGCCAGGGGGAGTAGTTGGGACGCCTCCACCTTCATACGGCGCATGGAGTTGGCGCAGGCTTTGAAACTCACTTTGCCCCGCAAACGCAGCGATTCCATGCCATCGGCGACATTGCTTTTATCCTTCATGAGCATATTCAGTGCAGGCCCGTGGCAAACGACTTCCAGTTCCGCCTCCGGGGAAACTTTCAGGATATTGTTGAACTGCCTGACCACAGCGCTATAATCAGCTGTATCAGCACTAACCAGGTCATAAACAATGCGGTGCTTCTTTTCCTGAGCGAATAGAGAGAAGGAAATAAGAAGTAGCAGCAGAAAGGGAAGTCTTTTCATATCATTTAATTGTGAGGGGAAGGTAGGGAATTTTGGGGTTGGATGATGGGTGTTGGAGGACAGATGACAGATGACGGATGTTGGATGATGGATGACATCTGTCATCTGTCCTCCAACATCCACCTCCCCCCTCACGCCTTTCCCGCCAGTATCTTATTCCAATACAACCATGGCAGTACCTTCTTTTTCAAGACATACATACTCCACCGTTCCTTGCTCTGATCAAAGGGGAAGGTTTCCATAGGATTATTATCATAATCAAATTCAGCCAATACCAATTTGCCATAACCTGTTACCAACGGACAACTGGTATAACCAGTATACCTGGCTGTGGGTTCCTGGCCCTGAATCGCGGCAAGCAGATTTTCGACCAATACAGGTGCCTGTTTGCGTATGGCGGCTCCTGTTTTACTGATTGGTAATCCAGCCGCATCTCCCAGTGAATAGATATCTGGAAAGCGGTTGTGCCGTAAAGTATTTTTGTCCACATCCACCCAACCTGTTTCATTTACCAACACACTGTTCCTTACAAAATCGGGGGCACTCTGTGGGGGCGTAACATGGATCATGTCAAATTCAACCCAGTATTCTTTATCCTTATTGTCTTCTCCTATGCCCACAAATTTTGCTTTTTTTCCAGGGCCATCGACCTCTACCAACTTGACCATGAAGTTCAGTTTAATATTCGCTCTTTCACAAACCTTCAGTAGGGTGGCTTCGTATTTAGGTACGGCAAAGAGTTTGGCCGCACCGCTCCAATATTGGATATCGGTTTTGTCGAGTGTACCATGCTTCCTGAAATAATCAGCCGCCAGGTACATGATCTTATGAGGCGCCCCTCCACATTTTACCGGCGTTTGCGGGTTGTGAAAAATGGCTTTTCCACCTTTGAATTGCTGAAGGGTTTCAAAGGTATACGGGGCGTGTTCAAAACTATAATTAGAACATACATTGTTCTTGCCCAAGGTTTCCTTCAACCCTTTTATCTCATGCCAGTTGAGTTGGATACCAGGAGCCACCACGAGAAAATCATATTTTACCGGACGTCCATTGGCCAATGTAACCGATTTTTCCCCGGGCTGAAAACTTTCTACTTTTTCTTTGATCCAGGTCACTCCTTTGGGCATGACCTCCGCTTCTGTTCGACGGGTTTTATATATATCAAAAGCACCCCCTCCGACTAAGGTCCAGGCAGGTTGATAATAATGATACTCTGCCGGATCAATAATGGAGATATCAAGTTTTTTGTTCTTAAGAAGTAATTGCGAAGCGACGGAAATGCCTGCATTTCCTCCTCCGACGATGACTACCTGGTGATGAGCTGACATATGGCATTCGTTTAGGATGCACAGGTACGATTTAATAAAAGACCCCGTCGTGATAAATATCACATAGGGGGGAAAACTGATCCACGTCATGTTACGAGCTGACGAAAGTCAGTCAATTCTGTAACCCGAGGCACAGAATTGCGGAGGTCGAGGGGGGAAATTTACGTCTCACGCCTCACGAAAAAAACGCTTGCATTTTAAAACAAAAAACATCCCTTGTTATGAAAGTTGAACAGATTTACACTGGTTGCCTGGCCGAAGCTGCCTATTATATTGAAAGCAAAGGCGAAGCCGCTATCATTGACCCCCTGCGCGAGTCAAAGCCATATATTGAAAGGGCGGAGAAAAATGGTGCCCAGATCAAATACGTATTGGAAACCCATTTCCACGCCGATTTTGTATCCGGGCATATCGACCTGGCGAGAAAGACAGGCGCCCTGATCGTTTTTGGGCCTACCGCAAAACCCGCTTATGAGGCTCATATTGCCGAAGATGGGGAAATTCTGAAATTAGGAGATGTATATATCAAAGTATTGCATACGCCCGGGCATACCATGGAGTCTACCACCTATCTGCTGGTGGATGAAAATGGAAAGGACCATGCCATCTTTACTGGGGATACGCTTTTTATTGGAGATGTAGGCCGTCCGGACCTGGTACAAAAAGTAAAGGCAGAAATCACCCCCCAGATATTGGGAGGTCATTTGTATGATTCCTTGCGTAACAAGATCATGCCGCTGGCGGACGAAGTAATTGTTTACCCTGGTCATGGAGCTGGTAGTGCATGCGGAAAAAGCATGAGCAAGGAGACCGTAGATACCCTGGGTCATCAAAAATTATTCAACTATGCCCTCCGGGCTGATATGACAAAGGAAGAGTTTATCAAAGCGGTAACAGATGGCCTGGTGGAACCACCACAGTATTTTCCTCAAAATGTGATCATGAATATCACAGGATACCAACCCGTAGATGAGGTGATCGCGCATGGTAACCGGCCGCTGACTGTGAAGGAATTTCAGGCCGTTTGGGAAAGCCTGGAAGCACTGGTACTGGATACCCGTAACAAGGATGCTTTTTCACGCGGGCATATTCCCGGATCGATCTTTATAGGCCTTGATGATATGTTTGCCCCCTGGGCCGGTACATTGATCACCGACCTGAAACAACCGATCTTACTGATCACCGATGAAGGCAAAGAAGAAGAAGCCGTGATCCGCCTTTCCCGTGTAGGATACGATAATACCCAGGGTTACCTGAAAGGAGGTGTGGAAGCATGGAAAGAAGCCGGCGAAGAAACCGATATCATCGTAGAGATCTCACCGGAAGATTTCGCTAAAAAATACGCTACTGAAAAGGAACATATTCACCTGCTGGATGTGCGCCGCAAAAGTGAGTACGATACGGAGCACCTGGTAGGCGCGGAAAACTTCCCCCTCGATTTTATCAATCACCACATGGCTGAGCTGGATAAGGAAAAGAAATACTATATCCATTGCGCCGGGGGCTATCGTTCCGTGATTGCTACCTCCATATTGAAAGCACGTGGCTTCCATAACCTTGTAAATATCAAAGGTGGGTACAAAGAGTTGAGTAAGACCGGGTTGGAAAGGACCCAGTTTGTGAAACAGAATACGGAGCTTTAGATTTTTTTACTGTGTTCTCCTGTTCTCTGCGGTAAATCTCTCAGGTGACCTATATCACCGACACGGGTGTCCGGGTTTTCGTAAATTTGTTGTTCAAACATTCAATATGGCTACTGTTAGGCTCACAACCCAGGATTTTAAGGACAAAGTATTTGATTATACAACGGAACAGGAATGGAAATACAAAGGGGATAAACCCGCGATCATTGACTTCTATGCCGACTGGTGCGGTCCCTGTAAAATGGTAGCTCCGGTATTGGAGGAATTGAGCGACGAATATGAAGGTGATCTCGTGATATATAAAGTAGATACGGAAGCGGAGATGGAACTCTCTGCGGTTTTCGGTATTCAGAGCATTCCCACTTTTCTTTTTATTCCTGTAAATGGACAGCCCATGATGCAGCCTGGTGCTTTCCCCAAAAAAGTATTTAAACAGGTTATTGATGAGCGATTGATCAATAAGGAAGAAAAGGAACCTTCAACCAAGGAGTAGGTAATATTCATTATTTAAATACGCTGAATGCATCCACTCTGGTTTCTCCTTTACCCTGCGAGGCTTTAGCTAAGGTATTCCACCATATTCCGATGGAGCTTAACTAAATTTCGTTGTTCCATCTTCTTCAGTAACCGGGAAATAACCTCTCTGGATGTATGCAGGTCATCTGCTATCTGTTGGTGGGAAAGTTCGACAATTTTCTTTCCGGTTTCATTAACATGGCGTTTGATATAGAACTCCAGGCGTTCATCCATATTCCGAAAGGCGATATTGTCAATCACGGTCAGTAGTTCATCAAACCGTGAGCGGTAGGTTTGGACAACGAACTGATACCAGCTTTTGTACTTATTCATCAGATCATCCATCAGTTGGATGGGGATCATCATCACTTCCGTTTCTTCCTCGGTACGGGCCGTTACCTCGCTGGTACGTGATTGGATGGCACAGGTCATGGAAACAGCGCAGGCCTCACCAGGTCCGAGGTAATACATTAAAAATTCGCCGCCGTCTTCATTCTCCCGGTACACCTTGATTCTCCCGGTGATCACCAGGATGGTTGATTTTATATATTGACCTGTACGCATGATGGTTTCACCCGCTGCAAATGTCTTATCAACAGCCTGCTTGTCGATGATATCGAGTAGTTCAGGTTCAAATTGGGGGAAGTATTTCTTGAGGTCCATAATAAGGTAGTGATGAATCACAAAATTAAGAAAGGTCAGACGGACTTTGATACGAATATTCGTTTAGCGAATAAGTACAACCGTCCCTTTGCGCAGCATTCGCTGTCCCAGGTAATCGATACCTTCTGCTACCCAAACAAAGGTACCGGTAGGCGGTATCTGTCCATTGATCCTTCCATCCCATCCGATCCGGTGATCCTGAGTTTGAAACACCAGTTGCCCCCATCGGTTATAAACCCTGAAATAGAGGAATTGCTGAACGCCTGCCGGGAGTGCACGCAGGATATCATTTTTGCCATCACCATTGGGGGTGAAGGCACTCGGGACATAGATCTCAGGCCCTTTGAATGCCCTTATTTTGACGGTATCCGTATCTGTGCAGCCTGCAGCATTGGTAACCCGCAGCGAATAAATGATATCCTGGGTGATCGTTGCCAAGGGCTCTGCGAGGGTAGGATCAGAAAGGCCCGTGGCAGGTGTCCATAGAAATTGATCACCCGGATCGCTACCTCGTCCTCTTAATTGGATGGTCTGGCCAATGGCCGCAATAGTATCCGGTCCGGCACTGACAGTAAGCGGAGGGAGAACGGTGATCGTTACAGAGTCTGGACGAACAGCACGGCACCCGATTTCATTAACTGCCTGCAACCAATAGGTCGTGGTTTGGGCTGGTTTTATCCGTTGGATTGGTTGGGCAGGGTTTGCAAAGAGATACTCAGGTTGCCAGGTTAATAAGCCATTGCCTGTGCCACTGATTGTTGTTTCTCCTTCGTTACAGATCACCTGGTCGGGGCCGGCTTGTGTCACCGGCGCGCGTATGAAGGTGATCGTCAGGGCATCCTGTATCTGGCAAAGTCCGCTTTCTGCCGTGAGGGTATAGGTGGTGGTACTCAACGGCGAGGCGGATGGATTTAAGGCATTTGGATTGTCTAATCCTGTTGGCGGATCCCAGCGAAAACTGGTGGCATTAGTGACCGCGCGCATGCGAACGGACGTGCCTTCACAAACCAATGTGTCAGCACCCGGGTCAAGAAATAAATTATTGATCAGGGGGACAGTTACATTCAACGCATTTCTACAACCCCGGTTATCCTCCACCGTTACATTATGTTGTCCAGCCACAGCGGGAAACAGGGAAGAACTTTGGGGAGTGCCACCATCGATAGCATAACTGAATTGTCCGGTTCCACCGGTGACCCTGAGTTGGATCGTACCATCAGCCTGTCCACGACAGGAATCAGGAGTTATTTCCACATTGACGACCAGCGGTGGGTCTGTTGGAATGGTGACTGCCAAACTGGATACGCAATTCAAGGCATCACGTACATAGACAGTTTGCGCGCCACCAGTAATGGTAAAAATAGAACTGGCCATATAGTTTACTCCATCGATCGAAAATAGATAAGGGGCCTGGCCACCACTTCCGCTGATCTTGATCTCCCCATCCTCTCCAAGGCAGGAGGCAGATCGGTTAATTTCGGCGGTGATTAGCAATGCGGGTAATTGAACAAGCGTAATGTCTTTCTGTGCCGTACACCCGGTGGCATCACGTACATCAATGATATAATGCCCGGGAGCAAGTCCCGTAAATTGATTACCTGGTGAAAAGGGCGATCCGTTTATGGAGAATTCCGGATTGACCCAGGCATTGCTTACTTGTACCGTGATTGTTCCACTGTTAGGGATACAACCTATATCTGTTTTGGCAAGGGTGAGGGAAGCAGCGCTTTTTATATCCACAAAAACAAAACCTTGTGCGCGACAACCGGGTGAGAATTCTCCGGTAACGGTATAGGTGATGGTATCCAGTGGTGTACAAAGGGGGTTTGAAATGGTGAACCCGCTGAGATAATCACGCGGTGACCAATTAAAATTGGATAGCCCGGGTTGATTGGCCGTTAATTGAATGGAATTGCCTTCACAAACCACCGGGTTGGGTGGGTTGATGGTCAGTTCCAGAAATTCCCGGATATCGATCTCGATACTGTCGGTATCAAAGCCATTGCCACAGATCATCGGGGCTACTTTGATCACAAGTTTCTCTACTCCTTCCGGGAGGTTGTCCTGAATGGCGGATAAAGGAAGGCTGATGATCGAATCGTTGGCCGCAAAGGTTTGAAATTCCCATAGTGGCGGGTTCACATCCACCTCCGGATCGGCAGTACTTCCAAAGAAACTCAGGCGTACCGCTGTTGGGACAGGAACTTTGGAGGAATAGAGAATCTTAAGAAGAGAACCATTATCACAACCTTCCACGAGATAGGGTTTATTGTTGGCGTCGCGGTTCCCATTGTACTCAAATCGGGCAAAGGTGGAGTTAAAACTATTGGCTTGAATAAATACGCCCGAATCCATGATATCGTCAGAAAGATCGGCAATAGCGAGTTTGAGGTGATACGTGACGCAAGGCGTAACCTTTATACCGGCATTCAAGGTGACGGTCATGCCGTTGTAGGTAATGTTTGCATTACTATTGTCTACGTATAGGTTACGGAATGGCGACCCCGGTCCAAGCATTTGACAGAAACTTAATTGTCCACCGGGGCCTGGTGTTCCATTATTGATACTATTGATTGCTACCGGAACCTGGGTGCCGGGGACGAGGGCCAGGTTTTGTCCACGGGGGAAACCCGGACCTGTGATCACAAACGCAAAAAGATCACTAAAAGGCGTGCAGTTATAATCCGGGTATTCTTCAGAAGCAAAAACGAATTTGAAACTGACCGAATCACCTGCAGGAATAAAATCAAACTCCAGCACACAGGCATCATTGGTCTCAGCCACATTGTTGATCAGGTCTTCGAGCAGCGCATCGCCGGCTAATCCTAATCCATTCGAAGCAATCTGGTTGGAAAAACCATCAGCGCCTGTCTGTAAACCTTGCGATCGGGCTACGCCATTGGTGAGAATGATACCACTATCCAGCGCCAGGTTATTATTGCTGTTTTGAAAACTACCTGCAGAGAATTTACCTCCGGTGAATTGTGCATTAAATACCTGTACGCCATATCCGGTCATGATGCGGGCCAGTGAAATGGGGTCTGTATTGGGGTTTACGGTTAGCTGCGCCGCCAGGGGTTGAAATAAACATAATCCCAGGGCAAAAAACAGGAGCGTTTTAAGGAGACGGGCAGTCAAAAGGTGTTTTTCGTTTTTGGTTAAATAAAGGTAGAGCTTTTTGAGGGTTAAGTTATCTGAAATATGGGGAGAAAATGGATTTTGCAAAGAAGTAAAATTGACTTATTTTTGTACTTAAATAAGTACGTATGAAAGTGGTCAATTATTCTGAATTTCGGAACAACCTCGCAGAGAACCTGAATATGGTGAATGATGATGGGGACATTGTAGTTGTATCGAGGAGTAAAGGAAAGAATGTGGTCGTAATTAGTCTGGATGAATATAATAGCATAATGGAGACATTGCACCTGGGTAGCACCAAGGCCAACCGTAAGCGTTTGGATGAGGCTATTGAAGAAATGAATAAAGGAAAGTATGTGAAGAAAAAATTAATGGATTGAAATGGAATTAGTTTTTCAAACCCATGCCTGGGAAGATTATCTCTATTGGCAGGAAAAGGATAAGAAAATATTACATCGAATCAACTTGCTTATAAAGGATGCTATTCGGGACCCTTACAAAGGTCTTGGAAAACCTGAGGGCCTAAAAGGTAACTACGCAGGCTGCTGGAGCCGACGTATCACAGAGGAACATCGTTTGGTATATGCGGTCAGGGAAAAAAGACTTCATATACTCCAATGCAGGTTTCACTACGCGAAATAGAAAAATTACAGCATTATTTAAATCATCTTTATATCGCCTCTTCCATCCGCATGGACCGGCTACCCTTCACCAATAAATGAGCATCTTCCACCGGATTTTCCTTTAACCATTCCCCGACTTCTTTAGCGCTTGCAAATTGGAGATAGGGGTGAGGCAGTTTGGCAAAATCACCACCTACTAATACCACTTTCTCCCAGGTATACTTGCTTATCAGGTCAAGTATGGCCTGGTGTTCCTGCAGGCTTTCATCGCCTAATTCTGCCATGGCACCCAGGAGGAGTATTTTTTTCCCGGTGTAGGAACGGGCAAAATTCTCTATGGCCAGTTTCATACTGCTGGGGTTTGCATTGTAGGCATCCAGGATGATCGAGTTAGAACCTTTTTTTACCAATTGCGACCGGCTATTGGATGGGGTATAATTTTCAATGGCCTGTTTTATATTTTCATCAGCAATCTGAAAGTATTTTCCCACCGCTACCGCGGCCAGGATATTTGGAAGGTTATAATCACCTACTAATTGTGTTTGTATCAGCCCGGTGCCTGCTCCTTTCGTGATCATCACCTCGGCAAAAGGCTCACTCTTAACAATCTCACCGGTCAGGTCACCATGTTGGGTGCCATAGTGAAACACTTCTTTTATCCCCTGGCTCATCGTGTGCAGGTAATCATAATCTTCCATGATAAAGGCTGTACCATCATGGGAGCGCAAATGGTCAAAGAGTTCGCCTTTACCTTTTCGCACACCTTCCACGCCCCCAAAACCTTCAAGGTGGGCCTTCCCACAATTTGTGATCAATCCATGGGTGGGCAAAGCATAGGTGCAATAACCGGCAATTTCCTTTTGGTGATTGGCCCCCATTTCAATGATTACCATTTCTGCATCTGCACGAACCTTTAGCAGGGTGAGTGGTACACCAATATGATTATTCAGATTGCCTTCGGTCGTATAGGTCGTGAAAGTGGTGGATAAAACGGCATGGATCAATTCCTTGGTCGTTGTTTTTCCGTTGCTGCCAGTAATGGCCAAAAAGGGAATGGATGGGAATTGAAGGCGGTGATGCCTGGCCAGATCCTGTAACGAAGTCAATACATCCTTTACAAGGATCGTCTTCCCCGGGATCTCAAATTCTATTTCATCGATGACGGCAAATGCGGCGCCGCTGTCAATGGCTTGTTTTGCAAATGCGTTCCCATTAAAACTGGGTCCTTTTAACGCGAAAAAGATATCACCCGATTTAAGCTTGCGGGTGTCGGTTTGCACGGAAGGGTGTGCGAGAAACAGCTGATACAATTCAGGAATGGTCATGATACAAAGTAAAGTATAAAAAAAGCCCCGGAAAAATCCGGGGCTTCGTTTATCATTGACGTGAATGCTTATTAGCGTTTTTGTTTGCGGCTTTTCCACCACTGTCCGGTCTTACGACCATTACCTTCGGTGCTACCCATGCGGTCCATAGCACAACGGAAGCCTACAGTAGAACTAGCCTGATCTTCTTCCATGAAGCGACGGGCGCCGGGGCTCAGCCAGTAGGCCATGTCATTCCAGCTACCACCTTTGAATACTCTTGACTTATCGCTGATCAGGGTTGTTTGGCCATAACCATAAGATGCTTGAGAAAGGGAGTCACCATCCAGGAAGTTGATCACATTACCACGCTGGTAGTTGCGGCGGCTACGGCTCTCGGCATCGGTTACAAATGATTTCTTCACACGACCCAGGCTATCCAGTTCATACCGGGTAGTAGGATCAGAAGAAGTTGAATCGGCGATATAAAGTTTATCAAATTTGTTACCACGGAAAGAAGCTACATCATCATAATCCCAGGTTACAGGACGATAAACGTCCATTACCCACTCGCTTACATTACCGGCCATGTTATACAGACCGAAATTATTCGGGAAGAAAGCTTTGACCGGGGCGGTATAGATGGCGTCATCGTTCAGACCACCGGCTACACCAGCGTAGTCACCATTTCCTCTTTTGAAGTTAGCGAGGAAAGAACCTTGCCAGGAACCACGGCGTGTATCACGCAAACCATTTACATTTTGGCTCCAGGGATAAATTTGTTTGTTCATGATCAACTCCTCACCACGCTTTCCTTCTTTCGGGCTGGGGCGGGGGTTTTGGCCAACATATCCGTAGGCTGCATATTCCCACTCCGCTTCGAAGGGCAGGCGGTAATCGGGGAGAAGGATACCATCTTCAAAATTCACATTGGTACGGGGGGTACCCATGGGAGATTGAAGTTTATCTTTTTTAGCCACCTTACCAGGCTGTACGTTAGTGTACAAACCAAGCAGGTAGGATTTGGTCGTAAAGTTATCCTGGCCTTGTTGCGCCTGGATGGTCTGGCTGTTGAGGTAGCCCTTGTTCATCAGGACACCTTCATTCACCCGGTCACTACGCCAGAGACAGAAGTCATAGGCTTGTCTCCAGGTTACACCTACTACAGGGTATTCATTGAAGGAGGGGTGACGGAAATAATATTCCACCAGGGGTTCGTTGTAGCTCAACTCCGAGCGCCATACCAGGGTATCTGGCAGGGCAGCTTCCACGATCTGCTGGTAAGCAGGATCTGCCTGGGGGTCGAACACGCGGTTCAACCAATGGATGTACTCGCGGTAGTGTACGTTGGCTACTTCGGTGCGGTCAATGTAGAAGGAAGTCACGGTTACACGACGGGGTACGTTGTTGTAATCGGACATCACATCTTCCTCGGTCTGTCCCATGGTGAAGGTTCCACCAGGCACGAATACGAGGCCGGGCCCTAATCCCTGTTCGCGGGATTTTGCGACCTGGTAACCACCCATTTTCTTGTCATTGTAGTTCCAGCCTGTTACTTCCGACTTTTCGTACTTCTTTTTTCCAAAAAGTCCCTTTCCCTTACAGGAAACCAGCAAAACGGCTGAGGATAATAGGATTAATAAGCTTTTCACTTTCATGTGATCAATATTTGTTTTTCACCAAAACCCAGGTTTTGGAACAGATTTAACGGCCAGCGGGACTAAAATATTGTATTACAATACAAATTTTATGCTGGATAGGGTTTGCGAATTTAGCTACTTTCGATAAACGAGAAAAAGCAGAATTACTTTTTTTGTATGTGGATTATACCCTCCCAGAAATCCCGGTTACTGATATGTATGGTCTTGATCCTGACCAGTTTCGCCGCCAGGGGCCAGCGCACCTATCGGGACCATTCTCTGCTTTCCACCGGTAACTGGTACCGGATTGCGGTCACCAATGCCGGGGTTTACCGGATGGACCCGGCTTTTTTGAGCTCCCTGGGCCTTCCAGCCAATCTGGCTTCAGGCTCCCTGCGGCTGTATGGGTATGGCGGGGGAATGCTCCCTGAATCAAACACGGTTATCCCGCCCGATGATCTGGTAGAAAATGCGATCCTGGTGGAGGATGGGGGAGATGGAGTGATCAATGGAAATGACCAGGTACTTTTTTACAGCCCGGGCCCGGATGCCTGGCGACCTGACCCCTCGATCAATGCCTTCCGCCACCAAAAGAACATTTATTCAGATACGGTCTACTATTTCCTGACCGTTGGCGGAACCGGAGCAAGGATACCTTCTACCAATGCTACCGGATCCCCGAGTGTTATTACCAATGAATACCTCTATCGGTATGCCCATGAATTGGATACGGTGAACCTGCTTTCAAGTGGTAAGGAATGGTATGGCGAAGAGTTCACCGATGCTCCCGGCAAAACCCTCACCCGGTCCTTTCCCTTGCCGGTAAATTTTTTACCCGGCAACCTACTCACCATACGTACCCAACTTATTGCCCGGAGTATTGGTACGGCTGGACGATTTGACATCAAACTCAATGACCCCATTATCGCGCAGCTCAACATTCCAGCAACCAGTTCCGGCGCCTACGATCTTTTTGCCCGCGAGGGAGAATTGGTGTACAACACCCTAGCGCCTTCCACCTCGGTTACGCTTGGCTATTCCTATGTACCGGGCAGTTTTAATTCACAGGCCTGGCTGAATTGGTTTGAAGTATTTCACCGCAAACCCCTGAACCTGACAGGTAGTACGCAATTGGATTTCCGCGACCCCGGTTTGGTTGGCCAATCCCTGGTAGAGTTTGTATTGTCTGGTGCCAATGCCGCTGTTCAGGTATGGGAGGTGACCAATCCTTTGTCTCCGGTGCGTAAGTCGGGAACCCTGAATGGAAATGAATTTCGGTTTCGCGATGAGGCCCCTGTACTAAGAGAGTACATTGCCTTTCAGGGATATTTAACACCTATTGCCCAGGGCCGCATAGCGAATCAGGATATTCATGGGCTTGCAGTTCCCGATTATATCATTGTTACTCCTCCCTTCCTCCTTATCCAGGCTAACCGGCTGGCCCAATATCACCGGCAAAGAAATCAATGGCAGGTGGCTGTATTAACGACCAACGAGATTTATCATGAATTTTCCTCCGGCCAACCCGATCCATCTGCCATTCGCAATTGCCTGAAGATGTTCTATGACAGGGCCAGGTTGGCCGGTGGAACCACTCCGCGTTTTCTGGCCCTGTTTGGCGATGCTTCCTTTGATTATAAAAACAGGTTGCAAGGAAATACCAATCTTGTACCCGGTTATCAGCACAGTGCCTCTTTAGACCCGCTTAGCACCTATACCAGTGATGATTTTTTTGGTTACCTCGACGACCAGGAAGATATCAACTCGCAGGCGGTTACCAACCTGCTTGATATAGGAATCGGCCGTATTCCAGCCAATCAGTTATCACAGGCTTCTGCCTATGTGGATAAGGTTATAGCCTATCATGACCGGGCAAGTCTTGGCCCGTGGCGAAACAAAATGACTTTTATTGCAGATGACGAAGACCAGAACCTCCATATCGAAGATGCCGAGATCATCACAGCCACTGCCACCCAGGCAAATCCATTATTGGATGCCGAAAAAATTTACCTGGATGCCTTTACGCAGGAAACGGTTTCAGGAGCAGAAAGATACCCTGTGGTAAATGACCTGGTCAGGAACCGGGTCATCAATGGCACATTGATCTGGAACTACAGTGGGCATGGAAGTTTTCGCCGCTTAGCAGAGGAGGTGGTACTGGATCAGGATCAGGTAAATTCCTGGAACAATCCCAATCGACTGCCTTTGTTCATCACCGCTACCTGTGATTTTGCGCCATTTGACAATCCGATCGCGCCTTCCATCGGAGAAGATCTTTTGTTACGCGAAAAAACCGGTGCCATTGCGTTGATGACCACAACCCGGTTGGTTTTTGCCTTTAGTAACCGGGTGATGAACAATAATTATCTCGCCATTGCCCTGGCTCCAAAATCAGACGGCAGCTATCGAAGTCTGGGCGAGGCGGTCAAAGAAGCCAAGAATTTCACCTATCAAAATTCCACGGATATCGTCAACAACCGGAAGTTTACCCTGCTCGGTGATCCGGCCCTTACCCTTGGATTTCCTGCTTTGTCCATTCGGGCGGAACGGATCAATGGGGTCCCGGTCGGGCAGTCAGATACCCTGAGTGCCATGGAAAAAGTGAAGATTGAAGGGGTGGTGACCGATGCACAGGGCAATATTCAAACCGGGTTTCAGGGGAATGCGTATACAACGGTTTTTGACAAGGAGAGAACCACCAGCACCCTGGGGAATGATCCCGGCAGCCCGGTCAGGGATTTTCAGGTGAGGGATATTGTCATTTTTCGGGGGCGGTCAACGGTCAGGAATGGCCGGTTTGAGTTGGAATTCAAGGTTCCCCGTGACCTTAACCCGGCTTTTGGGAATGGAAAAATGAGTTTTTATGCGGAAGATGGATCCAGGGAAGCCGGGGGGTATTTCACGCAGTTTGTATCCGGTGGAAACACGGGTATCGTGGATAATGACAACGAAGGCCCCGGGATTCGCGCCTGGTTGAATGATGAAAAATTCGTGAATGGGGGGATTTCCAATGCAAGACCTGTCCTGGTACTCCGCTTCAATGACTCCTCCGGGATCAACACCATACAATCCGGGATTGGCCACGATATTGTGGTAACGGTTGATGACGATAACGATAACTACTTCATTTTAAATGACTTTTATGAAGCTGACCCGGATAATTATAAGGCGGGAAGCCTCCGCTTTCAGCTTCCGGCCTTTGCACCAGGTCCCCACCGGTTGCGGATCAAAGCCTGGGATGTAATGAATAATTCATCTGAGATCGAGCTGGCCTTTGAGGTCGTTGATGATGAAGCGTTGATAATCAATCGAGTATTAAATTACCCCAACCCATTTACCACACATACGAATTTTTGGTTTGAGCATAACCGACCAGGTGAGGACTTAAGGGTTGATATTCAAATATTTACTATCTCCGGAAAAATAATAAAGCGTATTTCCCAGACAATAAACACCCCCGGAAATCGTTCAAGTGAAGTCGAATGGGACGGTCGCGATGATTTTGGTGCCAGGATCGGCCGGGGAGTATACCTATACAAACTCCGGGTCTCCACTTCACAATTGAAATCGAATACCATTATCGAGAAACTTGTAGTTTTTTGATTGTCAGAAGAAAAAATTTCATTTTAGAACTGAAATTTTCATTTTACCATATATTTACACACCAATAATTTAAACTCTTAATGATGAGACCAACTGCTATTAAACTAACTGCTGTAGCATTTATCATGTCTGTATTTGTGCCTATGCTTTCTTCGGCACAAGCGGAGAAATTGAATGTAGTGACCACTGCGGTTCCATTTCTTCGTATCGCCCCGGATGCCCGTGCAGCCGGTATGGGTGATCTGGCGATTGCCACCACTCCGGATGCAAACTCTGGTTTTTGGAACCTGGCTAAGACGCCTTTCAATGAAAAAAAGGGTGCTATTTCCGCTTCCTATACTCCCTGGCTGAAACAGATCCTGAATGATGTTTACCTCGCCGCCGTATCCGGTTATTATAAATTAGATGATGATCAGGCCATCTCTGGTTCACTTCGTTATTTTAACCTGGGTAATATCCAGTTCACCGACAACCAGGGTAATGACCTGAATACATTCCGTCCCCGCGAGTTCGGATTGGATTTTGGTTACTCCCGCAAATTGTCTCAGCGTTCGGGTATCGGTGTGGGTTTGAAATACATTTATTCTAACCTGGCAGGTGGTGCCGCCGCTGGTAATACCTACAAAGCTGGTAATGCCGTTGCCGGTGATATCTCTTTTTATACCAACGGACATAACGAAGCCGGTCAGGGATGGGCATTTGGTGCCGTATTGAGCAATCTTGGTTCCAAGATCTCTTACACCGATAATGCTGATCAAAAAGATTTCATTCCCGCCAACCTTGGCCTGGGAACTACTTATACCAAAGTGTTCAACGAAAGCAATAAGCTGATGTTTGGTGTGGACCTCAACAAACTATTGGTGCCTACGCCTCCTGAAAGCCCCGCCACTCAACAACAGATCGACGATTATTACAGCAAAGGTGTGGTAGGAAGCTGGTTCAGCTCCTTTGGTGATGCTCCCGGTGGTTTTGGCGAAGAGATCAAAGAATTCCAGGTGTCTGTAGGTGCTGAATACACCTATAACGACCAATTCTCTCTGCGCGCCGGTTATTTCCACGAAGACAAAACAAAAGGTAACCGCCGTTATTTTGCTACCGGTGTGGGTATCAAATACAGCAGCTTTGGTTTGGATTTCTCTTACCTGCTTCCTTCCGGAAGTGGTGTTGACAGAAACCCTTTGTCAAATACCCTGCGTTTCTCGCTGGTGTTTGATTTGGGTGGAGCCGAGTAATTTAGCAATTAGCGGTTAGCAATTGGCTATTTGCGATTGAATATAACTTGTACTTGATTTTATTATATAAGGCCTCTCCGGAGGCCTTTTTTATTATTGGCCCGAAGTAAATTTTGTTGAAAGCTAAACGCTAATAGCTAGAAGCTAAAAGCATTTAGCCCTACCTTTGCCTCATGTCATTGCGTATCGGTTCCGGAGTTGATTTTCACCGCCTCGTCGAGGGGCGTGACCTTTGGTTGGGCGGGGTATTGATCCCGCATACAAAAGGTGCATTAGGGCATAGCGACGCTGATGTCTTGCTTCATGCCATATGTGACGCGCTTCTTGGCGCCCTGGCCCTGGGCGATATCGGCACCCATTTCCCGGATACCTCGGCAGAGTTCAAGGATATTGACAGTAAAATTCTTTTGAAACGCACCATTGACCTGCTGCACCAACATGGATACAGAGTCGTAAATATTGATAGTACCCTCTGTCTCGAAGCCCCCAAGATAAAACCCTTTGTTCATGCCATGCAGGAAACCATCGCCCACCTCACCGGATTAACCATCCGGGATGTTTCCATCAAGGCAACAACCACCGAAAAATTGGGCTTTGTCGGCCGGGAAGAAGGTGTGGTGGCGTATGCGACAGTGTTGGTGGAAAAGTTATAGCTTTTGCTAATAGCTAATAGCTATTAGCTATTAGCTATTAGCTATTAGCTATTAGTTGAGAAGATTATGTCGTAAGATATAAAGAATAGAAATATAAACAAACAGCTAATAGCTAAAGGCTAACAGCTAATAGCTTTTAGCATCAGCCTTTGGCTACCAAAAAAGTATGACCATTCGCATCATCAACCGCTCTGCCAACCCACTTCCGGCCTATGCAACGCCAGGGTCATCGGGTATGGACCTGCGGGCAGATCTTACCGGAGCAGTTGTACTTAAACCCCTGGAGCGGACGTTAATACCAACAGGGATATTTTTGGAAATTCCCCTGGGATATGAGGCACAGGTACGGCCCCGGAGCGGATTGGCGATCAAACAGGGAATCACCTGTTTGAATACACCTGGTACCATTGACGCTGACTACCGGGGAGAAATCAAGGTCATTTTGGTCAACCTTTCCAGCGAGGATCAAACGATTCATCCCGGTGACCGTATCGCGCAGATGGTATTTCAGCAGATAACCCAAATTAATTGGGAGGAAGTGAGCGAATTAGAGAAGTCACAACGTGGAGAAGGGGGATTTGGGCATACTGGAAAACAATAGGTACATAAAAAGGTTATACTGTAAATTCGTGGAAATCCTGTATTTCACGCATCTTAGAAATATAAGTTGAGCATTGGCATCATGAATCCCATAATCTAAATGAACAAATCGCTTTTTTTAATTGCTGCATTTTTTTCCACCCTGGCCCTGTTCTCCTGCCGGTCCACCAAGCAGATCCAAACGGCCATAGCCAAAAAAGACTCCTCAGCGGTTGTGGTACTGGTGAATGACGGGAAAGCAGATACGGCAAGATTCATTGACCTTGCATTTGAGAAACTAAATAATAACCGCATTGATTATAAGACATTTTCCGCTAAGATCGGCGTGGACTATGTAGGTGGTGATGGAAAGAAGTATGATGTAAATGTATTTGTCCGCCTTTTCAAAGACAGTGTGGCCTGGTTCTCGGTCAACGGCGCGTTGGGCATTGAAGGCATGCGGGTATTAGTAACAAAAGACAGCATTTTCATCCTGAATAAACTTGATAAAGAATACCAGGCCCGCTCCATGGAATATCTTCAGGAGATCGTCTCCTTGCCGTTTGACCTGGGATCGATCCAGGACCTGATCATTGGGAACCCGGTTTTCCTGGATACTAATTTTGTTTCCTATTCAACTACAGCGAATATGATCTCCATGCTCAGCTATGGAGAATGGTTCAAACACCTGATCACCTTCAATGACAATGACCACCTGGTATTGAACAGCAAACTGGATGATGTGGATGTGCTCCGGAACCGGACCGCCTACTTGAATTATGCAGAATATGAGAATAAAAAGGGTGTCCCATTTTCCACCAATCGAATAATTACTGTTACGGAGAAGACAAAATTGGATATAAAGCTTAATTTTAAGCAGTATGAGTTTAATGAAACGTTAACATTTCCCTTTACAATTCCTAAAAATTATACAAGGATCAATTAAGGGATAATTAAACATAGAATTGCTCGTTATTTCTTTTTTACCGAAAACACATCAATACCCATGCAAAAGAAAATCTTTATCGGAGTCTGGATGTTATTCTTGACCCTGGCCTCTGTGGCTCAGGTGGAGAAAGAGAAGATAGAGAAGGAGAAACAGGAGATTCAGAACGAGATTAAAGAGATCGAAGGGATGTACAACAAGGTGCAGGGTCAAACCCGGCAATCCATCAACCAGTTGGGGTTGATCAAACGTAAACTCGACCTCCAAAACCGGGTATTGGGTACGATCAGCCGGGAGATCAAGTTTATCAATGATGACCTTTATTTGAGTAATATAGAAATCTATCGTCTGCAAAAGCAGCTTGATACCCTGAAAGAACAATATGCCAAGAGTATCGTGTACACCTACAAGAACCGCGGTACCTTTAATTTTCTCAATTTCATCTTCTCTGCCAATGGTTTTGCTGATGCCTTGAAACGTATTGCCTATCTCCGCAGCTACCGAACCTATCGGCAGCAACAGGTAGAGAATATCCAGGAAACTCAACGGAAGATCGAGCAACGGAAGGAGGAGATGATCGGTAAGAAAAATGAGAAGAACAAAGTGCTGGATGCCCAGGCCGATGAAGCTAAAAAGCTGGAAGGCACCAAGCGGGAGCAAAGTCTGGTGGTGAACCAACTCAAATCCAAACAAAAAGATATCGAAAAGGAACTCACGGCCAAACGCAAAAGATTCCGTGATCTCCAGAACCAGATCGATGCGATCGTGCGAAGGGCCAAGGATGAAGCGATACGGGAAGCAAAACGAAAGGCTGCGGAAGAGGCCGCCAATAAACCCGTTGACAAACCTAAGACAGGGAACGCGGATGTGGGGGCCGTTAACAACAAGCCTACCACCGCTCCGGCGAAAACAAACTATCTGGACCTGACCGAAGCGGATGTGGCCCTGAATGATAATTTTGAACTGAATAAGGGTAAACTACCCTGGCCGGTTGTGGGTGATGTAAAACTCAAATTTGGCCGCTATGAATATTACCTCTCCGAGAAAAGCAAACCACTGATCGACGATAATCCGGGTGTTACATTCTCCACCAATCCGGGAACTCCTGTAAAGGCTGTTTTCAAAGGAGAAGTGGCGGGTGTAAGCCGATTAGCCGATGAAGTGATCGTGGTGATCCGTCATGGAAAATATTTTACCACCTATAGCAACCTTACCGGGGTAACCGTGAAGAAAGGCGATCAGGTGAGCCAGGGACAGGTGCTTGGTCGTGCAGGGAATGACGACGAAGGGAATGGAGGCAAGATCGATTTTATCCTGATGGATGAGAGTAAAAATGTGAATCCGGAAATCTGGCTCAGAAGAAAATAGATTTACCGGAGAGAACAAGAGAACGCAGAGTTACGCAGAGAAATTATGAATTGTTGATTAATAATTGTTGGCTGTCAATTGCAGCTTTCTTATAGGTTTCAAAATAATTAGTAATTAATAATCCCTCTGCGTAACTCTGCGTTCTCTTGTTCTCTGCGGTTAAATCACAGAAACCGCTCGTAAAGTTTCTCGTACACCGGAATGATATGATGTATATCAAACTGTCTGGCATGTTCTGCCGCCCGGGTCTTAAATCCTTTTAAGGTGGCATCGTCTCTCAGTATGCTCAGGGCTTGTTTGCTCATGGTTTCCACATCGCCAACATCTCCCATATAACCCGTTACGCCATCTATATTAATTTCTTTTAACCCACCTGCATTGGTGGACACCACCGGTACACCGGCTGCCATGGCTTCAAGGGCTGCCAATCCAAAGCTCTCATATTCAGAAGTAAGGAGGAAGAGATCCGCAATAGCGAGAATATCTTCCATTTGTTCCTGTTTACCTACGAATTGGATATGATCACAAAGGTGCAGGCTACGGCATAGTTCTTCCGCGGTCATCCGCTCCGGGCCATCACCCACAAAGAGTAATTTGGATGGGATCTCTTTTTGCACGCCGGCAAAGATCTTTACTACATCCTGAACCCTTTTTAATTTTCGGAAGTTGGAGGCGTGGAGGAGGATGCGTTCTCCATTGGGTGCGATTACTTTGCGGAAGGCGTCAAATGGTTTTTTCTGAAAACGGCTTACGTCTACAAAGTTGTAGATGACCTCGATCTCTTTCGTGATCTTAAAATGGCTATAGGTCTCATCCCGCAGGTTATTGGATACCGCGGTAATGGCATCGCTTTCATTGATGGAAAAAGTAACCACTGGTTCATAGGTCTTGTCGCGGCCTACCAGTGTGATATCGGTACCATGGAGGGTAGTTATAACAGGAATTTCCATTCCTTCTTTTGCGAGTATCTGTTTGGCCATATAGGCTGCGGCGGCGTGAGGGATGGCATAATGTACATGGAGCAGGTCAAGCTGGTGATTCTTGATCACATCTACGAGGGTACTGGCCAGGGCTGTTTCGTAGGGTGGGTAATCAAATAATGGGTAGGTTGGGACCTGCACCTCATGATACATGATATTTGGAGTAAAAGCAGCCAGGCGAACGGGCTGTTGATAGGTGATAAAGTGCACCTGGTGGCCTTTATCGGCCAGGGCCTTGCCCAATTCTGTGGCCAAAACTCCGGAACCGCCAAACGTTGGATAACAAACAATACCGATCTTCATTTCAGGCGTAATATTAAGATAATTTGTGCAAGTTAAACAGGATTAAACAGGAATGGTTCCACCAGTCATCAAATATTTGTTACAAAAACAGCTATTCTTTAGCTTTAAGCCAAAACCAACTGCAATGAGAAAACCAGCCCTTTTGTTTGGATTTTCCTTGATTTTTATTTCCCTCTTTGGGCAAAACCCCGATTCTGTGGCCATTCGGCAAATCGCCAATGAGATACTTCAACATGGCAAAGCCTATTCCAATCTACATTTTCTCTGTAAAAAAGTGGGTCCCCGGTTAAGTGGTTCACCCAGGGCCGAAAAAGCCGTACAGGAAACGGCGCGTATGTTACGCGAAGCAGGGGCCGATACAGTATGGCTTCAACCCTGTATGGTGCCGCGTTGGGAACGAGGAGCCAAAGAAAAGGGGATCGTGTATTGGGGTGGTTCAAAAAAGGAGCTTTCTGTCTGTGCCCTGGGCATGAGTGTAGGGACACCCGCTGCCGGTTTAAAGGCCGAGGTGGTGGAAGTCGCCAATTTTGACGAATTAAAGGCCCTGGGTGCAGAAAAAGTAAAAGGGAAGATCGTTTTCTTTAATTATCCCATGCGCCCCGAATTGGTGCAAGGTGGGTATGGAGATGCGGTAAGGTACCGGAGCAATGGTCCGGTAGAGGCCGCAAAACTTGGCGCCGTGGCCGTCATGATCCGTAGTGTGACACATGCGCTTGATAATAACCCGCATACCGGGGCCACCCGATATGAAAAAGGAAGGGATTCCATCCCCGCCCTGGCTTGCAGCACACTGGATGCAGAATGGCTGCATAATCTGCTGACCAAAACAAAGAAGGTAGAAATGTTTATCAAAATGAATTGCCGCCATTACCCGGATGTGCCGAGCTTTAATGTGATCGGAGAAATAAGGGGAAGCGAAAGACCTGAGGAGATACTGACAGTAGGAGGTCACCTGGATAGTTGGGACCTGGGTGAAGGGGCACATGATGACGGAACCGGCTGTGTTCAAAGCATTGAAGTGATCCGTGCCATTAAGGCCCTGGGTTGGAAACCGAAACGCACCATCCGTGCTGTGATGTTTATGAATGAAGAGAATGGATTGAGGGGCGGTCAGGCCTATGCCGATTTCGCTGAAAAAAATAAAGAGATGCACCTGTTTGCTGCTGAAAGCGATGCCGGAGGATTTGGGGTAGAAACATTGGGATTAAGCGGCAAGCCCGAACAAGTAGCGAAGATCCGCACTTGGTTACCTCTGTTCAGACCTTATGGAGTATATGATATGCCCGATGGCGGCGGCGGCGCTGATATTGGCCCACTTCGCAGATTTGGCACGGTGATGTGTGGCGTCAATCCCAATAGCCAGCGCTATTTTGATCACCACCATGCCCCCAATGATGTGTTTGAAGCAGTGAATAAAAGAGAACTGGAATTAGGCGCCATTGCGATGACAGCGATTGTTTGGCTGGTCAGCGAGAACGGGCTGTAGGAAATAGGGAATAAGGAATATAAAATAAGGAATAAGGAAGCAGGACAACCCCTTCCTTATTCCTTATTTTATTATTCCTCATTTTTTATTTACCAACAATTCTTCTGCACGATTAATTTCTCCAAACGGAAATTTTAGGTAAACGGCATCCCACAGTTTCCTGATTTCAGGATTACACAGATTTCCGATCGAGCCTTCGTGCGTATGTTGAATACGGGTGTCATAGGTGAAATGACCATTTTCAATATCCAGTCCCACCTTCTTGTAGGCATCCCGAAAAGGCATTCCCTGATTGACCAGTTTGTTAACTTCCTCTACACTGAACAGGTATTTGAATTTTTCATCCTTCAGCAAATCCTTTTTGACCTCCATGTGCTGGAACATCAACCCTGCCATTTGAAGACAGTCACGCAGGGTAGAGAAGGCCGGAAATAAATGTTCTTTGAGCAATTGAAGATCGCGATGATATCCAGAAGGCAGATTGGTCGTCATCATCATGATCTCGTTAGGAAGCGACTTTATCCGGTTGCAATGACTGCGGATGAGTTCAAACACATCCGGATTTTTTTTATGGGGCATAATGCTGCTGCCTGTGGTTAGTTCAGCAGGAAAGGAAATAAACCCAAAGTGCTGGTTCAGGAAAATACAGGCATCCATACTCATTTTCGACAGCGTATCGGCCAGGTTGGCCATTGCCTGTGCAACGATTCGTTCCGTTTTACCCCGGCTCATTTGCGCATAGACCACATTGTAATTCAGATCAGCAAAACCAAGTAACCGGGTGGTCAGTTGGCGGTTGATCGGGAAAGAGGAGCCATATCCGGCTGCCGAACCCAGTGGGTTTTTATTCACCACCTCATAGGCAGATTGAAGGGTGATCAGGTCATCGACCAGGCTTTCTGCATACGCGCCAAACCACAAACCAAAGGAAGAAGGCATGGCCAATTGAAGGTGGGTGTACCCGGGCAGCAGGTCATCCTTATGTTCTTCACTTTTTGTTTGTAATAATTCAAAAAAGGGTGCGATGGTATGGACCAGGGATTCCAATTCGTGGCGCAGGTATAGTTTGATATCCACCAATACCTGATCATTCCGGCTTCGGGCACTGTGTATCTTTTTACCAGTATCCCCCAATTTCCTGGTCAATAGTAGTTCGACCTGTGAATGGATGTCTTCTACGCTTTCGTCCAACTGAAAATTCCCCTCTTTAATGTCCTGGTAAATGGATCGGAGGGCCGTTACCAAATCCTCCATTTCATTTTTTTGTAACAATCCCACTTCCTCCAGCATCATTACATGGGCTATCGAGCCCAGCACATCAAATGGTGCAAGTTGCAGGTCAAATTCCTTATCGCGGCCGACGGTGAATTTTTCGACCTGCGCAAGAGAGGCTTGGTTTTTTTGCCAGAGTTTCATGAGACACTAATTACACGAATAATACAAATTACACGGAAAACATGAAGTACACGGATTTCAGGGAATAAACAGATTAAATGGATTTCATGGGTTATGCGGATTATAGGGAAATGGTATTGATCAGTTTAATATAGGTATCAATACCTTCTTTTATTTCAGCAAGGTAAATAAATTCGTCAGCGGTATGGCTGCGGGCACTGTCACCGGGCCCCATCTTGAGGGTAGGGAAGGGCATCAGGGCCTTATCGGAGGTGGTGGGCGAGCCGTAATGGTTCTTTCCCAGGGAAATGCCTGCTTTTACCAGGGGATGATCGAGTGCAATGCTGGAGGATTTCATCCGGGTGCTCCTGGGTTGGAAGCTGCTTTTCAGATTTTGTTCCAGAATGGCGAGAACCTCCTCAAAACGGTAACATTCATTGACGCGGACATCGATCACAAATTTGCATACCGGGGGCACCACATTGTGTTGCTGGTTCTCTGTTTGAATAACGGTCACTGTCATTCGTGTCGGGCCCAGAAGATCACTTTCCCGGTCAAATTGATAGGAACGTATCCATTGAATATCATCCAACGCTTTGTAAAGCGCATTCTCTCCTTCGTTGCGCGCCGCATGACCTGCTTTTCCCTCAGCCGTACAGTCAATGACCAGCAAACCCCGCTCGGCTACTGCCAGGTCCAACTTAGTGGGCTCACCAACAATTCCAAAGTCAATTGCCCCCAGGTGAGGCAGAGCCATTTCGATTCCTTGTGTGCCACTGATCTCTTCTTCGGCCGTTGCAGCTAACACCACATTGAAAGCAAGGTCCTCCCGCTCATAGAAATATAGAAAGGCAGCGATCAATGATACCAGGCATCCACCTGCATCATTGCTTCCTAATCCATATAACCGGCCGTCTTTTTCGATGGGTTGAAAGGGGTCAAGGGTATATCCTTTATTGGGTTTTACCGTATCGTGATGGGAATTGAGTAAGAGCGTGGGTTTGGATTCGGAATAGTATTTGTTTTTCGCAAATACATTATTCCCTACCCTTGAATGAACAATATCTTTTTTGCCCAGATACCGGCAAAGAATTCCGGCAGTCTCCGCTTCTTCTTTGCTAAAAGAAGGGGTGGCGATCAGTTCTTTTAATAGCCCGACCGCTTCAGCGTATAAGGTATCAATGTGTTTACTCATCCTGTATGGTTGTACCGGAACTGCCTTTGATCAGTTCACTTAATTTCTCCGCCTTGCCGATGATCACTTTTTGCACCCCGCTTTTCAAGGCGGAGAAGGCATTGTCCAATTTGGGGATCATGCCGGCAAATATTTTTTCTTCGGACTTTAGCTGCTGATAATAAGCCGGGTTGATTACGGGGATCACTGTTTCATCATTATTGGCATCGAGTAATACCCCGCTTTTCTCAAAGGAATAGACCAGGTGAACCGCATAGTCGCTGCTCATGGCGCGGGCAAGTTCCTGGGCGATGGTGTCGGCATTTGTGTTTAACAATTGCCCCTCCTGATCGTGGGTGATGGGCGCAAATACGATTACCAGGTTTTGGCGCAACAATCCATCTATGAGTTGCCGGTTGACCACATCTACATCTCCTACATAGCCAAAATCAATCACCGGATGTTTCCGCTTATGAGCGAGAATGGAATCTCCATCTGCTCCGCAAAGCCCGATGGCATTGCAATGAAGGGATTGCAATTCGGCCACTATCGTCTTATTGACCAGACCGGCATAGACCATCGTGACGATCTGCAAGGTTTCCTTATCAGTGATACGTCGCCCATCGATCATTTTCTGGGATACACCCAACTTTTCCGCCAATCGCGTAGCGAGCTTGCCGCCTCCATGGACAAGAATCTTGTGTCCATCGAGTGCCGCAAACTCCCGCAGGAAGGGGGTCAGTTTTTGTTCATCATCGATGATATTTCCCCCGATCTTGACGATGTATAGCGTTTCCATTATTTCGCGCTTTTCAGGATTTCAGCCAATACCGCCTGGGCTGCCCACACCCTGTTTGAAGCTTCCCTCGTTACCAGGCTATGTGGCCCATCGAGTATTTCATCGCTCAATTCCACATTTCTCCTGACCGGGAGACAATGCATCACCTTTCCGTGGTTGGTGAGGGCCAGTTTTTTATTGGTGAGCATCCATTTTGGATCGCTTTCATAAATACGTCCATAGTCTGTATAAGTGCTCCAGTTCTTTACTAACACAAAATCTGCATTCTTCAGGGCCTTGTCCTGTTGATGGGTGATCTCTGCCTCTCCGGAGAATTGGGTATCCAGTTCATAATCCTTCGGATGGGTGATCACAAAATCCGCCTTCCCCCACGCGTTCACCCACTGTGCAAAGCTATTGGCCACGCATTGGGGAAGCGGTTTGATATGGGGGGCCCAGGTCATTACGATCTTTGGTTTTCTTTTTTTCTTCCATTTCGCCATTTCTTCGGTCATCGTAATGATGTCGGTCAGACTTTGGAGAGGATGTAATGTCGCGCTTTCCAGACTCACCACGGGTATCCCGGCGTATTTAATGAATTGCTGGATGTATAGCTCGCTATAGTCTTCTTCTTTGTTCTTGAGTGTGGGAAAAGTTCGGATGGCCAGGATATCAAAGTAGTGGCCAAATATTGGCGCGGCATCTTTTACATGTTCCACGGTGGTTCCACTCATGATGGCCTCTTCTTCAAATTCCAATTGCCAGCCTTCATTCCCGACATTAAAGATGATCGGCTCCATTCCCAGGTTTTGCGCGGCGATCTGGGTACTTAAGCGTGTCCGCATACTTGGATTGAGAAACAGGCAGCCGATCCGCTTACCCGCGCCAAGTTTTTTATCGGCAAAAGGGGACTTCTTGTAGGCCAGTGCCTTTTTAACCAATGCATCTATGTTGGTGACATCGTTTACGGAAATGAAGTGTTTCATTTAGTATAGTTATAAAACGAAAGGTTTATAGCTTTTGGCTATTCGCTATGAGCTATGAGTGCCAGTTCTTCTTTTACGGCTTCGATAAAGTCCTCTGCGTCGCGCTTTTTGAGGGCGAGAGAGGGAAGGAGCCGGATCACATTTGGTTTGGCCTCACCTGTAAAGATCTTCTGTTTCCAAAGAAGGTTCTTCCGTAGATCCTTGTTGTCCTCCGTTACATCAAACCCGATCATGAGTCCACGTCCACGAACATTGGCTATCCCGGGAAGTTCTTCCAATTGTTCACGCAGGTATTTACCGACCATCACGGCGTTGCCCAGTAATTTCTCCTCTTCAATCACTTCCAATACGGCCAGGGCGGCAGCGCAGGCCAGGTGGTTACCTCCAAAGGTGGTACCCAACATGCCATGTTTGGATTTGAATTGCGGAGCGATCAGGATCCCGCCAATGGGGAATCCATTTCCCATACCCTTGGCCATGGAATAAATATCCGCCTGAACGCCGGCAAAATCATGACTAAAGAATTTTCCGCTCCGGCCATACCCACATTGAATGCTGTCGGCTATATAGACGGCTCCATACTGATCGCATAAAGAACGGATAGACTTAAGGAATTTATCCTCGGCTACATGGATCCCGCCCACGCCCTGAATGCCTTCGACAATGACAGAGGAGATCTCATGGCCCATTTCCTTGAAACAATCTTCCAGGGCCTGGGTATCGTTGAAGGGAAGAAAAACTACGTTTGTGGTTTCATTTACCGGGGCCACAATGGCTTTGTTGTCCGTTGCGGCTACCGCCAGGGAGGTACGTCCGTGAAAAGCTCGCGAAAAGGCGATGACCTTTTTGCGGCCCGTGTGAAAGGAAGCAAGTTTCAACGCATTTTCATTGGCTTCGGCCCCGCTATTACAAAGGAACAGGTTGTAATCTTCTTTGCCGGACACCTTTCCCAGTTTGTCTGCCAGTTGTTGTTGCAAAGGAATACGGACGGAATTGGAATAAAAAGCCACTTTTTCCAACTGCTCCTCGATCCTTTTCACCCAATGCGGATGGGTATGACCAATGCTGATCACGGCATGACCTCCATACAGATCCAGGTACTGTTCTCCTTTTTCATCCCATACATAAGATCCTTTGGCCTTTACGATGGTGATGTCGTTGATCGGGTAAACGTCGAATAAGTTCATCTACTTTGGTTTTTGGCTTTTAGCCTTTATCAGTTAGCAATAAATTTCAGGTTAAAAATATCCGGCTTTCAGATCCAATCCTTCTTCTTCATTCAAGCCTAACATTAAATTCATATTCTGTACAGCCTGACCACTGGCGCCTTTAATAAGGTTATCAATCACCGAATGTACCACCAGTATATCCCCTTGCTTTTCGAGTTGGATTATGCATTTATTGGTATTCACTACCTGTTTCAGAAATACGGATTCGGAAGTAAGATGGGTAAAGGGGTGTTGTTGATAGAAATTACGGTAAATATCTTCCAGCTCGGTAAGTGATTTGATACAGCCTAACTGGGAACTGATGAATATTCCTCTGGTAAAATCACCCCGCCAGGGAACAAAATGAATATTTGGTTCAGCAGCCCCTGCTTTATGCAGCGACTCCGTTATTTCGCCCAGATGTTGGTGGGTTAGTGTTTTATATGCCTGGATATTATTGGCCCTCCAGCTAAAGTGAGAAGTAGCCGATAAAGATTGCCCGGCACCGGTAGACCCGGTGATTCCTGTTGTGAATACTTCTCCAAGTAATCCGTGGGCGGCTAAAGGCAATAACCCGAGTTGGATTGCCGTGGCAAAGCAACCGGGATTGGCAATATGATTAGCCTTTCGTATGGATTCGCGGTTCAATTCCGGTAGTCCATACACGAAAAGCCGGTCATCTCTTTGCGCGTCCTTCGCCAGTCGAAAATCATTGGCCAGGTCAATGATGCGTATGGAAGCGGGTATTTTATTTTCGGCAAGGAACCGGGTGGATTCTCCATGACCGAGACAAAGAAAAAGCACATCAATATCAACGTTCAGATCCGCGGCGAACAGGAGGTCTGAATCTCCAAGCAGATCGGGGTGGACGTTATGGAGCGGTTTACCGGCATTGCTGCGGCTATGGATAAAGGTGAGGTCAACCGCCGGGTGACGTAGTAGTATGCGAATTAATTCGCCTCCGGTATAGCCCGCTCCTCCGATGATGCCTGCTTTAATGCTCTTCATCAGCGGCTGTTTTTACTGAATAATAGATAGAGGTCTGGTTGCCAAATATCTTGCTAAAACCACGGACATCATCACCGGTAAATCCGGTATTCATTTCTCCGTATTTGCCAAACTTGCTGCTCATCAGGTCATAGGCGCTTTCGATGCCTGTCACCTGGAAGCGATAGGGGAGCAGGTGAACAAACACATCACCGGTAACCTGTTGCTGGCTGTTTTCCAAAAAGGCTTCGATATCGCGCATGACCGGATCCAGTATCTGGCCTTCATGAAGCCAGTTCCCATAGAATTGGGCGAGCTGGTCCTTCCATTGCAATTGCCATTTGGTCAATACATGTTTTTCGAGCGCATGATGGGCCTTGAGAATGATCATTGGGGCTGCGGCTTCAAATCCCACCCGGCCTTTGATACCAATGATGGTATCGCCAACATGGATATCACGCCCGATCGCAAACGGGCCGGCAATGGATTGAAGATATTGTATGGCTTCCACCGGATGGGAGAAGGTTATGACATTTATTTTTTTCAACTGGCCTTTTTCAAAACCCAGTTTTACACTTTCGCTATCCTGCCGGGTGCAGGGGGTAGGCCAGGCTTCTTCAGGAAGCATGCCTTTGGAGGAAAGGGTTTCTTTTCCGCCAACACTTGTTCCCCAGAGACCTTTATTGATGGAATATACGGCCTTATCAAAATTCATTTGTACGCCCTTTGCTTTCAGGTAGGCGATCTCTTCTTCGCGGCTCAGTTTCAGGTCACGAATGGGGGTGATGATCTCGACCCCTGGAATCATGATATGAAAGATCATATCAAAACGTACCTGATCATTCCCCGCCCCTGTACTACCATGAGCTACTGCATCGGCGCCTACTTTTTTTACATGCTCGGCGATATGGAGGGCCTGACTTAATCTTTCGGCGCTTACACTCAGGGGATAGGTATTGTTTTTAAGTACATTGCCAAAGACCAGGTATTTGATGATCCGGTCATAGTAAGTGCGTACCGCATCCACTGTGGTATGGGATTTAACCCCCAGGGCATAGGCATGTGCTTCGATGCGTTTGAGTTCATCGGCATCAAATCCGCCGGTATTGACAATGATGCTATGAACGGCATAGCCTTTCTCTTCGCTCAGGTATTTCACGCAATAAGAGGTATCTAATCCTCCGCTGAATCCTAAAACGATCTTTTTGCTCATGGTTCCTTTATTTACAGATGAAACAGATAATGGAAGAATGACTTCGGTTTGCTTTGCCCATTCCCTCCACCGTTGTCCTTTTTCAGGAAAGGTTTCAGGAGCCTCCATTTTTTGATCCGGATCAGCCGCTCGAAGATGTTCTTATTTTCTGCAAAGAACTTACTGGTCTCTTCCGGCTCGTAGTGGTCTTTGGGATCATAGAGCATACCGGTACAGAAACAGTTCTTTCTTTCCTTGCTCATCAGGATCTCGTAATTGACACAGCTTTTACAACCAGCCCAGAAAGCTTCATCCTGGGTCAGCTCGGAATAGGTGACTGGTTCATAGCCGAGGTCGCTATTGATTTTCATAACGGCCAGTCCCGTGGTCAGACCAAATATCTTGGCCTCGGGGTATAGCTGGCGGCTGAGATCGAATATTTTCTTTTTGATGCCTTTGGCGACACCTGTCTTGCGAAAAGCCGGGGCTACGATCAGTCCGGAGTTGGCTACATACTCGCCATGGCTCCAGGTTTCGATATAGCAAAAACCCACCCATTCTCCTTTGTCGGTAAAGGCTATTACAGCTTTGCCTTCTTCCATTTTCTGGGCGATATAGTCAGGCGACCGCTTGGCGATTCCGGTTCCCCTGGCTTTGGCGCTTTCGGCCATTTCGGTGGTGATGGTTTCAGCAAAATGCTGATCACCAGTATTGGCAACACGAATAAGTATCTTATGATTTTCCACTTTGGAAACGCTATTGTTCAGTGAGGGATGACCAATCCGAAAAATAGTTTGGGGAATTTTCCACTGACAGGGGCCGTGGTGAGGTGCTCGTCCTGTCAGATAACAGGTCGGCGTCGCGGTAAAGAAACAACCCTACGAGCCACTCCATTGGAGGTGCCTGGTTGGATATGTATAAAAGGTTTCTTCACTTCTTTTATTATTGAGGGAACAAATGTATACAATAATTTACCTTTAGCTAAAAATATTTTGTTATAAAATTCTACATATGGACCCCCTGACTGCTTCTACACCCAAAAAGACTTCCGGATTTCGGAAATTCTTGCGAACACTCGTTATCGTGATGGTCCTCTTTCTCGTGGGGTTCATCTATTGGAAATACTACTATCCTTTTACCAGCGATGGGGTAAAATCGGGTTATCTCAACTATGCGGTTAAGAAAGGGCAGATCTTCAAAACCTATGAAGGCAAACTCATACAGGAAGGGATCAGAAGCCGTACAGTGGGCGCCATCCAGTCAAATGAGTTTGAGTTCTCCATCAAAAGCAAAGAGGTATTTGAAGTGCTGAAGCTAAATGCCGGTAAGATCTTCGATCTCCATTATAAGGAATACAATGGTGTTTTGCCTTGGCGTGGAAACTCCCGGTATATCGTGGATAGCATTATCTCGATGCGCGATCCTGAATAATCCTGGCGCTTTGTGGTGAATTAACCTCCCGGACGCTAAAGGGCACCATAGGCATACAACAAGAAGATAGCAGGCTTTTTGTGCAGGTCAGGTTTCTCTTTTTTCCAGTCCTTTACCTTTTTTATGCGCACCCACTCTTCCTTATCGGTCAGCGAGACGGCCACACCAATTTTTGTTTCCGGGTTACAATACTGGAGCAGCGTATCCAGCATTTGATTATTGCGGTAAGGCGTTTCAATAAACAGTTCGGTACAATTTTCCTTTGCGGATCGGGCCTCGATCTGTCTGATCACTTTTATCTTTTCCTGGGCCTCGATGGGTAAATACCCATGGAAATGGAATTGCTGCCCATTCATACCACTGGCCATCAGGGCGAGGAGAATGGAGCTCGGTCCCACCAGCGGCTTGATGCTTGCACCCAGTTCCTGTGCTGCCGCGATCAATAATTGACCCGGGTCAGCCACACCCGGGCAGCCCGCATCACTGACGATACCGATGATCTTACCCTCTTTCAGCCGTTGCCTGAATTGGGGCAGGGCCTCTTCTTCCCGACCATGGATGGCATGCCATTCATAGTCATCGATCACCATTTCCTTCCACAGTTTTTTAAAATACCGACGAGCGTCTTTTTCATTCTCGGTAAAGAATATCTGGCATTGGGCAATGGCTTCTTTTATTTCCGGAGAGATTCCCGCAATGCCGTCATCCGTCAGCGGGGCCGGGATCAGGTAGACCGTTCCCATAGAAGAATTTGTCATGCCGGTTTTACTTTATGAACACTCAGGGTTGCCGCGATGATGGCATAGGCCGGTGCAAAGATGATGACGATATGCATCAGGTAAAAGATGATCCCGTTTCCAATGGCCAGACCCTTATGTTCCTTGATAAAGGCGGCACTTTTTTCGGGGGCCACTTTTTCCCGGTCAAGGCTATAGCTGATCATGGAATAACCATAATAGTAGCACTCTACAAATAGGGCGATCACCGGGGCGATCATGCCTACAAGGGGAACCATGGAGAAGAGCATGAGCAGGAAAAGATAACCGGTTTGCCAGGCACAATTGCGCAGGGCCACTTTCACCCCTGGCGATACATCCCGAAAGAACTGCCGGCTGTTAAAAGAAAATTCTTTTTTCTCCAAAATGGCCTGGGTCCTTTCACTTAAGTAAGTAAATATCGGGGAGCCAATGATGAGCCAGGCATATTTGAACAGCGAGAAATAAAATAACAAGAGCAGCAACCAGAGCATCATGCCGGCCAGGGCAAAGAGAAAACCCACCCAACTGTTTTCCAATTTTTGTATCCATTCGCTCACGTGTGAAACCCGGGTGAGGTATTCGATCACACTCGTGGCCGAACCAATAAAAAAGTACATGCCAATTAGGAAAAGCAGGGTGTAGATAAGCCCTGGCATGAGGATCCATTTCCATAACCGGTTTTCCCGGATGAACTGGCGGGCTTCATTATAGGATTGGATCGCTATGATGATCTCTTTGAGCAATACCGAAATTTGGGTAAATATAAGCTACTGGAGTATATTGTATGCCATGAATCGAGTTCGAATTTTATCTCTGATCGCCGGACTGGTGCTTGCCATTGGGCTTTATCTGCTCAACCCCTTTCATTTGGCAGAAAAGGCTTCATTGACCCTTGCCGTGGGCTCCCTGATGGTGGTTTGGTGGATATCAGAGGCCATCCCATTGCCGGTTACCGCCCTTATCCCGCTGGTATTGTTTCCCTTATTGGGCATTGCCACGCTTCCCAATACAGCGGCTCCCTATGCCAATCCGATCATCTTTCTGTTCATGGGAGGATTTATGATCGGCCTGGCCATTGAAAAATGGAACCTGCATAAACGTATCGCCCTGAATATCGTCCAGCTGACCGGCACTTCGGGCAACCGGATCATTCTCGGCTTTATCATTGCAACAGGATTACTTAGTATGTGGCTGAGCAATACGGCTACAACTATGATGATGTTCCCCATTGCCCTTTCCGTGATCAATGTGATGAAGGATAAACACCGCGGTGAAGGGCACCTTGCTCATTTTTCACTCTCGCTCATGCTGGTGATCGCTTACGCCTCCAATTTGGGCGGTATTGCAACCATCATTGGCACGCCTCCCAATGTGGCCTTTGCCGGGTTTATAGAAAAAAAATATGGTGAACCGATCGGTTTTTTTAATTGGATGAAGATCGGTACACCGCTGGCCATCCTGCTCCTGTTCTGCCTGTATGTGGTACTGACAAAGCTGTTATTCCCCAATCACATCAAGGCAAGTAGTGAAACACATGACCTGATCAAAGAAGAAATTTCCCGGTTGGGGCCTATGAGCGTTGAAGAAAAAAGGGTACTGTGGATATTTGCCGTCACCGCCTTTTTCTGGATCACCAAGGATATCATCAATGGATTTGGAGGAATCAGATTGGACGACTCTATCATTGCGATGGCAGGGGCCATTGCCCTCTTTATCTTTCCCAGTTCAAAGAACAATACAGTCTCTCCGACCTTGCTCGCCTGGGAAGATACCAGCAAAATGGCCTGGGGAATCCTGATTCTGTTCGGAGGTGGTATTTCATTGGCATCAGCACTGGAAAATGCCGGGTTGATCCAATCAATGGGTACCTGGATGGCCCGGTTTGCGGGTGGAGGGTTCCTCCTGATTTTAGTGGTTACCGTTGTATCCTTATTTCTGGGAGAACTGATGAGCAATATCGCCCAGGTCATCGTTTTTGCACCCGTGGTTTGCGGACTGGCAGATGCATTGGGAATTTCTCCACTGGCCGTGGGAATTCCGATGACCCTGGCTGCCAGTTGTGGAAGCATGTTGCCTATGGCAACGCCGCCCAATGCGATCGTATTTAGCAGTGGACATATTCCGTTGAAAAAAATGGTGAAAGCAGGATTTGTTATGAACCTGATCGCGGTGGTGTTGATTTCAATAGTCTGTTACTACTTCCTTTAAAATTTAGGGCAATTCAACTTCTTCAAATTCCTGTCAACTGGTTGTTTGATATAAATGAGGGAGATCTCGGCACCACCCCGCACATTCGAAGCGGGTTTAAGTCCGGAGGTATTGACATCGTAGGTAAAGCCTAAGTGAAAATCATTGAATTCAAGTCCGACATACGGAATGATGGCATCGCCAAAGCGGAACCAGGTACCTAAATACACATTGGTAGGATTGTCTTCCATTCCATTCAGGTTCAGGGCATAGGCCCCGCCGATCACGGTATTGCGGGCATTGGCCTGAGTGCTATGATTGGCGCTAAAATGGAAAGCATTGAATTGGCCTACTGGCAACCGACCACCTGCTTGCAGGGTCAGTCGTGAACTCAGATAATATTGACCACCCTGAAAGGTCTCTTTTGGACGGTTCAGGTGGTACATCGAGGCACCAAGGTAGAAGTTATTGTATCCGTTTGTGGTCCCATTGTACATGACCCCGGCATTGAGGTCAAAGTAGTTCACATTCAGGTTTTGCTGATTGAAAACTTCGGAGGTAACACCTGTAAAACCAAGGGCAGTCAATTGATCCTCAAAGACCACCTTGGTCACATCCAGTCTTTTATTGGCATAAGTACCCTGGAAGCCCACCCCGATCTGATGGTATCCGTTTTCATCCAATCCTTTATGAAAGGCAGTGGATAGGGCGATAAAATTATTTTGTAAAGCGCCATTCCCGTTTTTGTCGGTGAACCCCAAAATACCCACTCCCCAGCGGTCTATATCCTGAAGGCGGTTTTTGAGAACATGAAAATCCACCGAAGCGGTGGCTGTAGTAAAGGCGTTATTGATAGTGGGCCATTGGTTCCGGTAATTTCCGGCCACCCGAACGATCCCGTCAAACTTACCGGTTAGGGCAGGGTTAAGGGTCAGAGGGGAGGCAAAAAATTGGGAAAAATTGGGGTCCTGAGCCCGGGTCTCAGTCACCACAGCCCACAAAAGGGTCAAGATTAGAATTGTTTTCTTCATTATCAACACTAAGGATGTGTAAAATACAAAAAATTGACAGACCGGGGGAATTAAAATAATGCTGCTTACATCTGTACTTTGGCACCGTAGGCCAGGTCCCCGGCATCGCCCAGGCCGGGTACGATATAACCCTTCGCAGTGAGTTCATCGTCAATGTCTCCGCACCAAATCTTGACCCCCGGCGACTCACGTCGAACATATTCTATGCCAACTGTGCAGGCTATGGCACAAACGATATGTATTTCTTTCGGGTTGCCTTCTTCCTTCATTAAATGTATGGTTTTTACCAAGGAAGAACCCGTGGCGAGCATGGGGTCTGAAATGATCAGGATACGGTCCTGGAGGTCGGGGCTGGACAGATATTCCAGGCTGATCTCAAAGGAACCGTCTTTTTGATGTTTGCGGTAGGCGGCTATAAACGCATTGTCCGCCCTGTCGAAGAAATGGAGCAGCCCATTGTGCAGGGGTAGACCGGCCCGCAGGATCGTGGCCAGGACGGGTTGCTCTTTTAATATTTTGGAAGGGGAGGAACCAAGGGGTGTCTGTACTTCTTTTTCAATCCAGGGCAGGGTCTTACTGATTTCATAGGCGGCGACTTCTCCGATCCTTTCCAGATTTTGCCGAAAACGAAGCCGATCACCTTGAATCTCCACGTCGCGCAATTCCGCGACCCAATTACTGATGAGAGAGTGCTGTTCGCTGAGGTTGACTACCATTGCCCAAAATTGAAGTTGTACTTTTGCAAATCTAATCGCTGAATACTGAAAACGGAAATATAAATCATGGTCTACAGGGCAATCGGATTAATGAGCGGAAGCAGCCTCGATGGCTTGGATATCGTCTTTGCAGAATTTCAGGAAAGTGCAGGGAAATGGACCTACCAGATCCAAAAAGCAGCCTGTCTCCCCTATGAAACGGAATGGAGTGAAAGACTCTCCTCTGCTCCGTCTCTATCTGCCCGTGATTACCTGCGGCTCCATGCGGATTATGGCCATTACCTGGGGCAATTGGTCAATCAATTTATTGAGGACAATGGCCTCCAGTTTCAGGTAGCCGTGGTGGCTTCTCATGGGCATACCAGTTTTCACCAACCCCCCGATTTTACTGCCCAATTAGGTGAAGGGGCTGCTATCGCAGCCGAAACCGGATTGCCCATTGTATCTGATCTCCGGGCGCTTGACGTGGCCCTTGGTGGACAGGGCGCTCCCATTGTCCCAATAGGCGAACGGTTACTCTTACCCCAGCATTCACTCTTGTTGAATATCGGAGGTATCGCCAATATCTCTATACACACTCCGGACCATACGTCGGCCTTTGATATCTGCCCGGCGAACCGGGTGCTTAATCATTTTGCCGCCAGGCTGGGAATGGAATTCGATAAAGATGGTGAAGCTGCCAGCGAAGGACAAGTCCAGGATGGACTGTTGCAAACGTTGAATGCCTTTGATTTTTACCAACAACCACCGCCCAAATCGCTGGCCAATGAGTTTGGCACAGAAACCCTGGTGCCTTTACTTGAAAAATCAGGACTATCTCCAAAGGATGTTCTCCGCACTTATGTGGAGCATATTGCTGTTCAGGTTAAAAAATCCATCATGGACCATGCCACCTGGCCTACGTCCGGTGGTTCTTTATTGGTAACGGGTGGAGGGGCCTTTAATCAATTTCTGGTGAGGCGATTAACAGAACAGCTTCAACCACTGGGTATTACCGTTACTGTTCCCGATGCTGACCTGGTAAAATATAAAGAGGCACTCATCATGGCCCTGTTGGGTGTTTTGCGCTGGCGCGATGAATACAGTACGATCCCTTCTACGACCGGTGCAAAAAGGGGAAGTATTGGCGGAGCATTGTGGAACGGGCAGGAAGAGTAGTAATGGGGAGGGTTCACCGCAAAGAACAAGAGAAAGCAGAGTTGCGCAGAGAATTTTACGGTTAACGCCAAGGGCTAAAAGCTATTAGCTAACAACTCCCTCCGGGGTATATCTGCTGTTATTTCTGCACCGCGTAAATATCAAAATGCTTCCAATTCATCATGTCTTCCTGCGTTTGAATCGGGATGATCTCGGCATCTATGGTAAAACTGGAGAAATAATAAAGGGAGTATCCGAGGTCACGAAGCAGGTTGAACTGTTCGTAGCGGGCTTCAGCTTTGTTTTTTGAAAAACATTCGGTGATGACCGCCGGTTTGTATTTTTCCAACAGACCGCGTATGGATTTGATGATCTCTTTATCATATCCTTCGGTATCTATTTTCACCAATTTTAAACGGTTCAGTTTCGAGGCATATTTTTCCTGTAAAAAATCTTCGAGCTTCACCCCTTTAATCTTGGTATCCAGGGTGTATTTACCATGTCGACTATTCTTCTCTTTGGAAATACCCCCATTGCTGAAGGAGGCTTCGGAGGAAGAGTAATAGAACTCCTCTTCTTTATCCGTGATGGCAAAATTGTGCGGTTCTATATGGGTCAATTCTTTATTGAGTTCAGCATTTTTTGTCAGGATCTTGAAAACAACCGGATTGGGATCAAACGATAGAACCAGGCCCTCCTTTCCGGTGACAACACCCATGCAGATCGACATATGTCCCACATTGGCACCAATATCAATGGCCATATCGCCCGGGGAAAGGAATTTTTTAAAAAACCAGCAATGGCTTAACTCGAGTTCGGTGGGGTTGACCAGTGGATTGTGCCAAATAGTGTATTGAATATCACCATATTCCGGAGTGGAAAGTGATTTTATAGAGACAGGATATTCTCTTTTTACCCGTCTGGCGATCTTCCGACGGATCGAATTGATAAGGTAATTAAGCATATTAGGGCGCAAGTTAGTTAAATGATTATTATCAGGCTTTTTTGGGGGCAAAAAGGATAGTTTTAAGACTATGACGCCTCCCCCCATGGTTGCACCAGCCCACAATAAAGCAGAAGAGGCCCTGGCTGCCGAGAAAAAAATATTTCGGCAATTGCAGGAGCAATTTGCAGGGGCGTATGAAACCTTCTATCCCAATCGGCTGGCGCCAAAGACCATTGTCGTTATTCCCAGTTTAACCCTTGACCAGGAAATCCTGTGCAAAATTGACGGGATCGTATTGTATGAGGAAAGGCTCCTTTGCCTGCTATTGTTGTTGAGAATGCCACGTACACATATCGTTTATGTCACGAGTACACCTATCGACCCGGTCATCATTGATTATTACCTGCACCTTCTTCCAGGTATCACGGGTCACCATGCCCGCGAAAGGCTTCACCTGCTGAGTTGTTATGATGCATCACCGATATCACTAACGCAGAAAATACTGGCACGCCCCAGGCTTGTACGCCGGATCAAACAGGCCATTCCTGAAGGCCATATTGCACATTTGTCCTGTTTCAATGTCACCGCGTATGAAAGAAAATTGGCCGTAGCACTTCAGATTCCTGTTTATGGTTGCGATCCCGATCTTTTTTTCTGGGGAACCAAATCGGGAAGCCGTGAAATTTTCCGGCAATGTGGAATGGATATGCCTCCCGGTTATGAGAACCTCAGAAATGAAGAGGAGGTCGTTCAGGCCCTGGTGAAATTGAAACAGGAACACCCGGAGTTGAACAAGGCCGTTGTGAAAATGAACGATGGGTTTAGCGGGGAAGGGAATGCCGTTTTTTCTTATGATGGCCTTACATCAGACGGATTGGAGCAAATCATCCCGAAACAAATTTCTTCCCGGATGGAAGTGGTGGCCAGAGATCTTTCTTATCCATTGTTCATGAAGAAATTTGAACAGATGGGAGGTATTGTCGAAGCCTTTCTGGAAGCTACAGAAACAGCCTCGCCTTCCGTTCAATGCAGGGTCAATCCTTCGGGTAAGATCGACGTCATCTCTACACATGATCAGTTGATAGGAGGAAAGTATGGACAAGTATTCCTTGGGGCAACATTCCCCGCCAGTAAGGAATACAATCAGGAAATTGGCCGATTGGGTGGGCTTGTAGCCTCTGCTTTAAAAGAAAAAGGTGTACTTGGACGGTTTGGGGTGGATTTTATTTCAGTATTAAAAGACGGTCAATGGACCCACTACGCTATTGAGATCAATTTACGCAAGGGAGGTACTACCCACCCTTATATCATGTTACAATTTCTTACAGACGGTGACTATGACGCCCAAAAGGGTTCTTACCTGACGGCCGCCGGAGAGGAAAGGTATTACCTGGCTTCTGATAATCTTCAGGATGAACATTTCAAGGGGTTGACTCCACAAGACCTCATGGAGATCGTTATCCTGCATGGGCTCCATTTCTCCGGCACCAAAGAAGAAGGGGTGATGTTCCATCTTATAGGCGCACTCTCCCAATATGGAAAACTTGGACTGGTCTGTATCGGCGACTCCCACGAACGGGCCAGATTTTTTTATGATGAAACAGTGAAGGTGCTGAAAGGTGAAACTGAAAATCAGACCAATGGCTAAAAGCTAATAGCTAATAGCTATTAGCTTTTAGCTATTTGTTATACCAACCCCCATTTCCCTGCATCAAACAAACCTTTGTCACTTAATTTCAGTTCGGGTATTACGAGCAAGGCCATAAAGGAAAGCGTCATAAACGGTGATCGAAGCGTGGCCCCGAGCACCTCTTTACTCATTCGATCCAGTTGGGTATAGGCTTCCGCCACTTCATATCCATCCCCCGTACTCATTAAACCTGCAACGGGTAAAGGTAACACCGAGCCTTCTTGTTCCTTGTTACCGGGGTAAGAAATGGACAATCCTCCACGACAACGGATGACCTTGTTCACGGCATCGCAAAGACTTTCATCATCTACGCCAACAGCAACAATATTGTGACTGTCATGCGCAACCGAAGATGCAATGGCACCTTTTTTTAGACCAAAATTCCTGATAAAGGATTTGGCAATTGGCATGGGCTGATAGCGGTTCACTACGACGATCTTCAAAAGATCTTTTTCCACATTGCTGTGAAGGAGGCCGTCATGTCCGGCTACATCGGTAATGGGATGAATGCGTTTATTCGTGATCAGTTGTCCATCCAGAGCCTCGATCACATATACTTGTTCAAAGTTTTCCTCCTCCCCAAATTTCAGTAGCGGGTAGGCAAATTCACCCAGTGATTTTTCTCCGATTGTAAACCGGTTGATCGCCGTCTGGGGTTTTGGTTCAATGAGTGATACGCCATTCCGGGCCACACAGGCTCCGTTGATATAAGTTTCTCTGACGGTAAAATGTGCCAGGTCATTCACAAGGATCAGGTCGGCTGGGTCATCGACCTGCAGCAACCCCACCTCCAATCCATAATGCCTGACCGGGTTGATACAGGCGGCCTGAAGAACTTTAAATACATCAATGCCTTTTGCAACGGCACGGGCACAGAGTTGGTTGATATGCCCTTCCACCAGACTGTCGGGATGTTTGTCATCGCTGCAAAACATGATCTGGTCGGGGTAATCATTAAGCAGTTCGATCAGCGCCTCGAAATTGCGGGCAGCACTCCCTTCCCGGATAAGGATCTTCATCCCGAGTTGAAGTTTATCAAGGGCTTCTTCTTTTGTAAAACACTCGTGATCGGTACTGATACCTGCCGCAGCGTATTGACGGGCGGTATCTCCCCTTAACCCTGGTGCATGGCCATCTATTGGTTTTCCATATTTTTTGGCGGCAGCGATCTTGTCCATCACCTCCGGATCCTTATTCAAAACACCGGGAAAATTCATCATTTCGCTCAGGTATTTGATCTCCGGACGGCTCAGCAATGCGTCAACGGCCGAGGCATCCAGATGGGCACCGGCCGTTTCAAACACCGTGGCAGGCACACAACTGGGTGCCCCAAAATTGAACTTAAAGGGGACGGTCCGACCATTTTCAATCATATAATCCACCCCTTCAATGCCGCAAACGTTGGCGATCTCATGGGGATCGGAGACGGTGGCCACCGTTCCGTGAACCACAGCCAGCCGCGCAAACTCCGCTGGCAGGAGCAGGGAACTTTCAATGTGGACATGGCTATCCGTAAAGCCGGGCAGGATATAAGGCAGGCCTTCCCCATTGACTTCCAGCTTCTCCATGGCGGCTATCCGCCCATTTTCCAGCGTGATTTCTGCCGGGAAAAAGATTTTTTGGGTAAAATCGGCAACCCTTCCTGTAATTTTCTGCGTCATAATGCGACTAATTTGGTCCAACGGGTAAATTTTACACCAATGGAGAATAACGGTAACTTTCCGGTCATAAATTTGCCAAACCAAAAACTCATTATCCAAACAAACATCTAAATTAAAATCAAATGAAATTGCGCCCTATTTATTTTTTGATCACCCTGTTTCTCGGTCTTTCCTCCCTCACTTTTGCCCAAACGGCTGATGAGGTCATCAACAAGCATGTGGAAGCGATCGGTGGTGCGGATGCCTGGAGAAAGGTAACTTCCATGCGTCAGGAAGGTTCCATGACTGTTCAGGGAACGGATGTACAACTGGTCTTGACAGTGGTAAAAGACAAAGGAAGCCGCCAGGATATCAGCATCACAGCCATGGGCATGTCCGGTTACCAGATCATTACCCCTACAGAAGGTTGGAACTATATGCCTTTTAATGGCATGATGGCCCCCGAAGCCATGACGGCTGATGAGTTGACCAAATCGCAGGATGACCTTGATCCCGCCGGTCCCTTACTGGACTACCAGGCCAAAGGCCACAAGGTAGAGTTGCTGGGTAAAGAAGATGTTGAAGGTGTGGAATGTTTCAAATTAAAAGTGGATACCAAAAATGGTAGTACACAAACCTTTTATCTTGATCCATCCACTTATTATATTATTCGTGTAGTGTCCAAACAGGATGTAAACGGACAGGAAGTAGAAGTGCCCACCGGGTTTGCGAATTATGAGAAACTCCCCGAAGGCATCGTTATTGCCAAAAGCATTACCCTTCCCTTTGGTGAAATGACCATCACTAATGTGGATGTGAACAAGCCTGTTGAAGAATCCGTCTTCAAAAAGCCTTCCTAACTTCAAGTAATTTTTCTATCCAACCCCGATGTCAACAATCGGGGTTTTTTATAAACCTATTGCTTATGCGAAAATTCTTAACACTTGCCGTATTGGGGATAAGCTCCCTCGCCCTGCACGGCCAGATCAATTCTTCCACTTTTGGTGTAATGGAAGCGCGTCATCTTGGTCCTGGTACCATGAGTGGACGTATCACCTCCATTCAGGGAGTGAACAAAGAACCTTCAACGATTTATATTGGTACCGCCGGAGGCGGAATATGGAAGACCACCAATGCCGGAGCTTCCTTCAAACCTATTTTTGATAAATATTGCCAGAGCATTGGGGCAATTGCCATCGATCAAAAGAACCCGAAAACGATTTATGCCGGTACAGGTGAAAGCAATATGCGCAATTCCGTTTCCATTGGAGATGGTTTGTACAAAAGCACCGATGGGGGCGATAACTGGAAAAAGATCGGCCTCGACAGTACCGAGCATATTGCAGGTATCGCGATTGATCCGGTGAATTCCAATACGATTTATGTAGCCGCACCGGGACCTCTGTGGAGTGACAGTAAACATCGTGGGTTATATAAAAGTACCGATGGTGGAAATACCTGGAATCTGGTTTTGTATATCAACGAGAAAACAGGATGTGCAGATATTGAGATTGATCCTACCCAACCGGAAACGATCTATGCCAGTACCTGGGAATTTCGCCGCAAGCCCTATGCCTTTAATTCAGGAGGCAATGGATCGGGTATCTTTAAATCTACCGATGGTGGCAAGACCTGGAAGGAATTATCCAAAGGATTACCTGTAAAGCCCTTTGGACGTACAGCGCTGGCCCTGGCCGCTTCTGCTCCGCAGAACCTGGTGGCGATCGTAGAAGCCAAGGAAACCGGACTCTATCTCTCCACGGATGGCGGAGAAAATTGGAAGCAACAAAGCGCCACACTCAATGTAGTTTCACGGCCCTTTTACTTTTCTACTCTGGAGATCGATCCCAAAGATCCCAAGCGTGTATATCGCCCGGCCTTGGGATTTTCCTATTCAACCGATGGAGGTTTCTCTTTTGCTGATGCAAGTGATGTTGGAGGATGGGTTCATAGCGATCATCATGCTCTTTGGATCAATCCCAACAACACCAGCGAACTCTATCTTGGTACGGACGGTGGTGTTTATAGCAGCCTTGATAAAGGCGCCACCTGGCGATTTTTTGGAAATCTCCCCGTAGGTCAATTCTACCACGTTTCGGTAGATAACCAAAATCCCTATAATATTTATGGCGGTTTACAGGACAATGGAAGCTGGAAAGGCCCTTCTCAATCTTTTGGAGGCATTGGAAATCATAACTGGCGCGACCTTTTCTTTGGAGATGGGTTCTGGGCGCAGGCTGATCCATTTGATCCGGAAATTGCCTATGCAGAATACCAGGGAGGTAATGCCGCTCGTATCACCATTCGTACGGGTAAATCCGTAAAAATTCAACCGCAACCATCAGCAGACGATGAACCCCTTCGCTGGAACTGGAACACACCCCTGCTTACCGGAGCCGCCAATGGCCATAATTTATACATGGGTGCCCAGTATCTTTTTAAATCCACCGATCAGGGAAGAAACTGGACACGCATCTCTCCCGATCTGACCACCAATGACAAAAAGAAGCAACAACAGGAACAAAGTGGAGGTTTAAGTGCAGATAATACATCTGCAGAGAACCACTGTACCATATTTACCATAGCCGAATCACCCCTCGATGAAAATATCATCTGGGTGGGAACCGATGATGGCAACCTGCAGTACACGTTGAATGGTGGTAAATCCTGGACGAATGTATCTGCCAACTACGCGCAAGCCGGTATTCCTGCCCAAACATGGGTTAGCAGTGTTGAGCCATCTCCCATTGACAAGAATATCATTTTTGCCACTTTTGATAACCATATGTATGGTGACCACAAGACCTATCTGGGCAAATCGATCGATATGGGTAAAACCTGGACCCTGATGCAGAGCAATGAATTTTCTGGTTTCGCGCATAAGATCAGACAGGATAAAATAAATCCGGATCTTCTTTTTCTTGGAACGGAAATGGGCATGTTTGCCACGGTAAATGGCGGCGCAGAATGGTTCAGAATGAAGAACAATATTCCCTGGTATGCATTGGTAAGGGATATACAGATCCATCCACGCACCAACGATCTGGTGATTGGTACCCACGGTCGGGGGATCATGGTGATCGATGATATCACGCCTATCCGCGAAATGACCCCTGCCATTGCAGACAAGGATGCGGTGTTGTTTAAATCACCGGTCATGAAACTTAGTTCCGGCGGTATGCAAGATGGTGGTTCACCTCCCAACTTTGGTTGGGTGGCCCCTAATCCAGCCCCCATTCCACCTATACAGTATTATTTTAAAGACCGGGTAACCAAAGGACAGGTCAAAGTAGAGATATTTACAGAGAAAGGGGAATTGATCCAGAACCTGCCTGCCTCTAAGCGGAAAGGATTGAACCAGGTGTATTGGAACCAAAGGTTAACCCCTCCCCGGGTAGGTAAATCCACCAAGATGGATCAGTCTGTACTCCTTGCCCCTCAGGTATTGCCGGGAAACTACCTGGTTAAATTAACGGTTGGTGACAATGTTTATCAGGATACGATCAAAGTGGTACACGATGCCGATGACAAGAATTACACCCTGAAAGACCGGGAAGCCAATTACAAAGCAGCCACGGAACTCTTCCGCATGCATGAAGACCTGGCCAACCTGGTGGATGTGATGGAGAAAAAGCAGGCGGTGCTAACGGACCGTATGCAAAAAGTGAAGAACGCCAAAACAAAAGCCCTGCTTCAACAATACTACGATAAACTGGAAGCGGAAAAGGGCAAACTTGTGCCCACAGGAAAAGTATCCGTATTCGCCGATATCAAACGCTTGCGGGAAAATATCAGCAACGTGTACATCAGTCTTTGTACACAGGATGCACCGCCCAGTAACCTCGAATTACAGCGGATCGTGAACCTGAAGAAGGACCTGGATAAAGCCAAATTGGATCATGCTGCCGTAGAAACGGCCATGGAGAAAAAAGCTGAACAGGCTTTGCAGAAGGAAGGATTGTCGCTGGCAACGGGGAAGGCGTTTTAGGGTGAGGGAGGACGGATGACGGATGTTGGAGGACGGATGACAGAGGACAGATGACAGATGACGGAGGTTGGCTGTGCGAGACCTCTGGTCTCGCACCATTCTCTTGTCGCCTCTGGCGACTCGAATTACAACCTTTTAAATTTTAAACTATAGCCGCCGCCAGAGGCGGCCTTCTGGAAGTGCGAGACCAGAGGTCTCGCACAGCCAACCCCCGTCCTCCGTCATCTAACATCCAACATCCAACATCTCTCATCCGTCATCCGTCATCAGTCATCCAACATCCGTCATCTGTCCTCCAAATCCCCCCTCTTTCGTATATTCACTCCTCCAAAACTAACTACCTATGCCACGTTTACTTGCTACGCTTGTAGCCTGCTTTTTTTCTTTTCTTGTATTCTCCCAAAAGAAGAAAACACCTATTAAATCCCCTGTTACCACAAACTCAGAACCGGCCTATGCCTCACTTAAGTATCGTCTGATCGGGCCCTGGCGGGGAGGAAGAAGTGGTGCTGTTACAGGCAGCTACACACAGAAAAACACATTTTACATGGGTGCCACCGGAGGAGGAGTTTGGAAAACCACCGACGGAGGCAGCAACTGGAAGAATGTATCGGATAAATTTTTTGGGAGTACCATTGGCGCAGTGGCTGTGGCCCCATCCGATGAGAATATTGTATATGTAGGCGAAGGCGAGAATACCATGCGTGGTAATGTGAGCGAAGGATTAGGAGGAATGTGGCGTAGTGATGATGCCGGTCGTACCTGGAAGAATATTGGATTAAAAGATGGAAGGCACATCATTCGTATTGTGGTCCATCCCCGCGACCCCAATACCTTGTGGGTAGCAGTCATGGGCCATTTATTCGGCCCTAATAAGGAAAGAGGGGTATTTAAATCCACCAATGGTGGCCAAACCTGGAAACAGGTATTGTATGTAAATGACCAGACGGGTGCCAGTGACCTGGTAATGGAACCTGGAAACCCCTCCGTTTTTTATGCGGGCACCTGGCGCGTGATACGTACACCGCATAGCCTTGAAAGCGGTGGAGAGGGTAGTGGTTTGTGGAAGAGCACCGATGGTGGGGAAACCTGGAGCTCCATTCGCGAGAAAAATGGATTGCCAAAAGGAGTGTGGGGCATTGTTGGCGTAGCGATCGCTCCATCTAACCCGGAAAAAATATATACCCTTGTAGAAAATGCACAGGGGGGACTCTTTGCCAGTGAGGATGGCGGCGAAAGCTGGTCATTGCGCAGCAATGATAACAATATTCGCCAACGGGCCTGGTACTACACCAAGGTTTTTGTTGATCCTCAGAATGAGAACAAGGTCTATTGCCCCAATGTTGGTTTTATGGTCAGCAGCGATGGAGGACGTAGCTTCCGCTCCCTTCGCACACCCCATGGTGATCACCATGACCTTTGGATCGATCCGGCAAATGGACAACGCATGATTGTTGCAGACGATGGCGGTGGTCAGGTGAGTTTCAATGCCGGCGAAACATGGAGTACATATAATAATCAACCTACCGCGCAGATCTATCGGGTATCAACCGATAATTCATTTCCGTATCGCATTCTCGGTGCACAACAGGACAATTCCACCATCCGCATCAAACATCGCACCTATGGCTCGGCTATCACCGATGATGATTGGGAGTCTACCGCCGGAAGTGAAAGTGGATATGTAGTCGCCGATCCCCTCAACCCGGATATAGTCTACGGAGGAAATTATGGGGGATACCTCTCCCGCCTTGATCACCGCACCGGTGAAAACAGGGCCATTTCCGTTTGGCCCGATAACCCCATGGGTGCCGGGGCCGACGTATTGAAGTATCGCTTTCAATGGAATTTTCCCATTTTCTTTTCACCTCATAACCCCAAGCGACTCTACACTGCCGGCAACCATCTGTTTGTTACCGAAAATGAAGGACAAAGTTGGGAAATGATCTCTCCCGATCTTACCACAAACGATAAAAGCCGTCAAGGTTCGAGTGGTGGCCCCATCACAAAAGACAATACCTCTGTTGAGTACTATTGCACCATCTTTACTGCTGCAGAGAGCGTGCTGGAAAAAGATCTGTTGTGGACCGGCAGCGATGATGGGCTGATCCATGTAAGTCGCGATGGCGGAAAGAACTGGGACAATGTAACACCCAAAGATGCTCCGCAATGGATCATGTGGAATTGTATCGAAACAGATCCCTTTGAAAAAGGAACGGCCTATTTTGCTGGAACAAGGTATAAGCTGGATGATTTCAGCCCCTATATCTATAAGACCACTGATTATGGAAAAACCTGGCAGAAGATCACGCAGGGGATCGATGGTATGCATTTTACCCGCGCCATCCGTTCAGATAAAAAAAGAAAAGGACTGCTCTACGCAGGTACTGAATATGGAATGTATATCTCCTTTGATGATGGAAACAACTGGAAACCTTTTCAACTGAATCTGCCCATAGTACCCATCACGGATCTTACCATCAAAGACAATGACCTGGTCGTAGCTACACAGGGCCGGGCTTTCTGGGTTTTGGATGATCTGGGTGTTGTACAACAATATGAAGAAAAAACGCCTGAAAAGAATGTTCATCTTTTTGAATCCGAACCCGTGTGGCGCATCGCCGGCGGACGTTTCCGGGGCAATTTTGGGGTTCCTGCACAAGCAGGCGCCAACCCACCCTCCGGAGCCGTGATCTCATATTTTATTAAAGAAGCAAGCGATAGCGCAAAAGCAAGTTTGACCATTTTTGATAAGGACCATCAACCAATCAAAACGTATTCTTCTTCTGATAATGAGAATAAAGTGGAGATCAAAAAGGGATTGAACCAATTTGTATGGGACCTCTTTTACCCTGGTGCCGACCGGGCCGACGGAATGGTGCTTTGGAATGGTACACCCGGAAACATTCTGGCTCCTCCAGGTACCTATTATGCCCGCTTTAAAATGGGTAACGATTCCTCGGAGATCTCCTTTAATGTGCTGGCCGATCCAAACTACAAATGCTCCCAGGAGGAATATGATGAGCAATTCAAATTTCTGACCCAGGTGAAAGATAAATTCAATGATGTACAAAAAGGCATCAAAGACATTCGTACCCTGCGTCAGCAAATGAATGAACTGACGGGCCGCTGGGGAAAATCAACACCCAAAGAGGTAAAACAAATGGCGGATAGTCTCAGCAAACAGATGACCGCCATTGAAGAAAGCCTGTACCAAACCAAAGCCAAGAGCAGCCAGGATGTATTGAACTACCCGATCCGGCTCAATGATAAATTGAGCGGAGTGTTTGATGCGGCCAGCAGTGGCAATTTTGCACCTTCCAAACAGGTGAAAGAAGTGTATGCCGATCTGGCGCGTCAGTGTGATGAGCAGTTGAACAAACTAAAAGATATCAAGGAGAAAGGCTTACCCGCGTTGAATAAACTCATTCGCGAGAAGGAGTTACCGGTGATCGGGTTATAAGGTTCTCCCATAAAACACAGAATGCACAGAAACTAATTTCTGTGCATTCTGTGTTTTATATGGGAAACAGGTTATTTTCTGACCCCGGTATTTCCGCCACCATCCAGCGTCAGGTTTACCGGTTTATTGGATTTCCAATTACCCCGGGTAAAATCGGGTACATCCACAGAGGAGGAACGTTTTGCCAATGATTTTTGGCTCAGTGGCAGGATACAACTCCAGGTGGCGGCGTCGTATACATCCTGGTCCAGCGGCAGGCCATTCCGTAAACAATCAATCAACCTCCAGTCCATAATAAAGTCCATACCTCCATGTCCGCCCACTTCCTTGGCGATCTCGCCGATATGCTTTACGATAGGCGGGGAGTATTTTTTATAAAGATCTTCCAGTTCTTCTTTTTTTAGCCAGCTATGTCCAAAGGCTATCCTTTCCGGAGAGGGCCATTTGCTGGCGATACCTTTTGTACCACTCACCACATGGATACGCGAATAGGGTCTTGGGGTAGATACATCATGCTGGATCATCAGCGATTTTCCTTTGTCGGTGCGGACCAGGGTGGTGTTCATATTTCCCCTGAAATTATCACCCTGATAAGGAGCAAAGAAGGGGTCCTTCGCGGCCATTTCACGTGATAAGGAGGCAAGGGTAAAATCATTGGTGCTCATTGAAACCAGGTGGTTCATCTTATCCCCCCGGTTGATATCCATACACTGGGCTATAGGTCCTAATCCATGCGTGGGGTAGAGGTTTCCGTTTTTACCCGTATTCTCTTTTAATCGCCACATGTCCGCGTAGGCATTTTTATTAAAAAGCCAGTCACGGCTCAGGTCGTGGATATAAGCCCCTTCGGCATGAACGATCTCGCCCAATAAACCCTGACGGGCCATATTCAAGGTGAGTAATTCAAAGAAATCATAGCAACAGTTTTCCAGCATCATGCAATGCTTGCGTGTCTTTTCCGAGGTTTCCACCAGGGCCCAACATTCATCAATGGTTTTGGCAGCGGGTACTTCGATGGCGGCATGTTTACCGTTCTTCATGGCATACAAGGCAATCGGCGTATGCATGTGCCAGGGCGTGGGAGAGTAGACCAGGTCCACCTCATTGCTTTCGCACAAAGCTTTATATCCTTCTTCGCCTGAATAGGATTTTGCTTTAGGACGTCCTCTTTTTGTCAGCGTTTGCTGGGCGGCTTCTACCCGGTCGGGGTATTTATCACAGAGGGCAGTTATCTCTACGCCATCGATATAGCTCAATCTTTCCACGGCATCACTTCCCCGCATCCCCAATCCAATAACGCCGATGCGAACCACATCCAGTTTGGGAGCGGCATATCCTGACATATTAAATACGGGTTTCATTTCTGTTCCCGATTCGTCAGCATAAGGATATTCACGGTCGGTTGCGCTGGCCTGAAGGGATTTTCCAGCTACCAGGGCAGTACCGCCCAAGGTGATGTTTCGCAGGAATTTACGTCGGTTGGAAGTCATGGCAGTCGTTTTTAGGTCAACGAATATCCCTAAATTTCATTGAATACAATGAACTGATTTTCGGGAAGGCTTCTTGGTAAATTTAGTGCCGGGGCGGGTAATATTACATGGGCAAAGGAAAAGATTTGGCACTGTTTTCCGGGTTATTGGAGTACCAATTGTTCCTTATGAAAAAGACCATTCTGCTAAATCTTGTTTTCGTATTGATCAGTTTTCTGCTGATCCTCGTCATGGCTTAATGCTATACGGGCAATAGGGAATAGGAGCCTGACCTGTCACTCATCCAGCAGGTCGGGTCTTCTTTCCCTTGTACGTTGAAGCGATTGCTCCAATCGCCATTCTTCAATATGTTTATGATTACCCCCCAATAGAACATCCGGTACTTTCCATCCTCGGAAATCTTCCGGGCGGGTGTACACAGGAGGAGCCAATAAGTTATCCTGGAAGGAATCGAACAGGGCGGAGGTTTCATCATTTAATACACCGGGGATCAAGCGACCGATTGTATCCACCAAAACGGCAGCAGCCAGTTCACCTCCACTCAATACATAATCACCAATCGAAATATCCATAGTCACAAAATGCTCACGAATCCTTTCGTCAATGCCCTTATAATGCCCACAGATAATAATGAGATTGCCTTTAAGGGAGAGTTGGTTGGAGGTTTTCTGGTCAAGCGTCTTTCCATCAGGGGTCATATAGATCACCTCATCGTAAGAGCGCTCTGCCTTCAGCGATTCGATGGCCCGGGCCAGGGGCTCGCACATCATTACCATTCCGGCACCACCACCATATTGGTAATCATCCACCTGCCCATATTCATTGACCGCCCATTGACGCAAGGCATGCGTATGCACCTCCAGGAGGCCTTTTTCCTGTGCCCGCTTTAAAATACTGTGATTCAAGGGGCTTTCGAGTAGTTCGGGAAGAACAGTGAGGATGTCGATGCGCATGGAGCAAAAATAGAGGAATGGGGGATAAGAAATGTAAAATCCCCTGGGGAACCAGGGGATTTTCAATTGAAACGAAAACCAACGATTGCCCATCTTTCGATGGGTAGAGTTTTTATTGTCTGGAGCAAATGTAGAGGCGGGGTTTTGGCCACAAAATGATATTTGTCAACCTTTCAAGTGAGAACTATCACCCGCGAATAGCCGGAGGGCTTTGGGAAACAGGATGTTGTTTTCCAGGTGTACATGCTGGTGCAGATCAGCTTCAAATGCCTGTAAACCGGCAAAGCTGAGCCGGTACGTGGTACAGGCATCCGGGGGAGGGGTGTAATCGTTTGTGAGTTGCCGAATGGATGCCATAAAGGCTCCGGCCTGGTCGTGTTCCAGTTCCATCATGGCAATGGGAGATTGTATGGAAACATGACCGGGCATTTCAGCTGGTTGGTGATTTTCACCACTCATTTTTTCAATTTCCTTTATCCTTGGGAATAATATATTCTCTTCCTTCTTCATGTGCAGGTCCATTTCCTCGGCCAATTGGAAGAGGTTTTCAAAAACAGGAAGTATCTCCGGATGTCTTTCTCCATGTTTGGAAGCCACTTTTTGAACATAACCCAATAGTTCAGGTAATTCCTTTTTTACATAGGCATGATGGGTTTTAACTATATGGTCAATCAGGTCGGAAAGGGAATATTGGTTGAAATCAGCAATTGGCAAGGGTACTTTTAATGATTCTTCCAATTGGCCCACCAGTGCTTCTGGCTCGATTCCTTTTTCTGCGCATGCTGTAGATAGGGACCTTTTGCCTTTACAGCAGAAATCAAGTCCGTTACGTTCAAATACTGCGGCTGCCCGGTGGTCAGCGGTCACTATTTCTGCCAGGCTTTTTGTTAATATTTCATTCATGTTCTATTTTTTTATGATTAAAGATCTTTTTTTCGAAAGGAGCGAAGGGCGAATGCCAACGGAACAAATACCCAGAGTAGTAAAATACCTGTTGTGTATAGGATACCAGGCCCTGAGCCAAAGAAGTCTTTGTAAAGGGCGCCTGTATAGCCCATGAGCGCACTGATATCCATCTTTAGCATGATCGAAATCCGGCCCAGGTCAATCGGATTAAGGGCTGCCAGCACCAAGGTGAATTTTTCCATAGGATAGTCACTGAAACTAAAAAGGATGATCAGCACCAATCCATCATAAAGCAGGGAGAAATAGAACCAGGTAAGCAGGGTGAGGCCGATCCCCCTCGCCTTGTCGCGTGACCTGACTGAGGTGAGAAAGGCGATACTGGTAAACACGAGGGTGAGCGCCGAACCCGTCAATAAAAAGGCAAGACCGGTGGCATTGGCAGAAAACAACAGCAGCGGGATACCTGCGCCTATCCACCAGGCGATCAACAGGGAAAGGGCCACTCCCAGGTATTCACTCCACAGCAGTGTACTTCGGTCAAGGGGTTGGGAAAGCATCAATTCGATGAATTCATAGGAATTGTAGTAATGTATAGTGGTGAACACCAAAGCTATCAGGGGTAGAACGATCAAAATAATATTCAACAGGCTGAGTAATGCACGACTGCTATTGTCCTCCAACCGAAAGAGCCCAAAGGTGAGCAGAAATAGAAAGCCGGCATAACCAAGTACGATCCTGCTCCGCAGAATATCCGTAAGTATATATCGGGTCAATTTTAGCATGATGCAATGGTTGATGGGCTAAGGGATGTCGATTCAATCATTTGTTTCGCGATGGCGCGACTAAGTTTCTTCTCCCCGGTACGGGAAAGCAGGTCATTCAAACTTTCAAAAAACTGCATCTTCCCTTCCGTGAGGTAAAGCACATGGGTAGTGAGCTCTTCGAGATCACTCAATACATGTGAGGTGATCAATACCAGTTTCCCCAACTCCCTTTGTTGTTGTACTTTTTCTTTGAAAATTTCTGCCGCCAGTGGATCAAGACCTGCCGTAGGCTCATCCAGGATCAAACAGTCGGGATTGAAAAGAAAAGCTAGTGCCGCGCTTACTTTCTGCCTCATTCCCCCACTCAGTGTTCTCATTTTCTTATCATACAGATCAGGAACCTTCAATCGCAAAAGAAGATCCATATCCAAATTTTCTGCTTTGATATTTCTCATTTCACTGACCATATCAAACAGCTGCTTTACACGCATATTATCCGGGAAACGGCCAATTTGGGGCATATAGCCAATGCCAGATCGATAGGAGGGGTCTTTGCCGATGGCTGTTCCATTTACTTCAATTGTCCCTTCATCTGGGCGAACCATACCAAGTATGGATTTTATAAGGGTCGTTTTTCCCGATCCATTGGGTCCAAGTAAAGAAATGACTTGTCCCTTTTCAAAACTGCAGGTTATACCCTGGAGCACTTGTAACCGGCGAAAACGTTTAGAAAGCTTCGTGATGCGGATCATGTCATTGTATTTTCATCATAGGTGTCTTATCCACCAGGTCGGCCGGAGTCAGGCCAGGTATGGCTTTTTCTGACCGGTCAAGGAGTGAGGTAAGAAAACTTCGAAACAGGATCAGGGTGGAGGGATTTTGTTCGATGATCATGGAGTACATACTAACCGGGTGGAAAGGGATATCCCCGATACCATCCTTGTTTAAATCATACCCTTCATATTTGTCCCAATAATTATCGGAGAATTCATTTAACATCATCGTGCCATTCGTACCCACATCAAAACTGTTGCCGATGAAGTTGTTTTTGGTAAAACGGTTATCATCACAACTGGCCTGTACTTTTATGGCCCAGCCATTGTTCTTAAATTGATTATGGGTAATGCCAATCCGGCTGCTACCTTCCATATGAATTCCTACGGTGTTGGTGAGGAATGCATTTTCTGAAATGTCACTGTCTGTTATGTCTTTTAAAAGAAGGCCATAAGCTGAAGGCCCCCAGTTTTCTTCAAACTGGTTCCTTATCATGATCACCCTTTTCGAGTACATCACGGCAACACCAGCCCCGTTTCCACGAAAGGTATTTCCCTCATAGCGGTCATCATTGGAGAACATAAAATGCAAACCATAGCGAATATTCTTCTCACTGGTATTGCCAGTGATCGTGGATTGGGATACAAATTCAAAATAAATCCCATCCCGGTGCCCTGTTATCTGATTATTCAAAATTTGCGCGCTGGTTGATTTCCATAAGTGAATTCCATTTCCCGTCAGTTGTTCAGAAACCGGGCTTCCCTGAATCCGATTGCCTGAAATCGTTGTATGGGTACTATTCGATACATGAATAGCGAAGTACGCATCTATAATGATATTTCCTATCAATGAAATACGATCTGCGTTGACGACTTTGATCGAAGCAAAATCATTCATTGCAGAATATCCTGAATTTTGAAAGGTAATCCCCTTTACCAGAATATTTTTTCCACTGATCAAGAGTATCTCATACTTCTTCTCTCCATCCAATACAGGGCTTCCCTGGCCGATAAGCTTGATTGATTTTGTTATGGTTAATGCGCCTTCCCGATATATCCCTTTTGTTAAAAGAATGGTATCCCCATCATTTGCCATTTGTATCGCTTGGCGCAAGGTTCGGATTTTGGCTTGAGGACTAACTATTAATGTTCTGGCCAATCCTGAAAGAAAGGCCAGAACAAAGAATAGTATGATAAACAGTTTTTTCATTTTTCCCAGGCCGTAGACAGGTCTTTCCAATTAAGTATACGAATACCTTCTCCGGTACCTTTTTTGGCTGCGGCTGTTTGGTTGGCATAACCGGCTACATGGCTACCCATTGGGCTGTTTACATCGGGTGCCATTCTGAACCAGGCTTTATCTAATTCAACAAAGGAACCCGTTTGATCATGGTCAACTACCACTTTAAGTGAAATATCGGTTGGATTGATGATTCCACTCCTTGAGAATCGGTAGAAGCAGATCATATCATCAAAGACGTAGGTTTTGCCCTTATTGGTAACTATTTCCGCCCCAAATTTGGGATCCATGATCGTCATGCGACAGAGATCACAATTGTCTTTTCCTAACTGGATGGGTCTTGGTTTTACCTGACAGGAAACGGCGAAGGAGGCAAAAAGGCAGGCAACCACGGGAAGGGATGCCCGTTTTTTCCCAAATCTGGGATATGTCCATTCAAGAAAGCCCACCAGGAAGGCCAGGGCCGATGCCCCGATAACTACCCATCCCCCAATATCCGGGAAAGAATAGGCATCAAAGTTCAATAACCTTTTATGACCGATAAGTGGTGGCTGGTAAGAAAGACCTGGCACCCGGATCGCGGCATTGGGATCAAGCTCATGACCATAAGAATACCCCCATTGGTAGAAGTCGTACATGGCCAGCAAGCCACCCAGGACAATGAGTCCCAGGTAGGCCACCAACCATTTTTTACTTCCAGTAAATACGATTATCATTCCAATGAGCAGGTAGAAAAACACCACATAGGGGAGATAGCTAAACTCGGGAAACATTTCTTCCGAGATATGCTTCATGCCGATATAGTGATTCAACCCATTGATGATGTCTACCTGTCCGGACAGGCCATTGATCCATATCCGCATGGTCAACCCTTCCGGGTATTGCGGGGCAAAGAGATCGATCCTCCAGGCGGGGAGAAAGAACACACAAAGTAAGGCCCCACTGGCAAAAGCGATAGCGATCCGCGATATGAATGATAATTTGGTTTTCATACAAAATTATTTTCCGGGTTCTGTCGGCAGGTTTGTACCGGTACTAAACGTCAGCGGTACGTTCGAACCGGCAGGGCTTACGCGGATATATCCTTGCATTTCCTGGTGCAGTGCAGAACAGAAATCGGTACAATACATGGGGTAAACCCCGACTTTTTCTGGTTTCCAAACTAAAGTCTGTGTTTCACCGGGCATAATAAGTAATTCCGCATTGCTTGCTCCTTTTACAGCGAAGCCATGGGGCACATCCCAATCCTGCTCCAAATTCGTAACATGGAAGAATACAATATCACCCAATTTTACGCCTTCAATATTATCTGGGGTAAAATGCGAACGTATCGAAGACATGTAGACATGGATCTCATTTCCTTTACGCTCCACCTTGGCCTGTCCTTCGCCTTTTGCAGCATAAGGGTGTCCATTCTCTTCAATGGCATAGATCTTCTTACTGTTGTTCATGATCAAGGAGGAAGGAATAGCTTCCGCATAATGGGGCTCGCCTATGGTTGGGAAGTCAAGGATCAACTTCATCTTTTCCCCGCTGATATCATAGAGCTGAGCGCTTTGCGCCAATTCGGGTCCGGTAGGCAGATAGCGGTCTTTGGTGATCTTGTTATAAGCGATTACATATTTTCCATGTGGTTTGGCCGTGGGGCCTCCGGGAACACTCAGGTGACCGATCGAATAATAAGTCGGTACCCGATCCACCACTTGTAGGTCACTGACCCTCCATTTTACGATCTCCGAGGATACAAAAAAGGAGGTATAGGCATAGCCATTCGCGTCAAATTCAGTGTGTAAAGGTCCCAGACCGGGTTTTTGTACTTCCCCATGTAATACGGCCTCATATTTTAAAACCGGAATGCCATCAAAATCTCCGTCATAATTTTTCGCAGCAATGGCCGCTTGAATTTTTGTAAAGGAGAATACGGGAATAACCGCAGCCAGTTTACCACTTCCCACTATGTATTCACCAGACGGATCGGTATCACAACCATGGGGCGATTTGGGGCAGGGCATAAAGTACACCATGTCAGGACAGTCCTTCGGATCAAGTACCAAAACCTCATTCATGATCGTGGATTTGGCGCTATGCGTTTTCTCATCATATACATTATGCGCATACCTAACGGGTTTCTTCTGGCCTTTTCCGGCTTTGGCATACTCTTCTGCCTTTTTCCAGTTTACGGCCATAATGAAATCCTTGTCCTTTTGTGATGCATTTACTTCCAGCAGGGTATTGGCTTTTTCAGAGTTATAACAACTAAAAAAGAACCAATCGCCCGATTTACCCTTTCCTGCACGAGCCAGATCAAAGTTGATGCCTGGTGTCAGGATCTGAAATGCCACGTTCATCGTTCCTTCTTTGGGATCAACGCCAATAAAACTTACAGTTCCTTTAAAATTGTCCTTATACGTATTGATAGGCACATCCTGATTATCACCAATAGGCACGGAGAATCTTGTTCCGGCTACAACATATTCTGAATTCTGGGTAATAAAAGGGGAGGAGTGGTTACCAGCGCTATTGGGAATCTCAATGATCTCGGCCGTTCTGAAAGTTTTTAAATCAATGCGCGCGATCCGGGGAGTGTTGTTGGCATTGCCAAATGCCCACCGTCCGTCATGTTCGCTTTTGGTAACCGACAGCGCAATGTGGTGAAGGTCATCCCAGGGCACAAAACCATGTGAGGTATTGAGCATGGGTTTGCTTTCCTCACTATATCCATATCCTTTTTCAGGGTCAACAGAAAAAACTGGGATAACGCGGAACAATCTTCCGGAGGGTAGTCCATATACCGACATCTGTCCGCTAAATCCACCCGAAACAAAGTTGTAGAATTCATCGTATTTGCCCGGGGCTACATATACTTTGGCCGCGGCATCACCACTTACAGCAGATTGCGTACCCTTGGGTTTACAGGAAGTTTGGGTGAGGGCAAAGCAGGTCAGGAGCAGGCAAGCCTGCAGCCATTTTTGATAATTGGCAGTCATGTTGGATAATTTTAGTAGTTGGCAAATCTATTTTTCACCATCGTTTTGACGCATGAACTCAATCACCTTGCGGGCGTCTTCCGCGTTGATATTCTGATTTGGCATGCGAACCAGACATTGCTCCAGTAGTTTCTGTACCTCAGGGTCCTTTTCCAGCATCATGTCCACATTCGTGATCATATTCATGATCCAAACGGGATCCCTTCTTTTTGTTACATCCTTCCATCCAGGCCCTACCAGTTTGTCAGCGGTCAATCTGTGACAAGCCTGGCATTTCAATTCATAGATCCCCTTTCCAGCGGTAACCCATTCCCCATTTAACGGGTTGGTGAGAGAAATATCGCCGGGTTTTACCTCCGAGCCGCGCACCTCAGGTTGTTTCTCGGCGACCTTTTCAATGTCAACCGGTTGTTCCGAATCTTTTACTCCCTGGTTGCCACAGGAAGCGAACCAAAGGCCTGCCCCGATTGTCAAGGCAAGCATGTAAGTTGTTTTGGACTTCATACTGATATGTTTAGATAATAAAGGTATAAAAGACTTCTGTGTCCTTTTTACAAAAATATCAGACACGCAAGTCTCTTATGTTGACAGGAGTCAAATGTGATAATGATAATGGTCACCAAAGGCCAAAAAAGACCACGATATTTTTGAAGAAACCAATTTTATGTTCTTATCGAAATCATTCGGGTACGCTATAAGAGGTATATTATATATTTCTATGGTTCAGGACGAAGGCCGTAAGGTTCAGGTAGAGGAGATTGCCGAAAAACTGGCTGTTCCCAAGCATTTTTTGGGGAAAATCCTGCAGGAACTGGTAAAAAATGGCCTGTTGAAGTCTACTAAAGGACCTTATGGAGGTTTTGAACTGACCCCAGATACCATGGAAAAATCTCTGCTGGAGATTTTCAAGACCACTGATGACGCCGAGCAATTGGGTCATTGTGAGCTTCGGTTCAACAAATGCGATAGCGATCACCCCTGCCCCCTGCACCATAATGTGCTTAAGATCCGTGAAGACTTTGTTGAGCTGTTGTCCAAAACGACTGTTAAGGATCTTTTTACAGGCGAAACAGCGCTAACGCTTGATCGTATTGCAACCAACAACCTGTAAAAAATAAGGGTTTCACCTGATTTTGGTCATGCCGCGGGCAAACTGTTTTTTCTATTTTGCCGGGGGTTTCTTTTTCATAAAAAATATAGATGGTTGTAGCCGACTATAAGATCGATGGGGCTTCGTACGTCAACGAAATCGTGGCGCACGACTACCGCACAGCTGATGTCTTTCGCAAGTACGATATTGATTTTTGCTGTGGGGGCAAATGGTCATTGGAAGCTACCAGCAAAATGAAAGGACTCGACCTCGAAACACTACTGCGGGAACTGAAATCGGCTACCCGCAACATCCAGATATCCAATGCACTGCCCTTTGATGAATGGAAACTCGATTTCCTGTCGGACTATATTATTAATGTACACCACCGGTATCTGAAAAAAGCCATTCCGGAGATCCGGGAGTACGTGGATAAATTCATCGAAGGCCATCTTAAAAAATATCCTGAACTGGAGGAAATGCAGGTCCTGATCCAACGCATGGAAAAACACATGATCCCCCATATGCAACAGGAAGAGGAGATCATTTTCCCCTACATTAAACAGATCGCTTATGCCTACTATAATAAGGAGAGCTATGCCGGTCTGTTGGTCCGTACCCTGCGCAAGCCCGTGGAAGACATGATGAAGAATGAGCATGATGTAACCAATGGCCAGTTGAGAAGGCTCCGGGCCATTACCCGCAATTTTCAGCTTCCGGAGAAACCCTGTAATATGCACCGGGTGACCTTCTATAAACTCCGTGAATTCGATAACGACCTGGTCCAACACCTTCATTTGGAGAATAATATCCTTTTCCCCAAGGCCATTCAAATGGAAAAGGAACTTTTGCAGAATGATCTCCATTGAGTTAACTTCACACCCGTCTTAACTCTTATCTAACTGCATGATCAAACTGAGCAGCCGGCAGGCCCGATTCTGGGCTGTTGTCATATTGATGATAATTGTTCCCCTGGGCTTCTTCTTTCCTGACTACCCAATTGCTGAAAGTGGTCTGCCCCTGGTGATCTTTTTAACCGTATTCATTCCCGGATTACGGATTACATGGCTCACTGGTATGGTGGCCGCTTTGCTCGTTACCATTGATACTCTTCGCCACGACACCAACCTTTTTTCCCCTGATAACCTGACACTTCGGTCCTTTTCCCTGATCCTTATTCTCTTTACCACCCTGCTGGCGCTTCATTTTAAAAAACAACAAAGCCAGCTTGAACTGGAAAAGCAACACATGACCTCCCTGTTCGAAAACGCAACGGAGGGAATCGTTCTGGCCGATGGGGAAGGGAAAATCGTTCTGCTTAACCCGGCCGCCGAACGGATATTTGGCTATTCCTCGCCCGAGCTGATCGGTAACCGGGTGGAAATCCTGGTGCCTGATAGCGTCAAAGGGCAACACTACTCCCACCGGAAAGACTATTACCAACACCCCGGAAACCGAACCATGGGCTCAGGCCGTGACCTCTTTGCCCGACGAAAAGACGGCTCCGAATTCCCGGTGGAAGTGAGTTTAAGTCACTATCGACAAAAAAATAATATGTATGTGATCGCCTTTATTGTGGATATCACCTACCGCAAAAAGGCTGAGGAAGGCATGATCCGGCAGAAAAAACAACTGGAAAAAATCACCAACGATATTCGTAAACTCAATACGGAACTGGAGATCAAAGTGGAAGAGCGCACCCAGATCTTAAAGGAAGCCCTCACCAAACTGGAACAATCCCAAAATGAATTACGCGATGCTTTGGACAAGGAGCGACAATTGAATGAGATCAAAAGTCGTTTTGTGTCCATGGCCTCACATGAGTTCAGAACCCCATTGAGTAGCGTTCTCTCCTCGGCCTCCCTGCTTGCAAAATACACCCAGACGGAAGAGCAGGAAAAACGGAATAAACACATCAACCGGATCAAGGATAGCGTCAAGCACCTCAATGAGATATTGGAGGATTTTTTATCCCTTGGCCGACTGGATGAAAATAAAGTGATGGTGAGCCATTCCACCTTTGATCTGGAGGAATTGTTACGCGAAACCGCAGAAGAGTTAAAACCTGTTCTCAAAAAGGAACAACAGGTAGTGATCGAACATTCCGGGGAAAAGATGGTCCATACCGATAAACGGTTGGTCAAGAACATCCTGATCAACCTGTCGAGCAATGCGGCTAAATTCTCGGGAGAAGGGAAACCCATTACGATACAATCCCTTGTAGTAGACCATTTTCTGACGATCGATGTGATCGATAAGGGGATAGGTATTCCGGAAGAAGACCAGCATCACCTCTTTAGCAGCTTTTTCAGGGGCTCAAATGCCATCAATATACAGGGTACGGGGCTGGGTTTGCATATTGTAAAACGGTATGCCGACTTATTGCATGGAACTGTACATTTGCAAAGCAAACTGGATGAGGGGACTACCATCACAATCCAGGTGCCACTTGACCACCATAACCTTTAAAAAAGATAACCAGCTCTTAAAACAAAACATGAAAGAATGAAATCAGTCCTGGTAATTGATGACAACCACGAGATCCGCGACAATACGGCCGAGATATTGGATCTGGCCGGTTACAAAACCTACACCGCTGAGAACGGCAAAGTAGGCGTGGAGATCGCCCTGAAGGAAAAGCCTTCCGTCATTGTCTGTGATATCATGATGCCTGAACTGGATGGATATGGCGTATTGCACCTTCTCCGCAAAAATGAAGAAACACAGAACATCCCCTTCATCTTCATGACCGCCAAAACCGAAAGAAGTGATTTTCGGAAAGGCATGGAAATGGGCGCAGATGACTATATCACCAAACCTTTTGAAGATATTGAGCTGCTCAATGCCATCGAGGTGCGGTTAAAGAAGAATGATATCATGGAGAACCGGTATGCACCTACCCAACAGGGGGTGTCCCAGTTCATCCGTGATGTGAAGGATACCGGGTTGATGAAACACCTGGCCGATCAGTACGATGTAGAGTTTTACAGCAAGAAGCAAACCCTTTACCAGGAAGGCAAACGCCCCCGCTATCTGTATTGTCTGCTCAAAGGAAAGGTCAAATGTTTCAAGATCCATGAAGATGGCAAAGAATATATCACCGACCTGTTTAGTGACGGAGACTTCATTGGTTACTCCGCGCTGATCGAGGATAAGAACTATGACGATTCCGCCGTCATTCTTGAAGATGCCGAGATCATGCAGATTCCCCGTGAAGATTTTCTGAATATGATCAATGGCGATATCAATATCGCGGCAAAGTTCATCCGCATCATTACGCAGAATGTGAAGGAAAAGGAAGAGCGTTTGCTCAACCTGGCTTATAGCTCCCTGCGTAAGCGGGTAGCCAAAGCCCTGGTGGATATTCAGGCCAAGTTCAACAATGCGGAAGGAGCACACCCCATTGAAATTTCCCGTGAAGACATTGCGCATTATGTAGGAACAGCCACCGAGTCGCTGATCCGTACACTCAGTGATTTTAAAAGCGAGAAACTCATCGAAGTACGGGAAGGAAAGATTCTCGTTTCCAACCTCGACAAACTTAAGAACCTGCTATATTAAGAAGTAAAAAAATGCCCATACCCTTTCAGCTACTGGGTATGGGCTGCCTTCCGGCACATCCTGTTTAGTTCACAGAAATGTTTTTGATCTTACGTGAAACTTTGACCTCGGATTTAGGGATCAGGATCTTCAACTCGCCATGTTCATACTTCGCATCGATCTTGTCAGCCATGCACCCTTCCGGTAGTGTAAAACTCCGGCTCCAACTGTTGTAGTTGTACTCCCTTCTGTTGAAACGCCCTTCTTTCTCCTCTTTCTCCTCTCTTTCTTTCTCTGCACTGATCGTTAGCATGTCCTCTACAACCTCTACTTTGAAATCACCTTTGTCCAATCCGGGTGCAGCAATGCAGAGCTTAAACTCCTTCTCTGTTTCCGATACATTTACAGCCGGCACATTGATGACTTTACCCAGGTTGAAAAACTCGTCCAATGGCGCGTTGAAAAATTTTTCCATCCAACCCCCGTCAAACAAGGTGGGCCAGGAAGTTCTGGTTTTTTCCACAGCTTTGTTTTCCATAATAGAAATTTTAAGGTGAATGAATGCTCTTTCAAATGACGGTCCTGCGAACCGTTCCTTTCTAATGTAACTTTTTAGTAATAGTAAAAACAATGATGGATGTGAGGGTGGGGGATGATATTCATCACTTCTTAATCTTCCAGAAAATCATCGAGATCGCGCCGTTCTTTTTTTGTTGGTCGTCCAATTTTACTTCTTCTTTTACCCGTATGAAAAGTGGCGGCCTGGTATTGGAGTCGTTGAATTTCTTCGGCAGGAGTGATGTCAAGATAATGCTTGATGGCTTCTTCGTATTTCGCACGGTTATGGAGCAAACCTGTGACTTGTATTCGCCAGCGCTTGTGTTCTGTCTTTACTTCGTATTCATCGCCAATGGTCACCGGGCGCGCGGCTTTTGCTGCCGTACCCTGATATTTCACTTTGCCTGTGTCGCAGGCAGCCGCAGCCATGGTACGCGTTTTAAACAAACGAATGGCCCAGAGGTATTTATCAAGTCTCAGTTTCTCTTTCTCCGGCATATTCTCTTAGTCTTTGCGTAACTCAGCGTTTTCCAGTTCTCCGCGGTAAAATTCGCCGTAACGAACAGGAGAACGCTGAGTTACGCAGAGGATTGTTATTGAGCAAAGTATAAATGGAAATAAGGAATGGTCTCGATCCCTTTATAATAATTTTCGATGTTGTATTTTTCATTCGGGCTGTGCAGGTTATCGTTATCCAGCCCAAAGCCCATAAAGATGATCTTGATCCCCAGTTCTCTTTCCAGGATCGAGCAAATGGGAATGCTTCCTCCACCCCGCACAGGAATAGGTGCTTTACCAAATGTGGTTTCAACTGCCTTAGCCGCTGCTTTATAGCCCTTACTATCGATCGGTGTCATATAGGGTTCACCCCCATGATGGAGCTGGGCTTTTACCTCTACCGACGGTGGGGCAATGGATTTGAAATAACTCAGTAATTTCTCAGTGATCTTGTCGGATGACTGGTTGGGCACCAACCGGGCAGATATCTTGGCAAAGGCTTTTGATGGTAGCACGGTTTTGGCGCCTTCTCCGGTATAACCTCCCCATATTCCATTTACTTCAAGCGTGGGGCGAATGCCGGTACGCTCATACGTAGTATATCCTTTCTCTCCCCACAGGGCTTTTACACCTAATTCGTCCATATATTCCTTTTCGTCATATGGAGCTTTGTTGATCAGCGCCCTTTCTTCCGGACCGGCCACCACAACATCATCATAAAAACCGGGTATGGTAATGTGATTATTCGCGTCATGACAACTGGCGATCATTTGCGCAAGGATGGTGATGGGGTTGGCTACCGCACCGCCATAGGTTCCACTATGAAGGTCACGCTTGGCGCCGGTTACTTCTACTTCGATATAACTTAAACCACGCACGCCCGTATCCAGTGAAGGATTTTCCATACTCAACATGGAACTATCACTGATCAGGATCACATCGGCTTTGAGCATCTCCTTATGGTCGGCCACAAATTTGCCCAGATTAGGGGAACCCACTTCCTCTTCCCCTTCGATCAGGAATTTAATATTGGTCGTAAGGGTATTGGTTTTGCTCAGTATCTCGAGGGCTTTCACGTGCATATAGAACTGCCCTTTGTCATCCGCGCTACCGCGGGCAAATACTTTTCCGTCCTTTATCGTTGGTTCAAACGGAGGGGTGTTCCATAGCTCAAGAGGCTCCGGTGGCTGTACATCATAGTGGCCATATACCAGGACAGTAGGCTTTTTGGGGTCAATGATCTTTTCACCATACACGGCAGGATGGCCGCCCGTTTCCATTACTTCTGCTTTACTACAACCGGCATCCTGCAGACTTTTCTTCACGGCTTCTGCACAGGCCAACATATCCCCCTTGTGCTCACTTTTTGCACTTACGGAAGGGATCCGAAGCAACTCCATCATCTCGGTTAAAAATCGGTCTTTGTTCTTTTCCAGGTATTCTTTCCAGACTTGTGACATGGTGTGAAATTTTAGATTACGAATATACTAAAAGCTAAAAGCCAATAGCTATTCGCTATTGGCTTTTAGTCTTTTTTGTGTTAATGCCTTTAGTCACCGACTTGGTCCCAAATCGGTCTTTGATCTCATCAACCGCTTTATAGAGCTGTAGTTTTTCGACCTGGTTGTCGAATAAACTCATTTGTAAATTGAGTGGGATGAGTTGGCTGAAACGGACACCCAACAGGCGCACGGGTCTCCCTTTTTGCCAGGATTTATTAAACAGGTCCTTTACTTTGGCAATCAGTACATCATCCAATGCCGTATAATCAATGGTTTCCTGTTTGGACAGAGTCTCGAAATCCGAATACCGTATCTTGACCGTGATACAGCCAGTCATTTTCTCATCTTCCCGCAGGGAATAAGCAGTCTTCTCTGTAAGTCTTACCAGTTCTTTAAACAAGAATTCAAGATCTGTCTGGTCTTTATCAAAGGTGTTTTCATGGCTCATGCTTTTCTGCACCCAGTCTGTATTGACCGCCGCATTTCCTCTTCCCTGTGATTTTTCCCAGAGCGATTCACCCCATTTGCCCAGCTTTTTTTCCAGCAACTCAGGTGTGGAACGGGCTATATCCCCGATGGTATACAGACCCATGCTTTTGAGGAGTAGTTCCGTTTGTTTTCCGACACCGTTGATCTTTTCTACAGCGAGGGGCCAGAGAAAAGCTGTTTCCATCCCATGAGGTATTTCTAAAAAGCCATTGGGTTTGGCTTCATTGGTGGCGATCTTGCTGATGAATTTTGCGGAGGAAAGTCCTCCCGAGATCGGCAGCCCGGTTTCGCGGATAATGGTCTCCCGGAGTTCCTGCGCATATTTGCTCACACCAAAAAATTTATCCATCCCGGTCAGGTCAATATAGAATTCATCGATCGAGGCCTTCTCAAATAAGGGCACTTTATCCGCAATGATATCGGTGACCCATCGCGAGTACTTTGAATATTCTGACCGGCTGGCATTGGTGACGATAGCCTGGGGGCAGAGTTGCATGGCCCTTTTCATGGGCATGGCCGAATGGATACCAAATTTGCGGGCTTCGTAGCTGCAGGCGGCCACCACCCCGCGTTCATAACCACCCACCAGTACCGGTTTTCCACGCAAGGCAGGGTTATTGAGTATCTCCACTGATACAAAAAAGGAGTCAAGGTCGAAATGGGCGATATGGTGGAGTGGGCTGAGGATAGATGACGGATGAAGGAGGACAGATGACGGATGACGGATGACAGATGACAGATGACAGATGACAGATGACAGATGACAGATGACGGGTAAAGTTACGTTGGATCGGAATAAATGAGAAAAGTAGATTTATTTACTAAATCATCCAACATCCAACATCCAACATCCGTCATCTGTCCTCTGTCATCTGTCATCCCTCACCCACATACATCTCCACCAGCCCTTCCGGCAACTCCACCTTTACTTCTCTTTTTTTGTGATCGATTTTTACCAGGGTGGCTTCCATCACCGGAGCGAGTAATTCCTTTCCATTGATCTCGAGCCGACAAAGCAGTTGATGGGGTTGTTCGATCACTTCAAGAATCGGCCCCAGGGGTTTGCCGTGATCGATCAGGGTATAACCCAGGAGGTTCATGGGTGCATTCTTGGCCGTGAATTTCTTAAAATCCGGTTCAGGGATCCAAACAGCTTTTGGCGTGAGTTTGGACGCAGCCTCTCGTGTATCCACGGTTTCAAGTTTGACAAAAACCTCGTCCTCGCTCTTGATCCGGGTGGATTCAATGAACCAGGGGAGGAAACTGTCTTTACGCTCCTCGATGAAAAGGGTCGTAAGGCCTTTTAATGAAGTTTTCTTCCCCAGATTGTGTTCGAGGACGAGTTCTCCTTTGAGGCCGTGGACGGCGACGAGTTTTCCTATGTTGAAATATTCGGGCAAGGGGCTGAATAGTGAATGGTGAATGGTCAATCGTGAGACGTGAGTCGTGAGTCGTGAGACGTGAGATGTTTTCAAATAAAAAGTGGTGAATAATGAACCCCAAAGAATTCACTACTCACCACTCACGTCTCACGATTCACGTCTCACATTCACGTATCACGGTCAAAGCTATTCTTCCGATCCTGCGCTGCTTTCCGGCTTTCTTTCAGCTGGGCGGCGGGGAGGAGGGTTTCTTCTTGCTCTGCGGGCACGTTGTGCATCTTCCTGGCGTTTTTTCACCTGGGCTTCATGCTCGGAATGCCATTTTTGGAATTTTTCCATAGCGGTGGCATCATCGAACAGACCCAGTTTAACTCCGCGAAGAAGGTGTTTCAGGTACAATACGCCTTTAAAGCTCAGGATACGGCGAACGGTGTCGGTGGGTTGGGCACCTTTGTTCAGCCATTCCAGGGCTTTTTGACGATCCAGGCTAATGGTAGCCGGAATGGTCAGGGGGTTGTACGTACCTAATTTCTGAATGAATTTTCCATCGCGAGGGGAGCGGCCGTCGGCCACTACGATGAAATAGAACGGTCTCTTCTTAGACCCGTGTCTTTGCAAACGGATTTTAACTGGCATCTTAAATAGACATTTAAATGCGTGAATAAATAATTGTTCGGACTGCAAATGTAAATCAAGAAGGGAATATTCCCAAACCCGAAATACACGAAATTGTCATTGTTTATCAAGGCCTTTTCATGCCTGGGAGCATGCGTCCCACGGACATTTTATTCATATTTTTCATCATTTGGCGCATCTGGTCAAATTGTTTCATGAAATTATTGACCTCACTGATGTCTTTTCCGGCCCCTTTGGCGATCCTTTTTCGGCGACTTCCGTCGATCAGATCGGGGTTTTCCCGCTCCTCCAGGGTCATGGAATTGATCATGGCTTCGATCCCTTTGAAGGAGTCATCGCTGATATCCACATCTTTTATGGCCTTGCCCATTCCGGGGATCATTCCCATAAGGTCCTTCAGGTTGCCCATTTTCTTGATCTGCTCCAATTGCATCTTAAAATCGGCAAAATCGAACTTGTTCTTCCGGATCTTGCTCTCCAGTTTTTTGGCCTGTTCCTCGTCAAAATCCTGCTGGGCTTTTTCTACCAGGGAGGTGATATCACCCATGCCCAGGATCCGTTGGGCCATCCGTTCAGGATAGAACACATCCAGGGTATCCATTTTCTCCCCGGAGCTAATGAATTTGATGGGTTTGTTGACCGTGTATTTGATGGAAAGGGCCGCACCACCCCGGGTATCACCATCGAGTTTGGTCAGCACCACGCCGGTAAAATCCAGGCGGTCATTAAAGGCCTTGGCGGTATTGACCGCATCCTGACCGGTCATACTGTCCACCACAAAAAGGATCTCCTGTGGATTGACCGCCTTCCGGATATTGGCCACTTCGGTCATCATGACCTCGTCGATCGCTAGGCGACCGGCGGTATCGATGATCACCACATTCTTGTTCTTGCTCCGGGCTTCTTTGACTGCATTTTCCGCAATGGAAATGGCATCCTTGTTTTCCAGTTCGAGGTGAACATCCACTCCGATCTGCTCACCCAGCACACGCAGTTGTTCCATCGCCGCAGGCCGGTATATATCTGCCGCCACCAGAAGCGGAGAAAGCCCCTTTCTTTTCTTGAGGTAATTTGCCAGTTTGCCGCTAAAAGTCGTTTTACCACTACCCTGTAAACCTGCGATCAGGATGACGGCTGGACTGCCCTTGGCATTGAATACCGCCTCTTCGCCACCCATGAGATCGGTCAGTTCATCCTTGACGATCTTGGTCATCAATTGGCCCGGGGAAATCGCCGTGATCACTTTTTCCCCCATGGCCTTGTCTTTCACCCGGTCGGTAAATTCCTTGGCGATCTTATAGTTTACATCCGCATCCACCAGCGCGCGACGGATATCCTTCACGGTAGAGGCAATATTGAGCTCCGTGATGCGTCCCTGGCCTTTGAGGTTCTTAAATGCGGATTCGAGCTTTTCTTGTAATGAGTTGAACATAAATGAGGTTGATTGCGCGGATTACTGCATAAAAAAAGAATGCAATCAAACGATCACATTCTTTTTTCGGTTTGTAAAATTAGGAATAATGTAGAAATTTATCCTTATGTTTTTCTGCGATTTTGTTAGTGTATTAATTTCTGTGAAATCATGGTTATTAAGCACCAAGGAAGGAGCGAAGCTGATTCCCCCGGTTGGTTGTTCTTAATTTGGTGATGGCTTTGTCTTTGATCTGACGGACCCTTTCGCGTGTCAGACTGAATTTTTCGCCGATATCTTCGAGGCTCATGGGATGATCTACTCCGATCCCAAAGAAGTAACAGATCACCTCTTTCTGGCGCTCCGTAAGCTGTTTCAGGGACCGCTCGATCTCCTGTTTCAGGCTTTCGCGGTGATCCAGTTCAGCATCGGTCTTTTCGGCATTGGGGTTGATCATTACATCCATCAGGGTGCTGTCTTCCCCTTCGGAAAGCGGCGTATCCATACTTACGTGACGGGACGAGATATTCAAAGTAGCAGAAACCTCATCGAGGTCCATGTTCAACAGATCGGCCAATTCTTCAGCAGAAGGCTCGCGCTCGTATTCCTGCTCCAATTGGGAGAAAGCCTTCTGTACCCGGTTGGTCAAACCCACCTTATTCAGGGGCAAACGAACAATACGGGCCTGCTCAGCCAGGGCCTGTAGAATACTCTGACGGATCCACCAAACGGCGTAGGAGATGAACTTGAAACCACGGGTTTCATCGAAACGCTGGGCCGCTTTAATCAAACCCAGGTTACCTTCATTGATCAGGTCGGGAAGGGATAACCCCTGGTTCTGATACTGCTTGGCAACAGATACCACAAAACGAAGGTTCGCCTTGGTCAGACGGTCCAGCGCCTTTTGGTCTCCCTGCTTGATCAGACGGGCTAATTTTACTTCCTCCTCGGGGGTGATGAGTTCTACCTTTCCAATCTCCTGAAGGTACTTTTCGAGGCTTTGAGATTCACGATTCGTAATCGACTTCGTGATCTTCAATTGTCGCATGCTCATAGGTATGGGTACTAACTGGGTTTTTTTAAAGGGTTATAGATATTGAATAAGTCAAATTAGTTTTGGATTTTTTCTCAACCCGATAATCCCATCACAACAGTCCAAATTGTCCAGAACATATTGATCGTCAAGGCAATTTAACGAAAAAATGGTTATGGCCAAAAAAAATTTGCATTTCTATAACGCCAAAAGGGTCTAATTATTTTCACTTACCCATCCTTTTAAATTTTGGCCTGTCTGCAATAACCAGAAATTTATTTTTGTAGTATCATTAATTGATTATAATTGCAAGGTATAGGTGTAACAAATATTTAATTTTTTAGATGAGTCAAAAGCAACTTTATACCTTGGAATTTCCGGTGAGGTGTTCGCCTTCGATACTATACGAATTTCTTTCCACTCCCTCTGGATTGCAAGAGTGGTTTGCCGATCAGGTAGATGAAAAGGAAGAAGTATTTAGCTTCTCCTGGAATGGAACAACCGACAGAGCGCAGGTATTGGAAAAAGAGCAGGATAAATTCATTCGTTTTCACTGGACCCACTCCGATAAAGACGAATACTTTGAATTCCGGATAGAAAAATCCGAGATCACCAATCAGACCATCCTCGTGATCTCTGATTTTGCGGAGAAAAAGGAGATCAAGGATCAAAGCATGCTCTGGGATTACCAGGTGAAAGACCTCTTTCACCGATTGGGAAACTAATACCCGGCCGCTTTCAATAACTGTTCAAAATCGGCCTGGATACGCAGATCAAGTTTTTCCACCCCTTCCAATGGATATATTTTTGAGATCTTCAGGAAGCTTCTCTTCCGGATCTCATGGGTATACGCCTCCGAAGTCAGGTTATTTATTTCGGTAGTAAATGCAGGATCCTGATCGTGTATCCAGGCGTCATCTATCGTGGATATCCTGAACTCTTCCCTGGCTAAAACAGGATAGGATAAACAGAGTGATTCTTCGCATCGTTCTTTCCAGGTGCCAGCCAGTTGAAGCGTGAGAGTAACATAGCGTCCCCACCAGAAGAGAGTTCGAATGGCGAAAGTGTCCGTTTGCCCAAACAGCCGGGGATAATCCAACACCATCCAGGGCAGACCTTTGTAATTCTCACCCCGCGAGATCTTATACGAAAATGGTTGGATTGTTGTAAAGAAGGTTGGAGCCTGCCGGGCTATCCGAGCACTGTACAGGGCTTGCCAATCGGTAAAAACCAGGGCCATTTTTTGCAGAATGCCATTCTTTGTTAAAATCCAATCGGCATTTGTCATCAACTCCCGCTCCTTGTCCGAAAACTGTATTTTTGCCCCACTCATTCAATAAAGTTATTACTTAAAGAGCAACGCGTTGATCAAAAAGCTGGACATACTCATTATCCGGTCCTTTATCGGACCCTTTGTGGCCACTTTTTTCATCACCATCCTGGTGCTCCTTATGCAATTCTTCTGGCTCTGGATCGATGATTTTGTGGGAAAGGGTTTGCCGGTACGCGTCTTATTTGAATTTGTCCAATACCAGGCCGCCGTTCTTGTTCCCCTCGCCCTTCCGATCGCTATCCTGCTTTCATCGATCATGACCTTTGGTAACTTAGGTGAAACCATGGAACTGGTAGCCATCAAATCATCCGGTATATCGCTGCTGCGTTTCATGCGCCCCTTGTTTGTGATCGCGGTTCTGCTATCCGGAGTGGCCTTTCTTTTCAATAATTTCATCATTCCTGTTGCCACGCTGAAATCCAAAACCCTGCTGGCTGATATTGTACATGCCAAACCCACTTTTGATATCCAGGAAGGGGTGTTCAGCCACCGTACCGAGGGCTTTGCCATCAAAGTAGGCAGAAAACAATCGGACAGCATCATTTACGATGTGGTGATCTACGAAAATGCAAACAATTACCTCCAGGATAATTTCATTACGGCCAAAAGCGGCATCCTTCGAACATCCGCCAATAAACGGTTTCTTGAAATAAGCCTGTACGATGGTTGGCGCTATGAAGAAAGAGGCAGTCGGGGAGAACTGAATACCGAGTATATCCGGATGGGATTTAAGGAATACAAAAAGCAGTTTGACCTGACCAATCTCCTGTTCCGCCGAACCGACGACAGTGTTAACAAGAACCAGTTCCGGATGCTGAGTATGCGTCAACTGGGCAAGGCAATGGATTCTATTAACCGGCAGATCAACCAGGTAACCGACCGGACCCGCCAGGAAGCATTTGTCGGTGTCAGTTTTGCCAAATACCTTGATTCGGGGTTCAAAGGGCCCGAGGTCAAATTGCCAGATAGTGTCAAAAAATTTGAACACCTGATCCCCGATTCCGCGCGAAAATATATCAATCAAACGGTCACCAGTTCAATCAATTCCTCCGTTTTGAGCGTGGGGGTAAATGCGGCCGATTATGAGATCAAGAGCAAAGACCTCCGTTTTCATAAGATCGAATGGCACCGCAAATTGACCCTGTCCGTTGCCTGTCTTGTGCTGTTCCTGATCGGTGCTCCACTCGGTTCGATCATCCGCAAGGGCGGATTGGGCACCCCGTTGATCGTGGCCGTTGTGCTATTTCTTTTCTTTTATTTTCTGAATAATACCGGAGAGAAATTTGTCAAGGAAAATGTAATGACCTCCTTTGGAGGTATGTGGCTCGCCACCCTGGTCCTGACCCCCCTCGCCTTTTTCCTGATCTATAAGGCCATCCGGGATTCTCAACTCTTCAATAAAGAACTTTATTTTCGTTTTTGGAGAAAGATATATCCGCTTTTCCTCCCATTCATTGCCCTCTTTGGACGTAAAATGAAGCGATAATACTATTTGCATGTCGAACGCACAACATAATCTCCGGATACAGAAATGGGTGGCCGGGGTTTCTGTGTTTTTACTTGTCGCCAAATTGATCGCTTATTATATGACCCATTCGGTGGCCATTCTTACCGATGCACTGGAAAGTATCGTCAATGTATCCGCCGGGTTTATTGGGTTGTATAGTTTGTATGTATCGGCCAAGCCAAGGGATATGGATCACCCCTATGGCCATGGCAAAGCGGAGTTTCTTTCTGCAGCGGTAGAGGGTACACTGATCCTGACCGCCGGCGCCCTGATCATCTATAAAGCCGCCTCCAACCTGATCCATCCGCAGGAAGTTGAAAAACTGGACAGTGGTATGCTCCTGATCCTGGGGACCGCCCTGATCAATTTTGGGATGGGTTTTTATTGTTTTAAACAAGGAAGAAGAAACCGGTCGCTCGCCCTGGAAGCCAGCGGCAAACACCTGATGTCCGACAGCTATTCCACCTTTGGATTGATCATTGGATTACTCCTGCTCTTTTTCACCAAAATGGCCTGGATCGATAGTGCCGTGGCTGCCTTATTTGGCATCATCCTTCTTTTTACCGGCTATCGTATCCTGCGCGATTCGATCGCAGGCATCATGGATGAAGCCGATCATCAATTGCTGCGCAAACTGGTGGTATTGCTCAACCAGAAAAAAAGTGCCAACTGGATCGACCTGCACAACCTCCGGATCATCAAATATGGGAGCGTACTTCACCTGGATTGCCACCTGACCTTACCCTGGTACCTGAATGTACACGAGGCCCATCAGGAAGTGGAGGCCCTTTCGCACCTGGTACAGGAAGCCTTTGGCGAATCCATCGAGCTTTTTGTCCATACCGATGGATGTCTCCCTTTTTCCTGCCGGATATGCAAAAAACAGGAATGTAGCGAGCGAAAGCATAATTTTGAGAGAGGAATAGAATGGACCATGGACAATATCCTGGCCAATAAAAAGCATCAACTATGACATTGACAGAAACCGTTTGGAAAGGAGAACATCGTTTTGAATCAACGCATGAAGGAAACAGCATCAAAGTGGATGGCGATAAGGTAGAAGGCCATGGACCTAAAGCGTTGTTGCTTTCCGGTTTGGCAGGCTGTAGCGGCATTGATGTGGTTGATATTCTGGAGAAAATGCGGGTGCCCTTTACGGATCTTCGGATTACCGCGGAAGCTGGTCTTGTGGAAGAGCATCCGAAAGTATTTACGCATATCGTCCTTACCTACCGGATCAATGTTGACCCCACTCAGGAAGATAAGGTTCGCAAGGCGATTGACCTTTCGCTGGAGAAATATTGTGGGGTGGCGGCCATGTTGCGCAAGAATTCTCCCATCGAATATAAACTGGAATTGATCTGATCTATGCTGTCCGCCAAATCACAATACGCGTTTAAAGCACTGACCTATCTTACCGAAAGGTATAATAAAGGCCCCGTGCTGATATCCGAGATCGCCAAGAAGAAAAAGATTCCACTCAAATTCCTGGAGAATATTCTGCTTGAGTTAAAGAATGCGGATATCCTCGATAGCAAGAAAGGAAAGGGTGGGGGGTATTTTTTAAAAAAAGACCCGGCCAAGATAAAGGTGGCGACCATTGTGCGGCTGATCAATGGCCCCATTGCCATGCTTCCCTGTGTCAGCCTGTACTTTTATGAACGCTGCAAAAACTGCGACGAAAAGAACTGTGGGCTGCATGACCTGATGATCGAGGTGCGGGATGCGACCCTGGAGATTCTCGAAGGGCGAACCCTGAAGGACCTGGTGGTTTAGATAGCTATTGGCCTTATGCGATTAGCAAACAGCCAACTGCAAAAAGCTAAGAAAGCATTAAAAGTCTACTAATATAATAGGGTAATAAATAAAACCCTAATTTTGTCATCTAAAACTTACCATTATGTCATTGCGTTTAGGAGACAAAGCCCCCAATTTTAAGGCGGTCACTACTGAAGGAGAGATTGATTTTTATGAATACCTGGGTGATTCCTGGGGTGTTCTTTTTTCCCATCCGGCCGATTTCACACCCGTGTGTACCACGGAGTTGGGGAAGACGGCCTTGTTAAAGGAGGAATTTGCCAAAAGAAATGTGAAAGTGTTGGCGGTGAGTGTGGACCCCATTGATAAACATTTTTCCTGGAGAAAGGATATCAATGAGACCCAGCATTGTGAGGTCACCTTTCCCATCATTGCTGATGAGGAAAGACAAGTGGCGGAATTATATGATATGATTCACCCCAACGCTTCGGCAACAGCCACGGTACGGTCACTTTTTGTGATTGGAGCCGACAAAACAGTAAAACTGATGATTACCTATCCTGCTTCTACAGGACGGAATTTTTATGAAGTGCTTCGGGTGATCGACTCTCTGCAACTGACGGCGAATTATAGTGTAGCTACACCGGCCGATTGGAAAGAAGGTGAAGATGTGATCGTGGTTCCGGCTGTTAGTACCGAAGATGCGATTAAAAAATTCCCCAAAGGGGTTAATGTGATCAAGCCTTACTTGCGCTATACACCGCAACCGAATAAGTGAGTTATGAAAACAGATCCGGAATTATTACGCGAACTCGAACAGTTGGATCTTCCCGAGTCATTGGCGCTGCTGGCCGGTATTTATCCGGGTGAAGTGGTATTCTCCACCTCGTATGGTCAGGAAGATCAGGTGATTACTGATGCCATTGCCCGTCACCGGATTCCGGTTAAGGTTTTCACCCTGGATACCGGACGTTTATTTTATGAGACCTACGACCTGATCGAAAAGACCGAAGCGCGGTATAAGTTGGGAATACAGGTATTCTTTCCCGATGCGGCCGATGTTGAGGAATTTGTGGTAAACAAAGGCATCAATGCATTTTATGAATCGGTTGAAAACCGAAAAGCCTGTTGCCATATCCGTAAGGTTAAGCCTTTGCAACGGGCATTGGCCGGTGCAAAGGTTTGGGTTACCGGATTACGTGCCGGCCAATCCGCCAACCGGCAGGAAATGCCCCTGTTGGAATGGGATGAGGACCGGCAACTCTTTAAGTTCAATCCCCTTATTCATTGGACCTATGAGCAAATGATGGAATATATCAACACCAACCGGGTTCCTTACAATACCCTGCATGACAAAGGGTTTATCAGCATCGGGTGTGCCCCCTGTACCCGTGCCATTGAACCGGGAGAAGATCCCCGCGCAGGCCGCTGGTGGTGGGAAAGTTCACAGAAGGAATGCGGACTGCATACGGCCGGAGCGAACAAACAGTAGTTGTGGGAGACGTGAGACGTGAGGCGTGAATCGTGAGGCGTGAGACGTGAGACGTGAATGGTGAATAGTGAATAGTGAATAGTGAATAGTGAATGAGTGGAGAGTCACTACTCACGCCTGACGCCTGACGCCTCACGATTCACGCCTCACGTCTCACGGTCTCACGGTCTCACGCCTCACGCCTCACATTTCGGCAAAAAGTCGTACCTTTACAAGCCTATAAATCGGGTAGACTAATAGTATTTGCATGAGTCCCTATCATTTGGATTATTTAGCGGAGTTGGAGGCAGAGAGCATTCATATTTTTCGTGAAGTAGCTGCCCAGTTTGAGCGTCCAGGTTTGTTGTTCAGTGGTGGTAAGGATTCGATCACCATGGTTCACCTGGCCCGGAAGGCTTTTGCTCCCGGAAAGATCCCTTTTCCATTGGTACATATCGATACCGGACATAATTTTCCCGAGGCCCTTGAGTTTCGGGATGCGCTGGCCAAAGAGGTAAATGCCCAATTGATTGTGCGAAAAGTAGAGGATACGATCCGCGCGAAAAATTTGACCGAACCCAAAGGAAAATTTGCCAGCCGAAATTGGTTACAGACTTACACCCTTCTCGATACCATTGAGGAATTTGAATTTGATGCCTGTATCGGCGGTGCCCGTCGTGATGAGGAAAAGGCGCGCGCCAAAGAACGGATATTCTCCGTACGTGATGAATTTGGCCAGTGGAACCCGAAGTTGCAAAGGCCTGAACTTTGGAACATCTACAATGGAAAGATCCATAAGGGGGAGAATGTAAGGATATTCCCCATCAGCAATTGGACCGAACTGGACGTGTGGAATTATATTCGTCGGGAGAAGATACCGTTACCATCGATCTATTTTGCACACGAACGCGAAGTGCTGGAGCATGAAGGGCAGCTTATTGCCGTTTCCCCATTTATTCAGATCGACGCCAATGATAAGATCAACTCACGGCAGGTACGCTATCGTACCGTAGGAGATATGACCTGTACCGCTGCAGTAGAGTCAACTGCTTCCACCCTTGATCAGGTGATCGAAGAGATCATTGCCAGCCGGATATCCGAGCGCGGTGAAACACGGATCGATGATAAGGTTACCGAAGCTGCCATGGAAGACAGGAAGAAGAATGGATACTTTTAATCAATGTAAAGCTAAAGGCTAATAACTAATAGCTATTAGCATAGATCTTAAATTATGGACCTACTACGATTCATAACTGCCGGAAGTGTGGATGACGGGAAAAGCACCCTGATCGGGCGCTTGCTGTATGATAGCAAGAACATCATGGTGGATCAACTCGAAGCGCTTGAACGGTCAACCAAGAATATGGAGGCGGGACAGGTTGACCTGGCCTTGCTGACGGATGGTTTGCGTGCCGAGCGTGAACAAGGAATCACTATTGATGTGGCTTACCGCTATTTCACTACACCACAGCGCAAGTTCATTATCGCCGATGCGCCCGGCCACGTACAATATACCCGCAACATGATCACGGGCGCATCAAATGCCCAACTCATGATCGTGTTGATCGATGCCCGGCAAGGCGTGGTAGAACAAACACGTCGCCATTCCATCATTGCCTCGCTTTTGCAGATCCCGCATATCGTTGTGGCCATCAATAAAATGGACCTGGTTGAATTCTCACAGGATGTCTACAACAACATCGTGATCGAATATGCTAAAGTGGCCCAGCAGTTGGGTTTGAAACAAGTGACCTATATCCCCATTAGTGCCTTATTGGGTGACAATATTGTTGACCCTTCTACGGTTATGACCTGGTATGAAGGGAGGCCCTTGTTGCAGTTTTTGGAAGAAGTAGAAGTAAAAGATGATATCAACCTGGCCGATCCACGTTTTCAGGTGCAATTTGTGATACGTCCCCAAACTGAAGAATTGCATGATTACCGGGGCTATGCCGGCTCTGTCATCAGTGGGATCTATCGAAAAGGGGATAAGGTAACCATTCTCCCGCAAGGGCTTGAATCCACCATTCAAAAATTGGAGATCGCCGGAGAGGAAGTGGAGGAGCTCTTTGCGCCACAGGCCGGGGTCATTCACCTGGCTGATGATATTGATATTAGTCGCGGTGACAGCATCGTACGATCAGATAATCTGCCTCAGGTAAATAACGAGATAGAAGTCCTTCTGTGCTGGATGGATGAAAAACCGCTCCAACCCGGTAACAAATATTTAATACAACATAATAGCCGTCTCGTCCGCGTTGTCGTCCGCCAGATCGCATACAAACTGGATGTAAATACGCTTCAGCAGATCCCGGTAGAGAACGGTGTGAGACTCAACGAAGTAGTTAAGGCTGTGCTCAAAACAGCTTCGCCTCTGGTCTATGATCGGTTTGACCGGCTGAGCGCCAATGGAAGCGCTGTACTGGTGGATGAAACCAGTAATAGTACCGTTGCTGCCGTTCTCTTGCAGCAGTAAGGCGATAATGGCTGTCTTGTAGAGAAAGTACCTTGTATGACAACTTCAAAGGAAAGAGGATATGTGATTTTGGCTGGGGCAGGTCCTGGTGATGAGGAACTCATCACGGTCAAATTGCAAAAAAAACTCGAAGAGGCAGAGGTCATTATCACTGACCGGCTTGTGAACCCACGCATCATCTCGCGCTTTGCCAATCCACAGGCAGAGATTCTCTTTGCCGGAAAGCAAGGCTACAATTCAGGTTCATTTGTGCAAGAGGAGGTGACAGCCCTGATGATCCAACAGGCACAGAAAGGAAGAATAGTATTACGCCTTAAAGGCGGTGATACGGCGATCTTCAGTAATATGTTGGATGAGTTGGAAGCATTGGTGGAAGCAGGTATTCCCTATGAGATCATTCCCGGTGTAACGGCTGCTAGCGGCGCCTCGGCTTATACTGGTATTCCACTTACTGCCCGACAACATGCCCAGGCTGTACAGTTTCTTACGTTTAATCCCAATAGCCAGTATAACCCGGAACGCTGGAAACAATTGGCCAATACCAACGATACCCTGGTGTTCTATATGGCCTCTAAGAATATTGCCGGACTGGTTGAATTACTCCTTCGTTATTCCCGACAACCGTCAACACCGCTGGCTGTGATCGAACAAGCTACTACGGTTTATCAGCAGGTTCATACCAGTACCCTGGAGACGGCCACGCTTGAGTTTGCTAATATGGAATTCAGTTCCCCTTCCCTGGTCATCATTGGGCAGGTTGTATCCCTTTATACCCCCTTTCGCTGGTTCAATCCTGCCGCCCCGGGGCCAGGGTCGGTGTTTACAGAGATAGAGAATCGGGAAGCGTGAGGCAAGAGACGTGAATCGTGAGACGTGAGACGTCAGTCGTGATTGAATTACATTCACAATTCACAATTCATCCCTCACGTCTCACGAAACTCACCCTTCACGTCTCACGTCTCACGAAACTCACGCCTCACGAAACTCGCCCCTCACAAACTCCTCCGCCTCGGCCAAATACTTTTTCGCAAAGGCTTCTGTCGCAGGTTCCTTGTTGATCGCCAACACCGCTTCCTGGAAGGAAGGCCGGTCGGCATATTTTCCATTTTGGGTAAAATGAATATCAAAATCACGGAGTATGCCATGCTGGGTATTGCATTGTACACCTTCTTTGAGGAGTAATGCCTTGGCAGCATGCACCTGTGCGCTATAGGCATGATAAAGGGCATCAGCCCAGGCTCCACCTGCGATACACTCTTTTGCAAGGCTGATCTTTTCTTCGGCTTCCAGGAACAGGGTGGAGACCAGATCGATCATTACGCCCGCACATTCACCTACACCGATCGCCGTGGAGAATTTTTCACGCTGTCCCCAATCAATAAAGTCCTCATCAAGTAAGGTATCGAGATTGGCCAGGGGTTTGAGCAATTCATAAAAATATTTATCACCCAATCGCAACACATAGGCATCATAACGCTCACCTTCCTGGGCATTGGCTTTGAAATCATTCAATAGCGTACGAAGCACATCCGTTGCCCGCTTGCTTGGAACCTTGAGTATTTTATCGGCTATCCGGCCTTCTCCACTGCCGATCACGCCACCACCTACCAACACTTGAAGGGCTGGCAGTACATGACCTTTAGCCTTCAGGGAGGAACCATGAAAACCAATAGAGGCAATGCCATGCTGTCCGCAGCTGTTCATGCAACCGCTGATCTTTACACTCAGGCTTTTATCATACAATAATTCAGGATATTCTTCTTCGATCAATTCGGCGAGCGCCAGGGCCGTACCGGTACTGTTGCTGATTCCCAGGTTACAGGTATCGGTACCCGGGCAACTGGTGATGTCGGCCACGCTCCCAAATCCGGCGGCAGCCAGGTTCTCTCTCGATAAAACCTGGAAGATATAGGGGAGAGAGGCTTCCCGGACAAACCGGAATTGAAGCCCCTGGTTGATCGTTACACGGACATCATCGGCGATCACTTCCCGTAAGTCGGCTATCAGTTGCCGACTGGTGGTGCTACTTATATTTCCATTGGGAACACGTACATACACCGCATAGTAACCTGCTTGTTTTTGAGGTACTACATTCGTGGCTTTCCAACGCTCAAAGGCAAAGGCCTGGTCGGCCGAAAGGGTTACGGTTTCAAAAACGGGCTCGGGAATGGGTGGTAATTGGCTCTCACGACCAGGTATGGTATATTTTGGAAAGGTAATGGCGAGTTGCTCCTCTGTGACGAGGGTGTTAAAGGCATCGATCCCGATTTTTTGAATCAGGAATTTGATCCGGGCCTTATGACGGCTATTGCGTTCACCATGCCGGTCAAAGACCCGCAGTACCGCCTCTACATAGGGCACGAGTAATTCTTCTTCGAGAAATTCATGGGTGGTGACCGCCAGATGCGGTTGCGCGCCAAGTCCCCCACCAATGACAATTTTGAACCCTCTTTTTAATTCTCCATCGATCTCGCGGATACGGGGAATGGCACCCAGGTCATGCATAAAGGTCAGGGCCGTATCTCTTTCTGAACTGCTGAAAGCGATCTTGAACTTACGCCCCATTTCCTGGCAAAATGGTTTTCGCAGGAAGTACTCAAACAGGGCATGGGCATAGGGGGTTACATCAAAGGGTTCTTCGCTGTCAATACCCGCCATATCCGAAGCAGTTATGTTTCGTACGGTATTGCCACAGGCTTCGCGAATGGTAACGTCGTCTTTTTCCAACTCTGCCCACATTTCCGGTGTACGGTCCAAACTCACAAAGTGGATCTGTATATCCTGCCGCGTCGTCAGGTGAAGGTTGCCGGTTGAATATTCATCCGACACATCACTGATCCGCCACCACTGCGCCAGGGTCATTTTCCCATAAGGTAATTTTATCCTGACCATTTGTACACCCGGTTGCCGCTGGCCATACACACCACGGGCCAGGCGCAGACTCCTGAATTTCTCCTCATCAATCTTCCCTTCCCGAAAGAGGAGGATCTTCCGCTCCAGTTCAAGAATGTCTTTTTCCACCAACGGGTTCTCCAGTTCCGTACGAAAACTCTGCATACCGGGATTTTTTGATTTTAAAACTTATGGAATCCTTGCTATCGATTTAACGATAGTCGGATATATATAAACTAATAATCTACTATTTGAGTAGACTATTCAAAATTAAGGTGGGCGCCCCGCATCACAAAATAATATTCTGTTATAACGCCAACTAACCACCGTTTGTATCAACAGATTAATTTGGGTGGGGTTATTTAGTCTACTATTTTTGTAGGATATAAAATTACACATGTACCGGGAGATCGTGGAGCAAAAGTTGGAGTCATTGAAACAGGAGGGGCGTTACCGCTATTTCCTGGAGGTGAATAAGAGCGCCCAGCATTTCCCCCAGTTTTACTATCAGGGTAAGGATGGTGCCAGGCGGAGTGCGGTGAATTGGTGCAGCAATGACTACCTGGGCATGAGCACCCGCGAAGAAGTGATTGGACGATTGTCATATGCGGGGTACCGGGCAGGAGCCGGTAGTGGGGGTACACGTAATATTTCCGGTACAACTGTGTACCATCTGGAGTTGGAGAAACTCCTGGCCCAATGGCATAAGAAGGAAGCAGCCCTGCTTTTCAATGGAGCCTATCAGGCCAATCTCACTACGCTTCAAACCTTGGCGAGGCATATGGATGGACTTGTTTTCTTTTCGGATGAAAGAAACCATGCCTCCATCATCGAGGGAATGCGCGGGTGCAAGAATAAAAAATTCATATTCCGGCATAATGATGTGGTGCATTTAGAATCCTTGCTTCGCGCCTTGCCGGTGGATACCCCGAAGTTGATCGTTTTTGAATCGGTCTATTCTATGAGTGGATCGATCGCCCCGGTGAAGGAGATCATTGACCTGGCTAAAAAATACCAGGCACTCACGTATGTGGATGAAGTACATGCGGTTGGTTTATATGGTCCCGAAGGGGCTGGAATATTGGAACGCGAAGGGCTCCAATCGGAGATCGATATTTTAAATGGTACCCTATCCAAAGCCATTGGCGTATTTGGGGGATATATAACCGGCGCTTCCTACCTGATCGATTTTATACGCAGCCATGCCCCCGGATTTATTTTTACTACCTCATTGCCCCCGGCCATTTGCAGCGCAGCGTTCAAAAGCATTTCCCTTATACAAACAGCTGACCGTGGATTGCTTTTTTCCAAGGTGAATGAGTTGAGAGCGGCTTTAAAAAGAGAAGGGGTTCAATTTTTAAATAATTCCTCGCATATCACCATTGTTCCCGTGCCTGGGGCTGCTGCCTGCCGCATGGTAGCCGACCGTTTATTGAATGAGCAGGGCATTTATATACAACCCATCAATTATCCTACAGTACCAGTTGGCGAAGAATGTTTACGCATTATCGTTACAGCGCGTCATGAAACGCGTCATATCCAACACCTGGCATATAGTTTAAAAAAAATACTGCATGGCAACAATCAGGCTGACCGGACGCGCCTCCGCGCTCTCCCTCATTCAGATGGAGATCGTTAGGAAGAAGATCGAGGCGGTGATGCCGGGGCTAAAGGTGGAATTGGTCCCCCGGAGCAGCCGCGGTGATCAGTTGCCGGATATCCCTTTGCATACCGTAGAAGGAACAGATTTTTTTACCCATGAAATCGTACAGACTTTGGAGCGGGGAGAAGCCGACCTGGCGGTACACTCTTTAAAAGATATGAGCAGCACCCATTTTTTTGGGAACCATCTCTTTGGTGTGGTTGACCGGGAGGATACACATGATATCGCCCTGCTCCGTTCCGGATGGGAAGAAAAAGTGAAACACGGAGAACCGGTCATCATAGGTACCTGCTCTCCGCGCAGGGAAGAAATGGCCCTGGATTTTTTACAAAAGGCATTACCTCAACAAACAATGCCTATCCGGATCGAATCGCGGCCGATACGTGGAAATGTGGAAACGCGATTGAGAAAATTATACCAGGGGGAATATGACGGCACCATTCTGGCCGCGGCAGGACTGAATCGTTTATGGCCGTCAATCGAACAGGAATTTAAGGGATATGGGTTTAAAATAATTGTCCTTCCCCTGTTGGATTGTGTTCCTGCGCCCTGTCAGGGTGCTATTGTGGTAGAAGCTATACCAGGTGTTGCGGCTACGACCTCCATCCTGGAGGCGATCAACCAGGAGCAAATGTGGGAGGATGCAGTGCGGGAAAAGTTGACCGGGCTACGGTATGGGCAGGGTTGTCTGCAACGCTTTGGCGTAACCACTCTATATTTTGATGGGGAGAAAACAACCTATGCTGCCGGAAGGGATGATACCGGACAGGAGTTTTCCCACTTTGGTCAGCTTCCACAGCCTGATTGGTATGGGAAAACGATATTTTCCAGTACGGAGCATATGCGTTCGTTTTATGATTATTCATTTTTTCCCGCACCCGATCTCATAGAGGAACCGGTGGTCTATGTTGCAAATTATAAGAGCCTCAGTGATCCCAGACACGGTGAGGACTGGGTTAATTTACTTCGCCATAAAAGAGTGTGGGCGGCTGGTAGTAAGACCTGGTTTGAATTAGCCAGGAAAGGTATCGAGGTAGAAGGTTGTGCCGATGCGCTGGGCTTGGAGAGCCTGCTTCCTCTGTGGCAAAAACCCGTTTTGCAAATTCAGAAAGCGGATGTCCTGATTTTAACCCATGAAAAAGCTGCCGGGCATTGGAAAGATAAAGGTTGGAAAACCGCGATCACACATCAGTTGATTCCCCGGTATATTCCGGAATTAGCCCAGGCCATCCATGAAGCGGATGTGGTATTCTGGACCAGTAAAGGGCAGTATGAAATTTATCAGGACGTATTGAAGCCCAATGTGATTCATGCCTGTCCTTTTGGTGAAACGGCACAGCAATTGAAACAGGCGGGACTTGCTCCCGTCGTATTTCCCACGATCAAATCATTTATTCAATGGAGAAGATCTTCCAGCCCATCGGTCAACGTCGGTTAAGGACGGGCACCCTCGTCAGGGAATTGGTGGCCGATGTACATCTGTCGCACAGGGCCTTTATCCAGCCTTTATTTGTGGAGGAAGGGATTGCGGAAAAGAGAACGGTAGAAGGCCTTCCCGGGATCTACGTGTTTCCAGCGGATGAAATTGCCGGAGAGGTGACCGAGTGTATCGCGCAGGGAATTCATAAATTTCTGCTGTTTCCTGTGCCTGCAAAAAAGACGACAGATCAATTTGACTTTTCGTTTGCCACTTCGGTGGTCCGGGGATTGAAAGCGGAGTTTGGAGACGATATCTGGTTAGCGAGTGATCTGTGTCTTTGCAGTTATACCACCCATGGTCACTGTGGTATTTTAGATAAAGACCATACCCGGTTGATCAATCACCTGACAGTTGAAGTCCTGACCCGCTATGCTCTTCAATTGGCACAAGCCGGGGCGGATTGCATTGCACCCAGTGATATGACCGATGGAAGGATCGGGTCGATACGGGCTGCTCTTAATGCCATGGGAAAAGAGGAAGTGATGATCATGAGTTATGCGGCAAAATTTAGTTCGCAATGGTATGGGCCGTTTCGGGATGCTTGTCACTCCGGACCAGGGTCATTTGGATATAATGGATTGAAGGATAGGAGAACTTATCAGATTTCACCCTTTAATGGAAAAGATGCGATTGCCACCGCTATACGGGATGATGCGGAAGGGGCAGATATCATTATGATCAAACCAGCCACGCACTATACAGACATCATTGTCCGATTAGCGGATGAGGTACGTAAACCCATTGCCGCCTATCATGTGAGTGGGGAATATGCGGCACTGGAATCCCTGGTGGAGAAGGGATTGGCGAACCGGGCACTGGCCCATTTGGAAGTATGGACCGCTCTGACAAGGGCCGGAGCCTCTGTTATCATCTCCTATGCTGCGAAAGAAGCAAAGGAATGGATCAAAAGCCAGGAATATTAGATTTACTTTGCATGACCAGCTGATTATGAAGAAAGAAAAGAATGTTTTGTATCCCATTTTCCTCAAGCTTGACCAATTGGAAACATTATTGGTCGGAGCCGGAAATGTAGGCCTTGAAAAATTGCAGGCGCTGTTAACCAATTCACCCGAGGCACGTATCACGATCGTCGCGCCTCAGGTGAAAGAGGATATCCATAAACTGATCGCCCGGCACCCACATTGTGTTTTACACCAGCGTGAGTTTGAAGATGCTGATCTGGAAGGGAAAGACCTGGTGATACTTGCTACGGATAACCAGGCACTTCATGTAGAGGTTCGGCAGAAAGCGGATGAAGCGGGCATACTGGTGAACGTGGCAGACACCCCTGAACTTTGTGATTTCTATCTGAGCAGTATTGTCCAAAAAGGCAACCTGAAAATTGCCATTTCCACCAATGGCAAATCTCCTACCATGGCCAAGCGGATCAAAGAGGTGCTGCATGACCACCTGCCCGGTGAATTGGAAGAAGTGATAGATAATCTGCATAAGGTCAGGAACAAACTCGATGGTGATTTTTCCTATAAAGTAAAAAAGCTCAATGATATCACCAAGGTTCTCTCTGAGAATGAGAACACCCTGAATGCCCGTCGCTGGCGAAGGATCGCTACCTATTCCCTGATCGGGTTTGCCCTGATGTTGATCGGGCATTTTATTTTTTCCTATCTCCCGCTTCGCGAAATGGCAGACGACACGGTGGCCTGGTACCGCACCCTTGACCCCAATTTTCATTGGATGGTACTGGCCGGATTTCTGGCACAAATGGTGGATGGGGCAACGAGTATGGGATACGGGGTTACCAGCTCCATTGTATTGCAAACCGCCCAGGTGAGCCCGGCTGCCATCAGTGCCGGTATCCACACGGCGGAAATGTTCACCAGCGGCGCATCAGGCTACAGCCACTACAAGTTTGGAAACGTCAATAAAAAATTATTCAAGGCCCTGGTGATCCCCGGTGTTATCGGGGCAGTAATTGGCGCCCTGCTGCTGGTCTATTTTGATGATACCCATCTGAAGTATCTGCGTCCGGCCATGGCCGCTTATACACTCTTACTAGGCATTCGAATATTTGCGAATGCTTTTCGAACCGTGGGAAACAAGCGTAAATTCAAACGATATGGCTGGCTCGCAGGAGCTGGCGGCTTCCTCGATTCTTTTGGAGGAGGTGGGTGGGGCCCTATTGTTACCTCTACCCTTATCACCAAAGGTCGTACACCCCGCTATGTAGTCGGTTCTGTGAGCCTGACCGAGTTCTTTGTTACCCTCGCCAGTGCCTTTACCTTTTTTACCCTGATAGGGGTACAGAACTGGCAGGTAATCATGGCCCTGGTGATCGGTGGGGTACTGGCCGCCCCAATAGCCGCCAGACTCGCCGGAAAACTTCCGCGGAAAGCATCGTTTTTACTTCTGGGTTCAGTGGTCATCCTTTGGAGCATACGAATTTTAATAAAAATATTTTAATAAAAATGTACGAGATACCATAAAGTCTACTATTTTTGTGGACTAATAAATATGCAAAAGGGGCAAGTAGATAAAGCCCTTATTCGCTTCGGCGCTATTTTTTTTCATTAAAAGTCTATAAAATTAGTAGACTAATAAAACCAAGTGTATGAGAAAGATCGTTTACCTGATGTTGGTTACCGGATTCTGGTCAACTTTGGTGGTAGCACAAACAACCATTCAGGGGAATATCCGGACAGAGGATGGTCAACCGGCAGCAGGTGCTTCCATTCTGGTAAAAGGAAAGAGTGAGTTTGCTCTTGCAGATTCAACGGGTCAGTTTTCATTGCGGACCATTCAGCCCTTGCCTTTGGTATTATATATTACGCTGGTAGGTTACGGAGGGGTGGAGATCGAAGTAAACGATTCAAACCATTTGGGATTATCCATAAAATTGCTGAATAACCAGATTCTGGGGAATATTGTTGTTACCTCCCGTCGCCGTCGCGAGTCGGCGCAGGATATCCCGATACCGATCTCGGTGGTGGGAGGTTCAGCCATTGATGAGTCGGGTTCATTCAATGTGAACAGGGTAAAGGAACTCGTACCGACCGTACAATTATACTCTTCCAATCCCCGCAACACTACCCTTAACATTCGTGGCATTGGATCCACCTTTGGATTGACAAATGATGGCATTGATCCAGGCGTTGGATTTTATGTTGATGGGGTTTATTATGCACGGCCGGCAGCCACGACATTGGATTTTATTGATATTGATCAGATAGAGGTATTACGGGGCCCACAGGGTACGTTGTTTGGCAAGAACACCACAGCAGGGGCTTTTAATATTACCACCCGGGCGCCTCGTTTTACGGCAGGTGCACACCTGGAAGTCAGTTATGGCAACTACGGTTTTGTGCAGGCTAAAAGTTCCATTACCGGGCCATTGGGAAAAAAATGGGCCGGACGTTTATCCTTTTCAGGTACACAGCGTGATGGAGTATTGACGGATGTAAATACACAGAAAGGGGTGAATGACCTGAACAATCTCGGCATCAGGGGTCAGTTATTATTCAAACCCTCGGAGAAGATAGATATCACTTTTGTGGGAGATGCTTCACGTCAACGGCCGAATGGATATGCACAGGTTGTGGCAGGGGTGGCTCCAACCCTACGGGCGCCTTATCGGCAATTTGAACAGATCATTGCAGATCTGAACTATGACCTTCCCAGTCGCAACCCCTTTGACCGGTTAATTGACCACAATACCACCTGGCGTTCGGGGAATGATCTCGGAGGTTTTTCGGTGAACCTGGATTTCAAATTGGGCAACGGTACTTTAACAAGCACATCGGCCTGGCGTTATTGGATATGGGATCCATCAAATGACCGGGACTTTACCGGACTTCCGGTGCTTACGTATTCGCAGGCACCTTCCAAACACCATCAATGGACCCAGGAACTCCGGTATGCTGGTGACCTGGCAAAGAACCTGAGTGGAGTTGTGGGTGTATTTCTTATTGGACAAGACCTGAAGACCGATCCTTACCATACGGAAGAATCCGGCGCAGCACAATGGCGTTTTTCACAAAGCACCACCAGTAGCAATTGGTCAACCCCCGGATTATTTGAAGGATATGGTATTCGAACCACCTCCCGACTAAAATCATTTGGCGCGGCCGCATTTGCGCAGATTGACTGGGAATTGATCCCGCACCTGCATTTTTTACCTGGAGTTCGCTACAATTATGATCAAAAGAACGTTGATTATTTGCGTCAGACCTATGGAGGTTTGCAAACATCCGATGCTGCTTTGCTGGCATTGAAACGACAAGTGTATTCTGACCAGGCTTTTAAAGCGAATGCTGACGAACATAATTTTTCCGGACAGTTTACCTTGGCTTACAAACCTTCCAGCCGTTTCAATGCGTTTGCTACAGTGTCCACCAGTTACAAGCCCGTTGGTGTAAACCTGGGAGGGCTGCCTACTGCAAATGGAGAAGTGTTGGTTGAACTGGCAAGAATAAAACCTGAATATGTTACTCATACCGAATTGGGGGTAAAGACGCATCCAAGTGAGAAAACAACCCTCAACCTCGTCTTTCACCGCACTGGTATTAAAGACTATCAGACCAACGTACAAACCGCTGAAGTTGGCGTGAACAGAGGATATCTGGCCAATGCCGAGCGCGTGCAGGTCTTGGGTGTCGAACTGGATGGAAGCTATTACGCCTCTACCCATTTCTCCCTTACGGCCTCTGTTGCTTATACCGAAGGAAAGTATGTAAAATTTACCAATGCTCCTGTTCCTTTGGAGGAAACAGGGGGATCGACGGCTTTTAAAGATGTTTCCGGACAAACCTTACCTGGCATTTCCAAATGGGCGGGTTCACTCGGAGCTGAACTTCAATCCGGGAATAAAAAATTATTGAACCGGTTCACCGGGAAGCTATTCCTTGCTACAGATATTTATTACCGCTCGTCTTTCTCTTCCAGTCCAAGCCCCTCCAGGTATTTAAATATTGAAGGGTATGTATTGTTAAATGCCAGAGCAGGGTTCAGGGCCTCGGAAGGATTATCGCTTTTTGTATGGGGTCGAAATATTCTTGATAAAGATTATTTCGAGCAATTGCTGCCGGCTGCCGGAAATGCCGGGCACTATGCTGGCGTTTTGGGTGATCCGTTGACCTATGGAATTACGCTGCGTTATGATGTGGGGAGCAAATAAAAAGTTGAAAAGAGTATTTGTTGCAGATACTTAGTTGAATTATTTCCACTTCTCCAACTGTGTCAGGGTAGCCCGAAGATCCTTGGGAACAGGTGCTTCGAGTGACCAGTCATTTCCCGCCAAATCCTGTATCGTCAATGCGCTGGCATGAAGTGCCAGGCGGTTGAGCAAGGGCCTTTCTGTTTCTTCCTTTTTGGAAAGATTGAATTTCTTTTTAATAGAGGAGAGGAGGACAGGTTTGCCATCTCCATATATGGGATCACCTACCAGGGGATGTCCCAGGTCTTTCATATGAACCCTGATCTGGTGTGTACGGCCGGTATGGATACGAAACTGCATCCACGTATAGGGGCCTAACTCCTGTAACACTTCATAATCCGTTACAGCCTCCTTACCTTGACGATGAACCGTCATCATTCCCTTTTTGTGAGGATGTTCGGCAATCGGTGCATCGATGGTGCCGGATGCCAAAGGAGGTGTACCCAAAACAAGTCCGAGGTAGATCTTTTTGGTGGCCCGGTGTTCAAATTGAAGCGAAAAGTGTTTATGGGCTTCGGCATTTTTGGCAAAGAGGATCAGTCCACTGGTATCCCGGTCAATCCGGTGCACCACGAAGATCTCGCCATATTTTTCTTTGAGTAATGACTTGAGGGAAAATTCTTTTCCTTCCCGGTCGGGAATGGAAAGCACACCGGAAGGCTTATTCAGGGCCACACCATCGGCTGTTTCTGCTATGATCCAATCTTCAATCCGCATGGCTATTTTCCTTTTCCAAAATGTTTCAGGTCGCGAACTTCCTTTTCTGAAAGAAAGCGCCATTTGCCACGGTCTACATTTTTCTTGGTCAATCCGGCAAAGACAACCCGGTCCAATCCTTTTACATCATATTTCAGGTGTTCGAAAATCCGGCGTACGATGCGGTTTCGGCCACTGTGAATTTCTACACCCACATGGCTTTTGTCCTTTGTATCGGCATAGGCAATGGCATCTACGGTAATAGGTCCATCTTCCAGGGTCAGTCCGTTTGCGATCCGCTCCAGGTCCTTTTGATCCAGTGGGCGGTCAAGGGTCACCGCATATACTTTCTTGATCTGGTGTTTGGGATGGGTCAATTGTTGGGCAAGGTCTCCATCATTGGTAAGCAATAATACACCCGACGTATTTCGGTCTAGCCGGCCAACCGGGAACATCCGCTCACGGGGCGCATTTTTCAACAATTCAAAAACCGTCTTTCTATTTTGAGGATCGTCAGTCGTAGTGATATAGTCCTTGGGTTTATTGAGCAGGATATAGACCAGGTTCTTTTCCAGTTGAATCTTCTTCCCATTCACCTTCACCTCATCGCGGGGATTTACTTTATGCCCGGGTTCGAGGATGACCTGTCCATTGACTTTTACTTTACCTTCTTTCACCAGCAGGGCTGCATCACGCCTTGCGCAAACACCACTATGTGCAATGAATTTGTTCAACGGCATTTCCCCGGCTCCTTCTTTCTTGAGAATGGTGGGGCCTGATACGGTGCGACCAGGTGAAGGATAGCTTTTTTCTGCTTTCTTTTTTTCAAAGAATTCTTCCCGTTCTTTCTTCCACTTTCTTTTTTCCTGGCGGAATTCTTCCTTACGGGCTGCGTTGCTCTTTGTTTTCTTGAATTTGTCGAAGGCCGCTGATTTCCGGCCGGAGGAGGCTTTTTTCTTCATGATGAGTATGCTGTTTTACAACAGGAATGCGGCGAAGGTAGGGGAAATTCGTGAGATGTGAGACGTGAGGCGTGAGACGTGAGTCGTGAATCAAGAGGAGTCTCTATTCACGCCTCACGAAAATCAAGCCTCTTTGTTAGCTAATTGCCCGCAAGCCGCGTCAATATCCTTCCCCCGGCTACGCCGCAACCGTGCATTGACCCGGTGTTTATCCAGGTATTGCATAAAGGCCTCTACCTTTTTCTCATCGGGTTTGGCAAAGCTGGCGAAATCGATCGGGTTGTATTCGATGATATTGATCAGATCGGCAGGAACCTGACGGTAGATCTTGATTAGTTCATCGGCATCCTGGAAGGAATCATTGAAATCCTTGAACAGAATGTATTCAAAGGTGATCTCGTTCTTTGTTTTCTTATAAAAATAATTCAGAGCATCGATCAATGATTGTATGTTGTTGGTATCATTGATGGGCATGATCTCATGCCGTTTGCGGTCATTGGCGGCATGAAGGGAGAGGGCGAGTTTGAATTTGACGTTATCATCACCCAGTTGTTTGATCTGTTTGGCTACCCCTGCCGTGGAAACGGTGATCCGACGGGGGCTCATTGCCAGGCCATCGGGTGCCGTGATCCGTTCAATGGATCTTAAAACATGTTTATAGTTCAACAAGGGTTCACCCATACCCATGAAAACGATATTGGTGAGTTTCTTGCCATGTATCCTTTCACTTTGCTGGTTGATCAACACCACCTCATCATAGATCTCATCAAATTCGAGGTTGCGTTTGCGGTCAATATACCCGGTGGCACAGAATTTACAGCTCAGGCTGCATCCGATCTGGGAGGATACACAAGCGGTTTTGCGCTCTTCGGTGGGGATCAGCACCCCTTCCACCAAGTGTCCGTCATGGGTTTTGAAACGGGATTTAACGGTTCCATCGGCACTATACTGGGTTGTATCAATGGTAAGGGCCGGCAGGGTGAATTCCTCGGCCAGTTTCTGGCGCAGGTCCTTCGACAGGTTGGTCATTTCCTCAAAACTATGGGCATGTTTGATCCATAACCATTCCCAGATCTGCTGGGAGCGGAACTTCATTTCACCCAGGTCTTCGATATAGGCATGTACCTGGTCTTTGGTCAAATGACGTATATTCTTTTTCTCGGCCATCTGGCAAAGGTAGGTCTTCACGGGAAGTTAATTTGGACGGGAGGGGACGAAATCTTAATTTTTAAAAAAATTTGCATCATGAGAAAACCAATTCTTTTGCTTTTACTGCTCGTGGCGGGGGCTTTTTCAACCCAGGCCCAGCAAAAGCCTGATTCCCTTAGTGATTATGTAGGTGTGTACGTATTTGCTGAAGGAAGTGTAGTGCCTGAGGTAGAAGTGATCCTGAGCGACAGCACCCTGACCATTACCTCAAGCGCGGGTACTTCCATGCTGGTCAGGCAGGATAAAGACCTGTATACCATCGTTGAATTCAATGGTACCGCCCTGTTCAAACGGGATGCAGCGGGCAAAGTGGTGGCCATTCATATTGAAGCGGGGGGGTATATTCTGGATGGGACAAAGAAACAGCCGGCTTATGGCTGGAGAAGGGTATGAGATACCAATAAAAAGCTAACAGCTAACAGCTAATAACTATTAGCTGTTAGCTGTTAGCCATTAGTTCTCGACTACAAATACGATCTCTTTCTTATAGACTGACTCTACCGGCTTATCATTCTTCATAGCCGGTTTCCATTTTTTTACAGTGCTTAACACGCGCATGGCCTCTTCTTCCATACCAAAGCCATGATTGGTTAGGGCAATGAAATCGGCATAGCTTCCATCTTCCTTAACCACGAATTCGATCACGACCGCATAGCGACCTTTTGGAGCACCATTCTTAGCAGGAATTTGTGTATTCAATTCCTTTTTCAGGAATTTGGCCCAGGCTTTTTCACCACCTACAAAATCAGGCATTATGTCCACCTCTGTCGATGTCGAGGGTTCTATTTTAATTTCCATCGGTGGGGGGACATCATCCGCACTATACACATTTTCTTCCTTGGGAGCATCCAGTTCCTCATCCTTAATGATGGCACCCTTCCCGATCCTGTTCGCTACATTCCCAAACATATCCAGGAAGTTCATCACCATTTCCAGGCTGTTAAGCGAAGGGTCGGAAAGACCGATCTCGGTTTCTGATTCAATCGCGCCGTTTTTGTAGACCCCTCCGGAAACGATCAACTTATCAAAGACATCCAACACCGCCAGAGGGTTTTCGTCCTCCTTGGAAGAGAATTTTGATCCCAATATGGGTCCCAGAAATCCCATCAAGGTCTTCATATCAAGGGTAAACACCATCGGCTTTTTGCCATACAGATCAGCAAAAGCCTTCATCCCCGGGTTGCTTTTATTTTCTTTAAATGCTTTTAAAGATTTATCAGAGAAAGTCATCACAAAAAGTCCGTCACTGATATCCATCACTGGTTTGAAAACTTCTTTTGGTGGGGGTGGGAAAGACATATCATCCATATCAATCTCTTCAATTTCCATCGCTGTAGTATCGGACAGATAAGAAATACTATCCTCCTCTAAAATTTCCTCTTCCACAGAGGATGAATCCAACATGGCCTCATCGGACCATACAGCCGGGCTATCCGGCATTGCCCATGATTCGATTTGTGCAGCCCGGATACTGTCTTTTCTCTTTTTGGCGATCTCCATATTGTATTGAATGGTATCAACCAGTTTCTTCATTTTTTTCTCATCTTTCACCGTGGCCGCGACAAAAATTTGAATATCCGTAAACGGATTCCTGCGTGTTTCAGCGGATTCCTCTTCCTGATCGGCATAGGATTCTGGTAATACAGCAGCCATCATGACATCTCCCTGAAGGGCTTCCTGAAAATCTTCAAATTTTATATTCGATGCTTGTAATTCCTGCTTCATGAGTTTGCTGATACCGGACTGGTTAAAAAATTGCTCCAATCCGGCCATATCCATGGAAAAATTCATGACCATCAAGGTATTCCCCACCGGTATCTTTTGCAGAAGCGCCGTATTCATTGGGCGGCTGTACATCTTCTTCATGATCGGGGCCAGGCTGTCATTGATCCATTGTCGGGTGGTCGATCTGATCTTTCCCATCTCAAAATCGATCGTTGTGGCTTTATAGTTCCCTTTGGTCATCAGACCCAGGTTCAGTCCATCCGGCAGGTCATTTTTGGCATATTTTCCCTTCAGGTCAACGCTTCCATCCGTCCAAATCCGAATATCTGAATCCAGCTGAAGCAATTGTTGAAAACGTGGATCTTTAAACAGACTTTTTTGGGCATCAGGATATAAATAGCCGGCCAGTTCTTTTACTTTTTGTGTGTAAAATGACTTGGGCATTCGTTTATCCACTGTTTTGGTGGTCTTTTTTTCAAGACGAGGCGAAGCCAACAAAACAAATTGTTTGGTATTCCAGGCAAGACTGTTATTTCCCTCGATCAGAAAATGCCCGTTCTCCTGATGAAGGAGCGAAGTGGACTTAGTATTCATGGAAGCCACCATATTGGAAAACCGTCCTTCATCTGCGATATATCCAGTGAACATGATATAATTAACGGGTGACCGCTCATTTGTTTTGTCTTGCTTTATGGCGATCCAAAGACCGGACGAAAAATCGATCCCCAAATTGGAAGGATCGGTGAAATACGCTTGTTTTTCGGTGGGTATATCTTTCAGCATGTATTGAAAGATATCGCGCTTGGAGACCGATGACCAGGCCATTTTCTTAGCCAGTTTGCCCAGGTTTACATGTATGACCATTTGTGCATCGGAAGGCACTGAAAGAACAGGGTCTGATTGACCTGTCAAAATTGTTTGGATACAGAGGGCCAGCGGCAGCAGGCACCATTTTCTCATGTGTTTCATAATAAAGGTTTAGAACTTATAACCGGGAAGGTCATTAAACGGTATGGACCTTTGTTCTCCCGAGGCGAGATCTTTTATCAGGCATTGCTGGTTAGCCAATTCCTGCTCACCAATGATCGCTACAAAGGAAATATTTTTTTTGTCGGCGTATTTGAATTGTTTGTCAAGTTTTACAGACTCCGGGTAAATTTCAGCTGATATTCCCCTTTTTCTTAACTCCATGGCAAAACCCAGGGCGGCCTTTGCTTCGGCTTCTCCCATATTTACAAAAAGGACACGGGTACCTCCTGCTACTTCGGGTGGGAACAAATTCAGTTCTTCCATCACATCATAGATACGGTCAACCCCAAAAGAAATTCCAACACCTGGAATACCCGGTACACCAAAAGTGCCAGTCAGGTCATCATATCGTCCACCGCCTCCTATACTACCGATCTTCACAGTATCCGGGGCTTTGACCTCAAAAATGATCCCGGTATAGTAATTCAGTCCGCGTGCCAGTGTCGGATCTGGTTCAATGGGTATAGAAGGATCGGTCAGGTTATCAAAAATGTACCGGAGTTCCTGTAAACCCTTTTTTCCACTTTCGGTATAACCGATCAGTGTTTCCAGTCCGGATAAGACTTCCTGCACATTTCCATTTATTCCCAGGTATCTTTCGATCAACGCGATGGCTTCACCTGGCAGGTTCTTCGAGGCCAGTTCCTCCTTCACTTTTTCCATACCGATCTTATCCAGTTTGTCGATCGCAATGGTGATATCTGTCATCTTATCCTGTCCTCCGCAAACTTCGGCGAGCGCGGCTAATATCTTTCGTGAATTGATCTTGATGGTATAACCTTTCAGGCCTAACCGGCTCAGCGATTCATGATAAATACCTGCGAGCTCCAGTTCATTCAGCAATGAAGTGCTGCCTACTACATCTGCATCACATTGGTAAAATTCACGGTAGCGTCCTTTCTGTGGACGGTCGGCGCGCCAAACCGGTTGTACCTGGTATCTTTTAAAAGGAAAAACAAGTTGACCCTGGTTCATGGCTACATACCGGGCAAAAGGGATAGTAAGGTCATAGCGAAGGGCCCTTTCAGTAAGGTTTTTGTCATTTTTACCAGCCAGTACCTGCTGAAAGGCAGCCGTAGCTTTTTCTGTATTCTTTGGGTCATTTAACCCGTTATTCAGGATTTTAAAAATGAGTTTATCGCCTTCCTCCCCATATTTCCCCATCAGGGTATCCAGATTTTCCATGGCAGGTGTTTCCAATGGCTGAAAGCCATATAACTCGAAAACAGTACGAAGGGTGGAAAAAATGAACTGCCTTTTTCGAACCACATCCGGACCAAAATCGCGTGTGCCTTGGGGGAGAGAAACCTGGGGTTTTGCCATGGGCGCAAAGATAGATCAGGATTTGGTGATTTTTAGCATTTACCCCCTTCGTGTTCTTTGTGTCTCCTTTGTGTCCTTCGTGTCCTCCTACGCAAGACTGGCGTAGGAGGACACGAAGGACACAAAGTGGGCACGAAGGACACGAAGTATTAAAAGGCAGTATGATTCCGGATGACGGCCTCGCAGGCCTCCTCGATCATTTTGAATACTTCATGATAACCTGGTTCTGGCCCATACCAAGGGTCTGGAATATCCAGGTTTTTTCCGGGATGAAGTTCATTCATCAGAAATTCTGTCTTCGCCGGATCAAATTTATTTTTTGCCAAACGTTTTATATCCGCCAGCACTTCTTCCGCCATCACATAGATCTTATCATATTTATCAAAATCATCCGGATGAAGTTTACGCGAACGCTGCTGGCTTATATCTATTCCATTCAACCGTGCCACTTTCTGTGAAAGGTGGTGGGGCGCCTCACCGTTGTGATAGCCATTCGTGCCTGCGCTTTCAACGATCCAATTCAAGCCTGCCTTTTTTGCTTTGTGTTGCAGAATGCCTTCCGCCAGGGGAGAACGACAGATATTTCCGAGACAGACCATGAGGATGCGCATAGTGTGATGTTTGGATGACGGAGGACGGATGACAGATGACGGTCATCCGTCATCTGTCATCCGTCATCCAAAAATATGGAATTCTCCTCCCTCCGCATCTCAGTAAAAAGTATAGCCATGACAAACGCAGAGATCCTTAAAGCGGATATGCTTGATATTATTTTCGAGCACCGCAACAAGAACTATGGCGCTTATGCCTTGCGCCGTAATTATAACAACCGGTTGCTAAAAGCAATGGTGACGACATTTTTAGCAGCCGGATTGTTTTTTACATTGACTTCATTGGGAGAGAATAAGAGTGTATCGGCTACGGTATCGGTCCGTGACTCGGTGATTTTGAAAACGGTTGAGCTTCCCAAAGAAAAACCGAAGGAACCTGAACAACCGAAACCTGCGGAACAGGTAAAACAGGTAAAGAGTGTAAGTAGTATTCGAATAGTACCTGATGATAGTTTAACGGATATGCCTGATTTGGATATGCTGAATACTTCGGTGGTTTCCGATAAGACCGTTGACGGAAAGCCGCCGACTGACCCTAACCAAAAAGCGGGGGATGACATTACGGGAGGTGGGATTCCGGCACCCGAAACACCTGAGAAAACCCAGGAATTTGGTCCCAGTTTTGCCCCTTCCTTTCCGGGAGGAACCGAGTCCATGATGAATTTTTTGCGCAAACATTTACGTACACCGGAGGATCTTGAACCCGGGACACAGGTGACTGTTATGATCAAATTTCTGGTGGATCTGGATGGGCGGATTTCCCAATGGGAGATCGTAAAAAGCGGGGGACAGGAACTGGATCAGGAAGTGATTCGGGTGGTACGGAAAATGCCTGCCTGGAATCCTGGCAAACAAAACGGTCAATCCATTTCCATGTATTTCACCCAACCAGTAACTTTTATAGGCCTGGAAGAGTAATTTTTATTTATCTTTCCACCCTTCGTAAATAAATCTGAATTTGATCAGTGGAAAAAGAAAAAAACAGATCCGGCCTCTCCCCGCAGACCATTTATAATTATGTTATGGGTCTTTTGTGGACCGTTTTGGGATTGGCCTTTCTCTTTCACAAACAATTGAATCTAAGTTTTGGGGGACGATTGGATGACGATCCCATACTGACCATTATATTCGGCGTTGCCGCTGTCCTTTATGGCGGCTTTCGCCTTTACCGGGGATTTACTTTTAAAAAATGATGATGAAAGGATGGCGTACATATCAGGCGATTGGTAGCCGGTGGATGGCCTATCTCTTCCTGTTGAGCGGGTTCACCTCCTCCTGTGGTGATAATACCGGGCAGAAGACAAAACCGGTTCCCTCCGATACCCGTAAATCAGGTACGATCACGATTAGCGCAGATGAATCCTTTAAACCAGTAATTGATTCGCATATCCAGGTTTTTGAATCAGACAATGCAGCCAAGAAGATCATTGTTCAATACAAGCCCGAAGCCGCTTGTTTGGAAGATCTTATGAATGACAGTGTGCGCATGGTCATTGTCGCCCGGGCTATTTCGCCTGCGGAAAAGCAGATGATCATGGATTCGATGCAACTCGTGACCACGCAAATGACCATGGCCTATGATGCAGTGGCGGTGATCGTTCATCCCGACTCGGAATTCAAGCAATTCACCATGGGAGAACTCAAACAAGTGCTCACTGGGAAATTTAAGAAAAATTTAATCCCGGTATTTGATGGCCTCCGTGCAACCAGTACCATCAGTTTTATCATCGATTCAGTGTTAAGAGGCGACTCGCTGACCAAACAAGCGGTAGCCGCCAGTACCAGCGAACAAGTGATCGAGTATGTTGCCAGAACAAAAGATGCGATCGGGTTCCTGGGGGTTAGCTGGGTGGGAAACCCGGAAGACCCAAAGCAAGAAAGTTTTTTGACAAAAGTGGATATGGCCCTTCTCCAAAGCCGGGATGATTCGACAGATTTTATAAAACCCTGGCAGGCAAATATTTACACAGGCAGGTATCCGATGACCCGCCGGATTGTGTATATTTTGAAGGAGACACACAGTGGATTAGGGCATGGTTTTGCGGACTTTATGTTGGGAGAGCGGGGGCAGTTGATTTTTAAAAGAGCGTATTTGCTCCCGGCGAAAATGCAGTTCAATATCCGCAGGGCCGCTGTTCGTGAACAATAAATAGCTATTTTTATACACTTCTAAATTTTGAAATTTTAAAGCAATGAAGAGAAAACAATTAGTACTCCTTATCGTGGGAATCTTGGGGATCACAGGCCTCCGGGCTCAGAACCTGCAAGAAGGGATCGATGATCTGTACAAGCAACGCTTTAAGAGTGCGAAAGCCGTTTTTGAAAAAATGATCGCCGCCAATCCAAATAACCTGGATGCTATATACTGGTTGGGTCAAACCCTGATCCAAACCGACAATGTAGCCGGCGCAAAAGCGCTTTATGAAAAAACCCTGGGCACCAATGGCAATGCGCCGATGATTCTGATTGGGATGGGTCATGCTGAGCTTTATGATCAGTCAAAAACCAATGAAGCCCGTCAACGCTTTGAAACAGCTTTGACGATGACTACCAATAAAAAGAAAGGCAACGACCCCGAGATCCTGAATGCGATTGGCCGCGCCAACACGGATGCCAAATATGGTGACCTGGCCTATGCCATCGAGCGGTTGAAAGAAGCCGTTTCCAAAGAATCAAAGAATCCCGATATCTACCTCAATCTGGGTAATGCCTTTCGTAAAGCCTTCCCCGGTCAGGCCGGAGGAGAAGCTTATCAGGCTTACCAAAATGCGGTAAAGCTCGATCCTAAGTTTGCGATCGGCCATTACCGTACCGCTAAACTTTTCGAAACACAAAAGAACTGGATCGTTTGGTCAGAGCATATGAACAATGCCGTGGATGCAGATGCCACCTTTGCCCCTGCCTATTACGATCTGTATTATTATTTCCTGGGCACCGGGAATTATGACCGGGCCGAAGAATATGCCCAGAAATACCAGCAGAATGCCGATCCGGATATCAATAATTCCTATTTCAAGGTGCAAACACACTATGCCAAAAAGGAGTATGATGAGGCAATCCTCGATGCCAAGGCCATGATCAACGCGGGTGACCCCGATATGAAGGCCAAAGTATATAAAATGATCGCCTATAGCCTTGTTGGAAAAGGAGATACCGTAGGAGCCAAAGAATATGTAGATACCTATTTCGCCAAAGAAAAGGTGGAGAACCATATTTCGGAAGACTATAAGCTAAAGGCCCTGGTGTACCTGAAAGTGCCCGGACAAGAGGAGCAGGCATTTACTGCCATCCTCGAAGGGGTGAAGCTGGATACTTCCATTCAGAGCAAAATAGCTTCCCTTAAAGAGGGAGCTGATGTCTTCAAAAAAGCAAAGAACCGTTGCAAAGCGGCTGAGTTGTACTACGAAGCCTATAAACTGACTCCCGCTCCAAACCAGCGCGATGTGTTCGATCCAGGTCTGGAATACTATTTCTGTGGCAATTATCCCAAAGCCATTGAAATGTTTGGAAAATATGCTGAGAACTGGCCCGAAGAAACCTATGGCTGGCAGTGGAAATTCAATGCGGAAAGAGCAAGCGATACAGCGATGACCATTGGTGAATTTGCCAAAACAGGGGTCAAATTGCTGGATGTGCTGTATAAAGATTCCGTTAAGAATAAGTCTTCCATCATGCAGACCCTGGCGGTTCTGGCCACCTTCCATGTTAATACGGAAGTGGGCAAAGACCTGCCCAAAGCTGCTGAGTATCTCCAGAAATTCCTTTATCTCGATCCAACAAACGAGAATATCCGGAAGAATATGGAAGCGATCCAGAAGTCTATCGGGAATGGCGCAACAGCCCGCCCCGGTGGATCCGGTTCCGGACCGCGAAACAAGTAGAAGTGTATCTCTTCATAGCTGAAAGCCAGTGGCGCCTTTTGTGCCCATTGGCTTTTTTGTTTTTATGGTATTTTCCTACCCCTGCCTTATTTTTGCTACCCGATCACCTGGATAAATTATGCTTAACGATCTACCAACCCATTTTACTGCTTACTTATTGGGTATCAATACCACCGGAAGTTATATACCCGTGGCCCTTCAAATGGGCATAGTAGTAGGCCTGATCGGATTTTTGCTCTGGGCCACCCATATGCTGGGGCCCCGTCGCAGAACGGCCGATAAACTCCAGACCTTTACCAGTGGTATCGAGTCGCACGGAGAAGCACGCCAACCCATGGCGATCAAGTATTTCCTTGTAGCCATCCTCTTTGTGTTGTTTGATGTAGAGGTCATCTTCTTCTACCCTTATGCCGTAAACCTGAAGGCATTGGGATGGCAGGGTTTTTTGGCTGTACTCATGTTTATTGGGTTCTTCCTCTGTGGCTTCATATATATCGTGAAGAAGGGTGCGCTGAAATGGGAGGACTAACAAGTAGCCAGAAACGGAATTCCTGGTGATTTTCCGAACCAGGAGCCTTCATGGCTGTTAATAATGAAAGGTTTAGAACGAAGTAAGGTTTGGTTAACTCAAAATTTCGCCAATGCGTCCTGTATCATATAATATTCTCCCCAAAAAACTGGAATCGGATATCTCCGTGGTCAACATGCCGGATGGCTACCAGGGTGAGGGGTTCTTTGCCGCAAAACTGAGTGATGTGGTGGGTCTGGCCCGAAAGAACTCCATCTGGCCCCTGCCTTTTGCCACTTCCTGTTGCGGGATTGAATTCATGGCCACAATGGCCTCGCACTATGACCTGGCCCGGTTTGGGGCAGAACGAGTGGGATTCTCTCCCCGCCAGTGCGACCTCCTGATGGTAATGGGTACCATTGCCAAAAAAATGGGACCGGTTGTGAAGCAGGTTTACCTGCAAATGGCGGAACCTCGCTGGGTACTGGCCGTAGGCGCTTGTGCCTCCAGCGGTGGAATTTTTGATACCTATTCTGTGTTACAAGGAATCGATCAGGTTGTACCAGTAGATGTGTATGTGCCTGGTTGCCCGCCCAGACCCGAAGCCATTATTGACGGGTTTATGCGGATACAAGACCTGGTGGGTAATGAAAGCATTCGCCGACGCAACAGCGATGAGTATAAAGCACTCTTGGGAAGCTACGGGATAATGTGATAATATAAAAACATGGGTTTGACCACAGATCATATAAAATCAAGACTAACGGAGAAGTTTGGAGAGCAGATCACCTCCATGGAGGAATCATACGGTATGCTCAGCATTGAAGCACCCAAGGAGATCAACCTGAAGGTGCTTAATTTTTTACATGATGAAGCTGATCTGGGCTTTCGCTTTCTGACCGATCTGACCGGGGTGCATTATCCCGACCGGACCGGAGAGGAACTGGCGGTGGTCTACCACCTGCATAATCTGGTCGAGAACGTACGTATTCGTTTTCGGGTGTACACTTCCATTGACCAGCCCGATGTATTTACCGCCACTGGTTTATTCTCATCCGCCAATTGGATGGAACGCGAGACCTATGATTTCTTTGGGATCTGTTTTGTAGGACATCCCAACCTGAAACGCATTTTGAATGTGGATGAAATGGATTATTTCCCATTACGAAAAGAATATCCCCTCGAGGATCAAACACGAAGGGATAAGGATGACGACATGTTTGGCCGATAACAAAAAGCTAATAGCTGACAGCTAAAAGCCTTAAGCCGTTAGCACCTAATAGAACCAATGTCACACAATATTAAACTTCCGGAAGGAAGTATAGAGAAACAGACGATCACCCTCAATCTGGGGCCCACCCACCCGGCCACCCATGGTGTGTTTCAAAATATCCTGGAACTGGATGGGGAGCGTGTCGTTTCTGCTGAGCAAACGGTAGGGTATATCCACCGGGCCTTTGAAAAGATCGCTGAAAGAAGGCCACTCTACCAGATCACCCCACTTACCGATCGATTGAACTATTGCAGCAGCCCCATCAACAATATGGGCTGGCACCTGACCTGCGAAAAATTATTAGGGGTTAAAACACCCAAGCGGGTAGATTACCTGCGCGTGATTGTGATGGAACTGGCGCGTATTGCCGATCACCTGATCTGTAATTCCATTGTGGGCGTGGACACAGGAGCCTATACCGGGTTCCTGTATGTGATGCAATACCGCGAATTGATCTATGAGATTTATGAAGAGGTTTGCGGATCCCGATTAACGACAAATATTGGACGCATCGGTGGCTTCGAACGCGATTTCAACGATATCGCCTTCCAGAAGATCGATAAATTCCTGAAGGAATATCCGGCCGTCTTAAAAGAATTCATTTCCCTGTTTGAGCGCAACCGCATTTTCATGGAAAGGACGCAGGGATCAGGAGGGATAGGTGCAGACCGCGCGTTGAACTATGGGTTTACCGGGCCCAACCTGCGAGCCGCTGGTGTGGATTATGATGTCCGGGTCCATTCACCCTATAGCAGTTACGAAGAATTTGATTTTAATATACCCACCGGTACCACCGGAGATAATTTTGACCGTTGGCAGGTACGTAATCAGGAAATGTGGGAGTCGCTTTCGATCATTGAACAAGCCCTGCGTAAGATCCAGGATTTGAAAGGGGAGGAAGCTACCCTCTATCATGCGGATGCACCAGCCTATTATCTTCCGGAGAAAAAGGATGTGTACACGAAAATGGAAGCACTCATCTATCACTTCAAGATCATCATGGGAGAAAGTGAGATGCCTTCAGGTGAAGTATACCAATCGGTTGAAGGAGCTAATGGAGAATTGGGCTTCTACCTGATCAGTGATGGCGGACGCGCACCTTTCCGGTTGCATTTCCGCAGGCCCTGTTTTGTGTATTATCAATCGTTTGAAGAATTGGTGAAAGGAGGGATGTTAAGTGATGCCGTAATCACCCTGAGTAGCTTGAATTTGATCGCGGGGGAGATGGATGCGTAGGGTGGAGAGAGGTTGGATGACAGAGGACAGATGACAGAGGACGGATGACAGAGGACGGAGGACGGAGGACAGATGGAGAGAGTCGTATAGTCATTTACTGGATTTCAGGATCGGTCATCCGTCATCCGTCATCTGTCAACCAACATCCATCATCCAACATCCAACAAGAATAAAAACAAATTGAAAGAAAATCGAAAAATGCAATTTTCAGCACATAAGTTACAGGAAGTACAAACGATCATCGCCCGCTATCCGGAAGGAAAGCAAAAAAGTGCGCTGATACCTGTGCTTCATCTGGCCCAGGAAGAATTTGGTGGCTGGCTTAGTTCGGATACCATGGACTATGTGGCCTCCTTGCTTTCGTTGGAACCGATAGAGGTATATGAGGTGGCTACTTTCTATAGTATGTTCAACCTGAAACCCGTTGGAAAATACCTGTTCGAGGTCTGTCAAACGGGCCCATGTATGTTACGTGGTTCAGACGGGATCGTGGATTATATCTATGAAAAACTGGGTATCCGCCCAGGTGAAACAACCGCAGATGGTATGTTTACCCTGAAAACAGTGGAATGCCTGGGTGCCTGTGGATACGCCCCCATGATGCAGTTGGGGAAACATTACCGCGAACACCTGACCAAAGAAAGGGTCGATCAACTCATTGAAGAATGCAGTAAACTAACCGTCGCCCAAAATTGATCATGAAAGCGGTATTGACCATAGTAGTCTTGTGTATGTCTCTATCCGGTATAGCTCAGTCAAACGACGAGATCCGTTTATTGAATAATACACGCCTTTTACACAAAACCGTTTTCGAGACAAAAGACAGTCTCGTGTTGGATAATATATTTGGCTCCTCAGTAACTTAT
>JANRLV010000008.1:0-37371 GCA_033762195.1 Chitinophagaceae bacterium | reverse complement strand
TAGTTTTCACTATTGACCCTTTTGCTTATACATTATTTTCCTCACCATTCACCATTCACTATTCACGCCTCACGCCTCACGTCTCACGATTCTCACGTCTCCCGTCTCACGATTCTCCCGCCTCACAACTTTATCTCCTCCTCATTCCGGTCATAAAAATGAAACTCGGTGAGGTGATAATTTGTATTGGCTTTTAGTGTAAATGATTTTTTGAAGCGGCGTTTCCATTTGGACTTGATGCTCCAGAGCCAGCCCTTGGTCAGATAGGCATACATGATGGGACTGACCACGAGGGTAAGGTGATTGTGTTGATGGGTAAAGAGGTAATTGAGGTTCTTTTCCATTTCATCTTCGAGGATGATGGTGGAAGAGATCTTTCCGGTGCCGAGACAACTGGGGCAGACTTCCTGCGTATTGATATTCACCTCGGGTTTCATCCGTTGGCGGGTGATCTGCATAAGCCCGAACTTGGAAATGGGAAGCACAGCGTGTTTGGCCCTGTCGGTTTTCATAAAACCTTCCATGGCTTCCATCAACCGGCGTTTGTTTTCGGGGAGTTTCATGTCAATGAAATCCACCACAATGATGCCTCCCAGGTCACGCAGCCTCAATTGACGGGCGATCTCATCGGCGGCTTCGAGGTTGGTCTCGAGTGCATTCTGCTCCTGGTTATTGCTTACACTTTTGTAGCCACTGTTTACATCGATCACATGGAGGGCTTCCGTATGTTCGATGATCAGGTAGGCCCCGCTGTTCATGTTTACGGTCTTGCCAAAAGCTGCTTTTACCTGTTTAGTGATCCCGAAATGATCAAAAATCTGTTGTCCGTTATTGTAAAAGGAAACGATATCCTGTTTTTCCGGGGCGATACGCTGGATATAGGTACGGGTATCGTTGTACAGGTTCTTATCATTGACCACGATCCGGTTGAAGCTTTCGTTCAGCAGGTCGCGGAGAATGGAAGTGGTCTTTGTCTGTTCGCTTAAGATCTTACTGGGTGCGGTAGCGCCTTTCAGGTTACGCTGAATGGTCTTCCAGGTTTCAACGAGGCTGGAGAGGTCTTCGTGAAGTTCAGCCGTGTTCTTGCCTTCTGCGGCCGTACGAACGATCACGCCAAAGTTCTTTGGTTTGATGGCCTCTACGATCTTCTGGAGCCTTTTTCTTTCTTCGGAGGAATGGATCTTCCGGGAAACGGCCACGATATTATTGAAAGGGGTGATCACCACAAAGCGACCGGGCAGGGAGATCTCACAGCTCAGGCGAGGCCCTTTGGCGGCGATGGGTTCTTTGAGGATCTGTACCAGGATATGCGGCTTACCTCCCAGTACTTCATTGATCTTTCCTGTTTTAACGATCTCGGTTTCATTCTCGAATTTTCCAAAGTCGAGAATGCCTTCCGATTTATCGTTCATGCAGGCGGTGGTGAATTTGAGCAGGGAGCGGGCATAGGGGCTCAGATCGGTGTAATGCAAAAATGCATCCTTCTCGAAGCCCACGTCCACAAATGCGGCGTTCAGCCCCGGGATCAGTTTTTTTACCTTTCCCAGGTATAGATCCCCTACGGCAAAGCTTGCATCCGTCTTTTCATTATGAAGCTCGACCAGTTTTTTTTCTTCCAGCAGCGCGATCTCAACCCCCTGCGGCACTGCATTAATAATGAGTTCTTTGTTCACAGCAGAACATTAATTAGTCATACCAAACTTGTTTTGGATCGAAAAAGCCGATCAACTGGCGATGAGTACGTAGTGATAGGATGGATTAGATCGGGGCAAATTGATGGGGTAGACGTACTATCGGCAATAAGAAGCTAAACTTCAAACACTATTTATTCTTCTTCTTATGTCTGTTCTTTCTCAGTCTTTTCTTCCTTTTGTGCGTAGCAATCTTATGACGCTTTCTTTTTTTACCACAAGGCATAATAAAATGTTTTTAATAATTAATTTATAAAATAAGGTCGGGTTAATTCTTTAATTGGTCGATCCTGTTCTTCAATTCCGGTTTCCAGTCTTCGCGAAGAAGGGGCAGGGCCTTTTCATATTGTGTGATGGCTTCTGTCTTTTTACCTTCTTTCTCGTAGGCTTCTCCGATGCGGACCAGCATCAATACGGCTTCCATATTGGTTCGGTCAATCGCGAGCACTTTATCAAAACGGTCGGCAGCTTTGTCGTATTGCCCTGATAATGCCGAGCCATATCCCAGCATCATCTGACCATATACGTTGGTACTGTCGCGGCCAATGACCTCCCGGATCATTTGGATACCCTGCATGGGGTTGTCGGCGATATCTCCAAAGAGATAGACCGTACCCAGTCCGATACGTGATGAATCATTTTCCGGATTGATTTTCAATGCTCTTTCAAATAACTCTTTGGCTTGTTGGGCCTCCCATCTTCTGAGCTGGACATTCGGTTCTTCCCGAAGGCTGTCCAACAGCAAATGGGCGGCAAAGGTGAGGTTTTTTTCGGAATTTTCCAACCGGGCGGCTTCGGCGCGGTACCAGGTGGAAACCACGAAGTTTCGACCGGTATCCTGCCAGAAACGGGCCAGTTGGTGATAGATATGGAGTTTTTGCTCGGAAACATCCCCTCTGCCTACCGATTTCTCGAGGAAAAGGATCCGGTCCAATTGGTCGGGTGTAAGTGATTCCCGGGCATGTACTAAAAGGCTGTCGATAGAGAGGGAGGAAGCGAGCGCGGTTTGTCCCTCTGCTGTTTTTTTTGCGGGTGGAGTTTCATCCCGAAAAGCAAAAATCAATATGATTAAGGCAACGGCCGTTCCTGCCGTGATCCACTGGTACTTGTTCACGTAGTGCTATTTAGACGGCAAAGGTACCACCAAATCAGGCCAATTCATCCCTGTCGGAATCAGCATTTTCGGGCAGATTGGTGATCTTTTTCACCTCGGCCACGAATTCCTTAGCAGGTTTGAACGCCGGAATGTAATGTTCGGGGATGTGAACGGCAATGTTCTTCTTGATGTTACGTCCGATCTTTGCCGCTCTCTTCTTGGTGATAAAACTTCCGAATCCGCGGATGTAAATATTCTCTCCCTTTGACAACGAGTCCTTTATCTCTTTGAACATCGTTTCGAGAGTTACCAATACATCCACTTTGGGGATGCCGGTCTTTTCGGAAATCTGGTTTACCAAATCGGCTTTACGCATTGTTTAATGATTTAGCAGTTTATTTTTTTACAATATATGCCAAAATTGGGTGATTGTCAATAGGATATGAACTTTTTTTTGAAAATACCCGTTTTGGTATGCTAAATTGCCCCAATTATAATTGTGAAACCGCCCTAAAAGGAGGCTTTTGGCATGGAACCAAGTAAGCAATTCGCCCTCAGGCTTTTAAAATGGCACCGGGAAAAAAACACCCGTCAAATGCCCTGGAAGGGGGAGAAAGACCCGTATAAAATATGGTTAAGTGAGATCATCTTACAACAGACCCGGGTGGAACAGGGCTGGGATTATTACAATCGCTTCATCAAAACCTTTCCTACCATCCACCAACTTGCCGCAGCCTCCGATGAACGTGTCTATAAGCTATGGGAAGGTCTTGGATATTATAGCCGGTGCAGGAACCTCCTGGCCACTGCGCGTTTGATCAGTACAGAAAGAAAGGGGCAGTTCCCCTCACGGTATGAAGATATACTTATCCTAAAAGGTGTGGGGCCGTATACGGCTGCCGCCATTGCCTCCTTTGCCTATAATCTTCCCCATGCTGTTGTGGATGGCAATGTATTTCGGGTGCTTGCCCGGGTCTTTGGTATCACCCTTTCCTCTGATAGCACGGAAGGCAAAAAATATTTTACCCAATTGGCCAATCAGTTATTGGATCAGCGATCACCGGGTGAATATAACCAGGCGATCATGGATTTTGGTGCGGTGGTTTGCAAACCGGCTGCACCGCTTTGTACCGGTTGTCCCTTTCAGCGAACATGCAAAGCCTATCAACTTAATAAGGTGGAGGAATGGCCGGTACGTACCAAAAAGACCACGGTAAAGGACCGCTGGTTTGACTATCTGGTGATCGGGAACCGGGGCCGCTTCCTGCTACGGAAACGGACAGGGAAGGATATTTGGGCCAACTTATATGAATTTCCCCTTGTCGAAGGCAACCGCCTTTCACCCAAAGCCGTATTGAAAAAGGCCGAGGGTCAAGGGCTGTTAACACCCGGCGAATACAAAGTGGTTAGTGTCTCCCCCTGGCATGAGCAGCTGCTCAGTCATCAAAAGATACATGCCCGGTTTTTTGAAATTGAACCGGGTCCAACCACCAAAATGCCCGATGGCTTTGTCTGGGTAAGTCGAAAAAAGATCGCCGAACTGGCTTTTCCCCGGTTGATCGCTAAATACTGGACACACAGGCGTTAGCATCAAAATGCAATGGATTTGATAAATACGGATAAAAAAAATTAATTTTAAGAGACATTGGATCGTATTGACTCGAATTGATTTGAAAAAATGATAGCGTATGAGAGGTGTTAACAGAGTGATGCTGATCGGGAACCTGGGTAAGGATCCGGATGTACAGACCCTGGAAGGAAATATTGCCGTTGCCAAATTCCCGTTGGCAACTACCGAAACGTTTAAAGACCGATCCGGAAAGCTGGTCTCTCAAACAGAATGGCATACCGTAGTGCTCTGGAGAGGATTGGCTGAATTAGCACAGAAATACCTGCACAAAGGCAGCCTTGTTTATATTGAAGGCCGTTTGCGCACCCGTAGCTGGGATGATAAAGACGGCAACCGAAAATTCGCTACCGAAGTGGTGGGCGATAACCTCATCATGCTTGATAAACGTGCCGATGCCGGTGGACATTCACCTGAAGGAGAAAGCTTTTCCGGTGATCAGGGTTCTACCTCCCCGGATGACCTCAGCTTTTAAGGAGTGCTTTCAATAGTATATTTTTGCATCATCTATGGATCCATCATCGCAGGGTATCAACCTGCTATTTGTACTGCTGCTTCTTCTCCTGGCGCTTTCCTTTGTGATCTCTGGCGCAGAAGTGGCTTTCTTTTCCCTCACCCGGAAGGATATCAACATGCTGAAAACAAAGCAGCATTCGATGGCCAAAAAGATCATCCTGTTGCTGAGTGAATCCAAACAGGTGTATACCTCCCTCTTATTAGCCGGTACATTTACCAATATTACCATCATCATCCTGATGAGTTATATCATTCAGCAATATTTTCCGTATGGAAGCCTGGGCCGGATCGACCTGATGTATTTTGACGCGGGTATATTATTGGAACTCCTTATCCGGGTTACGATCATCGGCGTCATTCTCATTTTCTTTGCCACCATTCTTCCCAAAGTATGGGCCACGCAAAACAACCTCCGCTTTGCGTATGGATCGGTACTAATTGTAGAAGGTATCCATCTGTTTCTCCGGCGGCTGAGTGTACGCATGGTAAAAGTGGCCGATAATATTGGCCGCAATTTGGGGGCCAACCGGTCAGAGATCACCAGTTTACAGCAACTGGATGAGGCGATTGATGTTTCGGCCAATGGAAATGCTACGGTGGAGGAAAAGAATATCCTGAAAGGGATCGTCAAATTTGGCAATATCACCGTCAAACAGATCATGCGTACCCGCCTCGAAGTAAGCGGGATCGAATACAATACCGATTTCCCTACCCTGGTCCGACGAATTGAAGAACTTCATTATTCGCGTCTCCCGGTATATAAGGGAAGCCTGGATGAAGTAGTCGGGGTAATCAATACCAAGGATATACTTCCACATTTATCGGAAAACCCGGGATATGACTGGCATATTCTTGTTCGCCAACCCTTTTTTGTACCGGAAACAAAACTGATCCGCGACCTACTGCGTGAGTTTCAAACCCGCAAAGTACATTTTGCTGTGGTGGTGGATGAGTTTGGAGGAACCAGCGGGATCGTTACCCTGGAAGATATACTTGAAGAAGTGATCGGTGATATCCGCGACGAGTTTGATGAAGAAGAGGCCGGGTTTGTGCGCATGGAAGATGGGTCATACGAATTTGAAGGTAAGACCAAGATCACCGATGTATGCCGCGCCATGAAACTACCCATCGATACCTTTGACCAGGTAAAAGGGGATAGTGAATCACTGGCGGGACTGGTACTGGAACTGGCTGGTGAATTGCCAGCCATCAACGATGCAGTGCCCACCGGCGATTTCCTCTTCACAGTCCTCGAAACCTCCCGCAACCGGATTGAAAAGGTCAAGATCTCCATACAACAACGAACTGAATGATCCATATGCAAAAAGCCCGGATTTGGTATTTCATTGGCATGGCCTGTCTGGTCCTCTGGGCCTGTAACAGTCCCTATTCCTTTAAGAAGCGGGGATATTTCAAGATCGCCTTTCCCGAAAAGAAGTATCAGTTATTCGATAAGCCAGGTTTCCCCTACACCTTTGAGTACCCGGTGTATGGTGAGATCATTCAGGACAGTCTGTTCTTTGATCAAAAAACGGAGAATGACTGGTGGCTCAATGTGGATTTTCCCGGTTATAATGGCCGTATTCACATCAGCTATAAAGATGTTCGGCGTTATGATTTTGATTCGCTTGTGAGCGACGCCTTTCAAATGTCGTTCAAACAACATACCTATAAAGCATCGGGTATCCGTGACAGTGTGATGAAAACACCGAATGGCGTCGAAGGAATCTATTTTACTTTAATGGGAAATACCGCCACCGCCAATCAATTCTTTTTAACCGATAGCACCCGCCATTTTTTGCGGGGCGCCCTCTACTTTTCCGCCACCCCCAATAGCGACTCACTCAGCGTGGTCAATGATTTTTTCAAGAAGGATATGTTGCATTTGATTAATAGTGTGAGGTGGAGGGAGTAGGTGAATTGTGAATAGTGAATGGTGAATAGTGAATGGTGAATGGTGAATGAGAATTTTTTTTGGGTTATAAGTTATAAGTTTTTAGTTTCACTATTCACTATTCACTATTCACCAACACTCCCCCATGAGAAAACTCCTTCCCCTGCTTGTTCTCTTTCTTTTATCCTTCGCGGCCCAGTCGCAGCAAATGGCGATGGTGGATAGCTTTAAGCGTAAGCTTGCGGCAGCAACTACGGATCAGGAGCGGGTGCAATATACCGGAAGGATAGCCATGATGTTGATGTCGGTGAACCCGCAACAGGCGGACAGCTTTGGTAAAAAGGCCATTGAGATCGCTGAATTTTCCCGTAACCGGACACTCATGGTAAAGGCCTATCGGTACAATGGGTTGCGTTTTTCTTATGTGTCTGGAAAAAAGGAGAATATCCAAACTTCTTTAAGTTATTACAAGAAGGCACTCAAGCTGGCACAGGAAAGTAAGCTGGATGACGAACAGGCCTATACGCTTCTTGGGCTCTCCTCTGTACAGTGCCTGATTCCAGATGCCGATAAGGCATTGAATTTTGCCACACAGGCTTTTTCATTGGTAGGTAATTCAGGAAAGGACAGTTTGGAAGCGGAGTGTTTTATCAGTTTTGGGGATGCCTACCTGGTCAAGGATGAAAAATTATTGGCGTTAAAAAATTATTTCAATGCGGTGCGCATTGCGGAGGGGACAAAAAAGATCAAGCAAAAGTCGTCTCAATTAGCTTTATTGAGACGATGTTATACCAAGTTGCGCGATTATTATTTTGTGATCAAGGACTATGATAAATCGCTCGACTATGCCATGCAGGCCAAAGAAATTCTTAGTCAAACAAATGAAGGAGGGGAGAAATTCAATCTGGTGAATGACCTCAATTTTATCGCCGGGCTCTTTTCTGCAAAGGGTGAATTTGAGCTTGCCAAGTCTTCCTATAACGAGGGATTGAAAATTGTGGACAGTCTGAAGTTTGATGCCATGCGGATACCCGGTTATATTGGATTGCTCAATCTGTATCTCGACTCTAAAAAGCCCGCAGAGGCCCTTGATTTCCTTCGCAACAACCAGCAGTTGCTGGTTTACTTAAAGCGGATGGGTTTTTCCAGTGTCATAGACCAGGCCTATGGGGTCATCTATTCCGAAATGGGGGTATTGGATTCGGCGGGTTATCATTTTCAACTGGCACGCCCAGCCTTTGAGTCGGTAATGGGCAATGCCGGTAAAGTGGGATTTTTTACGCAATACTCCACTTATCACCTTCGGGCAGGTCAGTATCCGCAAGCGATCGAAGCGCTGTTAATCGCCCAACAAACCGCCAAAGAAACCCGTAACCTGGAATGGCAGAAACGCATCGCCGAAAAACTCGATTCAGCTAATCAGTTGTCCGGAAATTTTAAAGAAGCACTACAATATGCCGCATTAAGCCAATCGCTCGAAGATTCGTTGGAACAACTCGGCAAACAGGAGGACCTGTTGCAACTTCAGATCGCGGATGCGCAGCAACGCGAGGAGCGGCTACAGGCAGAGAAGCTGGAGAAAAAGCAACAGCGTGACCGTTACCAGTACCTGGCCATCACCATCGGTATCGCCATCTTCTTTGTGGCCCTGGTGATGCTGGGTATGTTCAGGGTTTCAGCCAATACCATACGGATCATCGGGTTCTTTGCCTTCCTGATGTTCTTTGAATTCATCTTCCTTTTATTTAAGAAGAATATTTATGGCCTTACTGAAGGCGAACCCTGGAAGGACCTGGCCTTTATGATCGCTCTGGCCGCCATACTCGTTCCCTTGCACCATTGGCTTGAGCACAAAGTGATCCACTATCTCACCAGTCATAACCGCCTGAGTATTTCGCGGGGGAAGGAGTGGGTGAGGAGGTGGTTTGCTAAACGTGAGGCGTGAGACGTCAGTCGTGAGAACGACATCTCTACTCACGATTCACGTCTCACGTCTCACGCCTCACGTTTCCTTATCTTTGCCCAAACCCATTCCGTGATCGTAATTGACAATAAGATCATCAGTGATGATATCGTAGAAAAGAAATTTCTTTGTGACCTTGCCAAGTGCAAAGGAGGTTGTTGTGAAGAAGGAGATGCAGGCGCCCCGCTGGAAGATGAGGAGCTGGATATCGTGATCGAGATGTTTGAAAAAATAAAACCCTATCTCTCTGAGGCCTCCCTGGCCGAGATCGAGCGGAAGGGAAAATACGTGTACCATCGTGAATTTGGCTGGGTAACCCCCACGCTCGGAAAGGATTCGGAGATCTGTGTGTATGGCATCCGCGAAAAAAACGGGTTGATCAAATGTGCCTTTGAACAAGCCTATTATGAAGGCCTCATTCCCTGGAAAAAGCCCCTCAGTTGTCATCTTTATCCCATCATTGCGTACAAAGGCAAACATGGGGATTACGAGCGATTGAATTACGAACCCCGCGAAAAACTCTGCAACCCTGCCTGTAAATTGGGGGAGAAAGAACAGCTACCCGCTTATAAATTTTTGAAAGAGGCCATTGTAAGGAAGTATGGAGAGGAGTTTTATGGGGCGCTTGAAGAAGCCGCTGTAAGGCATAATCGTCCGGCCACCAAAACGCCAGGAAGCACAAAGAAATGATACTGTGCTGTGCGAGACCTCTGATATCGCACAGCCTCGTTTTAATTTCCCTCAATCCTAAAATCCAATAATCCTCAAATCCTGGTATATCTTTGCCTCATGTCCGAAAATGCAGCTTCCTTTATTGCCAAAAGCACCATCAAAGCGGCCGACCGTGAGCACCGCCGGACGATCAATTTCAATATAGGAAAATACAATGCGGTGGTCCCCCAGGGAAAATCGCAGTTTTCAGAACTCCTCCTTGCCCGCGAAAAGGCCAAGAATGCCAAGTGGAAAGCGATGGAAAACCTCGATCGCTACCTCGAAGAATTTGAAGCCAGGATCACGCGCCGTGGGGCCAAAGTAATCTGGGCCGAAGATGCCCAACAAGCCCTGGAGGCCATTGGTAAAATATGTGAAGAGAAGAATTGCCGTACCCTGGTGAAGAGTAAGAGCATGGTGACGGAAGAGATCCACCTTAATCATTTTCTGGAAGAAAAAGGCATTGAAAGCGTAGAGACCGACCTCGGAGAGTATATTCAGCAACTTGATGGAGAGCCCCCCTATCATATCGTTACACCCGCCATGCACAAGAGCAAGGAGGATGTGGCCCGTTTATTTGCGGAGAAACTGGGTACCAATCCTAAACTCAATCCCACACAACTCACACAGGTAGCCCGCGAGAAACTTCGGGAGAAATACCGTCAGGCTGAGGTTGGCGTCACCGGGGCTAATTTCATACTTCCGGATATCGGAGGTATTGCGGTAACAGAAAATGAAGGAAATGCCCGCCTGAGTTGTTCTTTTCCCGCTACCCATATCGTGGTGGTAGGGATCGAGAAAGTGATCCCCTCGGTCAATGACCTGCAATTATTCTGGCCCCTGCTGGCTACCTATGGTACCGGGCAACGTGTCACTGTGTACAATACCGTGGTAACCGGACCTCGTCAACCCGGGGAGACCGATGGCCCGGAGGATATGTATGTGATCCTGCTTGACAATGGACGTACCAATATCCTTGCTGATCCAAAAGCCAGAGAAAGCCTGTATTGCATCCGTTGCGGAGCCTGTTTGAATGCCTGTCCGGTGTATAAGAATATCGGGGGACATAGTTACGAAACCACCTATAGCGGCCCCATCGGAGCCGTGATCACCCCCCACCTGAAAGAACGAAAAGAATGGAAGCACCTGAGTTATGCTTCTTCCCTTTGCGGCAATTGTACTGAGGTTTGCGCCGTACGGATCAACCTGCACGAATTACTCCTCGATAACCGGCACGACTCGGTCCAGGCCGGCGAAGCGGTCTTTGCCGAGAAAATAGCCTGGAAAGTGTGGAAACAAGCCATGCTCAGCCGTCGGATGATGAATTTTGGGGGATCGAAGATCCGCAACAAAGTAGTGAACTCGCTCATAAAGGGATGGAAAGATACCCGGGGTGAGATCGAGTTTCCGGCCCGCTCCTTTAACCAGCGATGGAAGGAAAAATTTGGGGACAGATGATTAACTTCATTTCGTGATCCTTTTTACCGAACGCATATCTTCCCGATTGACCTATTTCGCGGAATTCCTCAGTGGGGAATGCCTCGAACAGGGTTTGGTGATCACCTCGGATAAAGAGCAATACCTCGCCAGTACTGAGCCCCGGATCAATTACAGTCCGCATAAACTGACCGACAAAGAGATCCACATCATCCCTGAAGGATTACTGTTTGAAAAAAATATCCGGTCACGGGCCATCCTGTGCGAAGACTGGCAGGGAATGCCCGGTTTCTTTTTTACAGGAGGTGATATCCCCTTTGATCTTTTTTCAGCCGCCTTTTATCTGCTTTCCCGTTATGAAGAATATCTCCCCTATGAAAAGGATGAGTATGGGCGGTATGGGCATTTAAATTCCATAGCCTTCAAAAATGAGTTTCTCCATCGGCCCCTGATCAATGAATGGCTGATGGCATTTAAGGAAAAGGTCCTTCAGCTTTTTCCCGGATACACCTTCCGGCTAAAGGCTTTTGATCTGCTGCCCACCTATGATATTGATATTGCCTATTCCTATAAAGGAAAAGGTTGGGCAAGAAATGGAGTCGCGCTCATGCGATCCCTTTTGAAGGGGGATGGCAAAGCCTTTAATGAAAGAAGAGCGGTATTGGAAGGAAAGGCAGTGGATCCCTATGATTGTTACGACTGGCTGGATGAATTACACCTGGCTACTGAATATCCCGCGATCTATTTCTTTCATGTCGGGCAAAGACGGGGGATCTATGACAAGAATATTCATCCCGGACAGCCGGTACTACAACAATTGATCAAGCGAACGGTGCCGCATTTTCCAGTCGGCATCCATCCTTCCTGGCGAAGCGGGGATGAAGAAAATTTGTTGGAAAAGGAGATACAAATTCTTTCAGGTATCGCGGGGAACCCGGTAACGATTTCGCGTTTTCACTATATCCGTTTTCACCTTCCTGTCTCTTACCGACGATTGATCGCCCTGGGCATCCGGCATGATCATTCGATGGGATATGGAAGTATCAATGGTTTCAGGGCTTCGGTGGCTTCACCGTTTTATTGGTATGACCTGGAGCGGGAAGAGCGGACATCTTTATTAATATATCCCTTTTGCTATATGGAAGCGAATTCCTATTTCGAGCAGAACCAGAATGCGGAGCAGGCGTATGCGGAAATGATGGGTTATGCAAAAAAGGTTAGAGAGGTAAAGGGAATGATGATCACGATCTGGCACAATCATTTCCTTGGAGAGTCTGCTTTTAAGGGCGAATGGCGAAAAATCTATGCGCAATTCTTACATCATCAACATGCACTTTAGTGCTTCTTGCGCATTAGCGGTAAAATCTTACCAGTAGGGCCGAAGCTTCGCTCTCCATAGTGCAAATAGGCACAATTAGATCCTAGAGTTTATAAGCCCGGTTGACGAGGAATACCCCAAATATGGTAATGATGCCGCCTAAGGCAATATAGATGGTGAGTTTTTCCTGAAAGAATAATGCACCCAGCACAACTGCTACTATAGGGTTGATGTATGCATAGATCGATGCCAATTCAGTCGGAAGCCTTTGCAGGGCATACAGATAAGCGACAAAGGAAATGACGGAACCAAACAGTACAAGGTAGGCAATGGATGCCCAGGCCTCCCAGGGAATCTGCGCCATCGGTACTGCACGACCACTGACAGGGGCAATGATGGAAAGCACGACCCCGGAGATCAACATCTGAATCCCCAAACTGAAATAGGCATTAAAATGTAGCGCTTGTTTCTTCGTATAAAGTGTACCAAAGGCCCAGGCCAGAGTGGCGATCAACGAAAGAATGATACCAAACAGAAATTCGGGATTGAAAAAATCTTCAAAGTGTTCGGCGAAGATCACGCACACACCACCAAAACCGATCACCAATCCCACAATTGCCATTACGGGCATTTTTTTCCCATCGCCAAACAAACCTATAAACACTAGCCATAATGGAAAGATGGCTCCAATGATGGCACCTAATCCACCGGAACGAATCCCCTCTAAGCCCCAGGTGGAGAATCCATTGGCAATGATGAAATTTAAAAAACTAAGGATCAACACCGGCACCCACTCTTTTCCCTTCGGGAATGCCATGCCTTTATACAAAAACCAACCTACATAAATGGAACCTCCGATCAATTGCCGGATACCCGCCAACTGTAAGGCCGGCATATGTTCCACCCCCACCCGCGAAGCCAACCAGGTAGTACCCCAGAAAAAACACACCAACACCAGGGCGAAAATGGCCTTGTTGTGGGAGGAGGAGGAGTATTTGGTTAGTGGGGACATTTTTTTTGTTGGTTGTTGGATGTTGGATGGTGGATGACAGATAACGGATGACAGATGACTGATGTTGGATGAAAGAATTCCAGAGGCGAATCACTTATCTACTAAAATCTGTCATCTGCCATCCGTCATCCGTCATCAGTCATCCGTCATCTCCCTTCGCCCGCTCAATGCCTAAAATGCCTCATACCTGTCATCACCATTGCCAGGCCATTATTCACACAATAATCAATTGAATCTTTATCACGAATAGAGCCGCCGGGTTGGATATAGGCCAGAATTCCTTCAGCATGTCCCATTTTCACACAATCATCAAAGGGGAAAAAGGCATCACTGGCCATTACCGCGCCATGGAGGTCAAATTGAAATTGCCGTGCTTTCTCGATGGCATGGCGTAAGGCGTCAACGCGACTGGTTTGCCCACATCCTTTGCCCACCAATTGCAGGTCTTTGACCAGTGCAATGGCATTTGATTTCAGGTGTTTGCAGATCAGGTTGGCAAAGGCAAGGTCTGTCCTCTGTTTGTCAGTACAGGAACGGCCACCGACCTCTTCCCATTTCTCATAATTGCCTTTGTCCTTATTTTGTACCAATACCCCATTCAACAGAGACCGGGAGCTATTGGCATTTTCTTTTCCGGTAACAGGTTTTAATTGTAAGAGGATTCTGTTCTTTTTGGCGCGCAACACCTCCAGTGCATCCTTGTCAAATGCCGGAGCGATCAATACCTCAAAGAAGATTTCACTGATGGCATCGGCGGTGGATTTGTCAATCGTTTGATTGGAAACGAGTACACCTCCAAAGGCACTTTCGGGGTCGCCGGCAAGGGCGGCATCCCAGCTGTCTTTCACTGTGGCACGTTGGGCCACACCGCAGACATTGGTATGCTTGATAATCGCAAAAGTGGGTGCTTCAAATTCACGGATCAGTTCAACGGCTGCATCTACATCCACCAGGTTATTATATGAAAGTTCTTTTCCATGTAGTTGGTCGAATAGCTGGGTCAGGTCGCCATAAAAAACTCCCTGCTGGTGGGGGTTCTCTCCATATCGCATGATCTTTGGTCCGGGTACAGAACTCAGGAAATAATCCCCACCCGTCGGCGTGAAGTATTGAGAAATGGCAACATCATAATGCGCGCACACTTCAAAAGCGCGGGCGGCAAAAGCGCGACGTTCCTCGATGCTGGTCTCTCCCTTTTGTTCTACCAATATTTTTTCCAACGAAGCGTAATCATTTTTGGAAGCGATCACGAGCACATCACGGAAATTCTTGGCTGCTCCGCGAATCATGGAGGGCCCACCAATATCGATCTTTTCAATGATGAGTTTTTCTTCACTGGTATTGGCTACCGTTTCTTCAAACGGGTAAAGGTCAACGATCACGAGGTCGATCACCGGGATCTCGTATTGCTGCATCTCCTGTATATCTGTTTCATTGTCGCGGCGGCCGAGTATACCTCCAAACACTTTTGGGTGCAGGGTCTTTACCCGTCCACCAAGAATGGAAGGATAGGAGGTCACGGACTCCACCGGGACACATTTTACCCCAAGCCCTTCAATGAATTGCTGGGTACCGCCGGTGGAATAAATGGTGACACCCAATTTCTCCAATTGCTTGACAATGGGCTCGAGTCCGTCCTTATAGAAAACGGAAAGCAGGGCAGATTGAATCTTCTTATTCATAATGGTAAAAAATGAGGCAGGCGTAGTTAGAGAAGCCGCAAAATTAGAAGAATTTACCCGGTTGGCAAAAGAGCTACTTCCTTAAAATGGCCTACCTTCCTGTACTTAAATCCCCACATCATGAGAAAATTGCTTTTTATTTTCCTTTCTGCCCTTGTCATGCAGGTACAGGCGCAGGAACCCCTTGATAAAGCGGCGGTTGACAAGATCCGCAAAGAAGGCATGGACAATTCAAAGGTGATGGATCTGGCTTTTCGTCTAACAGATGTTAGCGGGCCACGTTTGACCGCCTCGCCCGGTTTTTTAAAGGCTGCCAATTGGGCCAGGGAAGAAATGACCCGAATGGGATTGAAGAATGCCACGCTGGAACCCTGGGGCGATTTTGGAAAGGGATGGGAGCAGACCAAATGCTATGTGGCGATGAAGACACCTTATTATTCACCGTTGATCGCACAGCCGCTGGCCTGGACAGGCAGCACTCCCGGTGGATTGATCCAGGGCGAAGTAGTTTTGGTAAAAGCAGCCGATACCACCGAATTATTGGCGTATTCCGGAAAACTGAATGGCAAGATCGTGATGCAATGGACAGATGCCAAGCTCAGCCCCTCTTTTGAACCCGATGGAAACAGACACAAAGACGAGGCCCTGGAAAGAATGGCAGCGTCTGCTGGTCCCAATACAGGAGCCGCCGGGAACCGGCCGAATGCTGGCGCCAACACAAATGAACAGCAGGCGCGGGCAAACCGGATGGCGGTGCAACGCCGGATGCGTGACCTGCTCAACAGCGAAAAGCCGGCCCTGATCCTTCAAATGAATGCACGGGGAAATGATGGAACCATTTTCGCCAGCAGTGGAGGCGGATATCAGGCGAATGCTCCCGAAGCTCCGGCCACACTCATGCTCTCTAGTGATGATTTCCTCCGCATACAGCGTTTGGTTCAGGCGGGAGAAAAAGTGACGCTGGAAGCCGATGTACAAACCGTTTTTTATCAACAAGACATCAAAGGTTATAATGTGATCGCTGAAATACCCGGAAGCGACCCGAAATTAAAAGACGAGATCGTCATGCTTGGGGGTCACCTCGATAGCTGGCATGCCAGTACAGGCGCTACGGATAATGCGGCTGGTTGTTCCGTAATGATGGAAGCCGTGCGTATCCTGATGAGCACAGGATTAAAACCCAAGCGCACCATACGCATCGCCCTATGGAGTGGAGAGGAACAAGGTTTGCATGGGTCCAGGAATTATGTAAAAAATCATTTTGCCGATCCGGCTGTGATGGAACTTAAACCCGAACACGCGAAAGTTTCTGCTTATTATAATTTAGACAATGGTACTGGACGTATTCGCGGGGTGTACCTGCAGGGCAATGCCGGGGTAAAGGACATCTTTGCCAAATGGCTGGAACCCTTTGCCGATCTGGATGCCAAGACCATCACGCTAAATAATACAGGAGGAACCGATCACCTGGCTTTTGATGCTGTAGGCATTCCGGGTTTTCAGTTTATTCAGGATGAAATAGAGTACAATACCCGGACCCACCATACCAATATGGATAGTTATGATCACCTGGTGGCCGACGATTTGAAACAGGCTTCAGTGATCGTGGCTTCATTTGTTTACCATACCGCGCAGCGAGACGAGAAATTGCCGAGAAAAGAATTGCCAAAACCGGTACAAGGGAGGAGGGGGTTTTGAGTGGAGTGGAGGTTAGATGTTGGATGACTGATGATGGATGATGGATGATGGAGACTGCTGTGCGAGACCTCTGGTCTCGCACAGTTGTCTTGTCGCCTCTGGCGACTCGAAAAACAATCTTTTCAACCTTATAAATAATAAACATAACTCCCTTCCCGCACATCCCACACACTCACACCGTTCTCTTTCCATCGCCTAACGGTCTTGTATGAATTCGAAGCATCTAATACAATCATCTTCACCTGTATTTTACCCAATACTTCATCCGGATCAATAGTGGGATCGTGGGAAATGACCAGCAGGTCAAGTCTGGTAGGTAACTGATCAATGGATGATTTGTTCGATAGAAATCCTATCGTTTTCCCTTTCCATTTTATACTGCTTATTTCATCTGTTACTGCTTTCTTTTCGTTGGCTATCCGATTTTGAATGCGACAGGGGCGGATATGAAAGGAATAAATTGATTTGTTTGATAAAACACCGGTATCCCCCAGGAATTGAAAGGTCCTTCCGGTTTGTATATCCATCGCCCGCTTTCCATGGATGGAATAAATAATCAACTGGTTTCGCGCAGCGGACTGGTAAAGCCTGTATGTACTTTCTCCCATAAAAAGCATCAGGCAAAAAAGGAAGCAACTAATTTTTCTTATTCGGTTAAATGGCAGGAAGGGGATGACGATTAGTAAGTAAAGAAGTATCGTCTGGCTCCAGGAAATGAACAAGGGCTCCCAGATGGAAAAGGGCCATTGGTTAACAAAGGATACCCACATTGTCATCCACCGGATAAGATGATAAAGTATAAACCCGGTGAACTGTGTGGCCCAGTCCCACGAGGCAAGGGCACACAGACCGATCTCTCCCAGAAGTATGATGTTGGATAGGGGAACCGCGACCAGGTTAGCGGCCAGAAACCAGGTAGGGAATTGATGAAAATGGTACACACATAAAGGGAAAGTAAGTACCTGGGCGGATAAGGTCACGGCATTCAGTTTCCAAAAAGCATCCATCCATTTTTGCCGAAAATAAAATAGCCGGTACACGAGCGGGTAGAAGACCAGGATACTGAGTACGGCCGCAAAACTCAATTGAAAACCAATATCCCCTAACCAATAGGGTTTATAACAGAGCAGGGCAAAAGCCGCAAAGGCCAGACTATTGATTGCATTTCCCTTGCGGTGAATGGCCTCTCCAAATAAGATAGCGGTAAACATAACGGCGGATCGGAGAACAGAAGGCGATCCGCCCGCCAGCAAACTAAAAAGCCATAAGGCTGCGATGATCAGCAGCGCCCTGACCCATCGTGCCTGCGTATGATTTTTCAACGGCTTGAAGAGTAAGAGCAACAATCCATAGATCAATCCCAGGTGCATTCCGGAAATGGCAATGATATGTACCACGCCTGTTTGGGCATAGATAGCTTCCATGTCCTTATCCAGGTCATCCTTATAACCAATAAACAGGGCCTCTGCCAGGCCGGCTTCCTGCTTACCGGGAATGGCCTGGCGCATGATTTCGAGTACCCGTTGCCGGCAGTATTCAAGCCATCGTGCCAATCCAACCGTTTTTCCTTTTTGGAGAAGACGATATTGATCCGATTTCAGATAAACCTGATGCGTGATACCCTGGTGTAGACTATAGCTTTTGTAATCAAAACTACCCGGATTCACGGGCGGGGAAATTGGCCGCGGGGAAACGCGTGCCTGTATCCAGCTTCCCCTGGGGAGTTGAAGAAAGGCACTGTCTTTTGGCGTATAAAGCCAGGCGCGGATGGGCCTGTCCTTTTGCCAAAGGCGCACCTGGTTTTTAAATGATTTTGGTCCCTGCTTCCAGTCACGTTCTAACAGGATAGTATAGACGGATTCCGGTACATGAATATCGGGTGTTCCGTTCTGTCTTTGCTGAAGAGCCATCACCCACGACCCTGTGATCATGAGCAAAGAATGGATGGCTAAGACCGGCAGCCATCGGAATTGAAACTGTAGACCCGGACGGAGAAAAGCAAAAAGCACCAGGGGTAATAAAGCTGCAAATAACCCCCGGGCAATAAGAGACAGGGAAACCGGCAGGTACCATTGCTGGAGGATTCCGGTTAAAAAAGCCGGGAGGACCCGGACAAAGGGTATTTGTTTCCAACGGGGCATGAATCGGTAAAGCTAGGTTCATGCCTCCGGTTGAAAAACCGCGTTTATGCGAATTTCTCCAATGATTATTGCGGTCTAGTTACTCTGCCAGTAGGAGCTGGTTTCTCCGACTTTGGCGGTGATGGTCTCGATCTTGTTGCGAAGAAGAGCATTGTTTACACCCCGGTTCTCGATCGCCAGCCCCATCATTAATCTACCGCTTTCGGTAACATAAAACTGACAGGGTTGAATGATCCCGTTTTGACGGATCAGTTGTGCATTCTTGGAAGAGTAATCATCAAATTTATTACCGAGGTTAACGGTGAGCCAGATATAATTTGTACTGGGACTGATCTCATATCCCACCGGCACATTAAAACCATCCTTCACATGTTTTACTTCATATTTTTCCTTACCCGGTGTTGCTTCAAGCACTTTAACCTCAAAACCCAATTGGATCAACATCTCTTTTAATTGGCTTCGGGTAATGGGGTCACAGGTTTGGGCATTGGTTTGGGAGGGATTGCCGGTTATCAAAACCAGGACAAAAATGGCAGGGGCCAGAAGTCGCTTGAGCATGATCTTTTTTTTCGTTATACGAATTACGTTTCAGCGATAAAGGTCAGAAATCAGGAAGGCACATGAAATACCCTCGGCCCGGTATTTTATAAACAAGTTAGCCACCATCATGTAGTTTTCGGCGATCCTCGTGTAAAGTGAAGTGTTTCATACTTTTTTTCACGGTACATTTGGCCACAATTTCAACGGATTTACTTCCTATTTACACGGTATTTTTTTTGCAAGAAAAATACTAGCGGTTGATTTTCTTCATGTTATAAATATATTTAATTTGTAATTCATTGATTAGCATTAACTTGCTACAAATTTCTCATGGATAGTCATCATAGTTTTAGGTCAGGGTTCAGATTTAAAAACAACTAAAAAAATCAAACTATGGTGACTATTGAAAAAAAGGCCTTACAGGCAGGGAACTATGTGAACACAGGTCATGTGGATACTGTGATCAGGAATTACAAGCAGGAGCGTTGGGTGCATAACTCCAAGCGTCTTGGAAAGGAAGATTCGTTAAGCGTATGGTACAGTGTGGAGGAGCTGGAAGGCTTCCTGGCCACGGTTAAAGAGCAGGGTGGAGATGGTATTCGGATGTATTTTGGAGCGTATGGCCCCGACTATTCCGGCAATCCCCTTTACGCTGGTCGTCAAACCATCGTACTGGTGGCTACACGTCATAAAGACACGCCCACTGGTGAAGTCGATAAAGATCTGTACATCACAACCGAGAAAGGCAATACCGTGTTGGCTTACAATATCGGTCGTTTATGCCCTCCGACATGTACGCAGCAAGGTGGTGGACAAGGCGAAGACCTTGGTGTGTTGCTGGTGGATAAAGGAGATGAAGGTATGGTCATTGTATGATATCATCCGTTCGGAGACCGCTAAAACACAATATTACCAATTGACCAGAAAACCTCCCTCAAGGGAGGTTTTCCCTTTTATAGTCCTATTTTAGCAGCAATTAGCAAGATGATATTATGTTACCCGCATACATCTATTGCATTTGCGTGTGTTTTGTTGTGAGCCTTTCCCTCTTTTTCAGGGTTAGGCAGGACCATATTCCTTTGCGAGTGTTCCCACCTTTTCTTTTACTTACCTTAATAGCTGAAGTGTGGGGAGATTATTTATGGCAAAGTGGGCGTAACAATATTCCACATTACAATTTCTTTTCAACCTTTGAGATTGCCTTCTATCTTTTTTTCCTTGCCAAAATACACCGGACAAAAAATATTCGAAAGGCAATATATATTTTAACTCCTATATACATCGTCTTCGCTTTTTTGAATATCATGTATTTTCAGGGGTATAATACCTTTCATACCATCAGTTTTTCCGTAGGCAGCCTATTGATCGTTTTATTTAGCATAACTTATTTTCTGGATCTTCTTCGTTTACCAAAATCCGAAGACCTAATAACCAATCCCTATTTTTGGATTTGCTCTGGCTTGCTATTTTTTTACATTTGCGGGTTCCCTTTATATGGATTGATAAACCTTTGGGCAGATATTGCGCCTATTCTGATCGATAATTTGAGCAGATTCATCAATATCCTGAATATCTTTCTTTATAGCTTATTCACTATTTCATTTATATGCATAAGAACCCGGAAATATACTTTGTAGTCATCACTGGGATCATCCTGGGTCTTTTGCTGGTCGGTTTTATCGTTACCATTGCCTTCCTCTACCAACAAAGCCGTCACCGTCAGGAGCGCGAGATGGCACAGATCAAACAGAAATATGATGAAGAAATCCTGCGCTCGCAATTGGAGATCCAGGAGAATACTTTACGGAATATAGCGCAGGAGTTACACGACAATATTGGCCAGATGCTTTCCGTGGTCAAGCTCTCGCTGGCTGCCATCCAGTTGGATAAGGCCCATCCTTCCTATGATATCGCGCACCACTCACAAACAGTACTCAATAAGGCCATTGCCGATCTTTCGGATATCACCAAGAGCATGCACACCGACCGGATCAATGATGTAGGCCTTGCCGATTCCATCCGGTTTGAACTGGCTTCGATCACCAATGCCGGTCTGGTCAAAGTAAATTTTGAATTGACCGGGGAGGAATTCCCCTTTGGCGAACAAAAAGCCGTCTTCCTGTTTCGCATGTTCCAGGAACTGCTCAACAATACCCTTAAACATGCCAAAGCCACCCATGTATCTGTTTCGCTCCATTTTGAGGAGGATGGTACCTTTAGGATGGAAATGAGTGATGATGGTATCGGATTTGATGTGGAAGCCAAAAAGGAAACCCACGAAGCCGGAAAAGGCGTCGGGTTGAAAAGCATCTTTAACCGTGCCCACCTGATCGGGGCACAACTTACCATGGAGAGCCACGCCGGGGCAGGTACCCGAACGGAGATCGTACTGCCCGGACAGACCGCATTGCAAAAGAAATGAAGAAGACCACCAAAAAAGTTCCCGTCGCGATCATCGACGATCACGTCCTGCTGAGGTCAGCTCTCGCCAGGCTGGTAAATACATTTGACCAATACACCGTCCTCTTTGAAGCGGATAATGGAAAGCGTCTCAAGGAGCAAATTCTCTTGCATCAGGTACCGGAGATCGTACTCCTGGATGTAAATATGCCGGAAATGGATGGCTTTGAAACCACTCAATGGCTGCATAAAAACTACCCGTTCATCAAAGTGCTGGTCCTTTCAATGCTAAGCGATGAAAAGACGATCATCAAAATGTTTCGCCTCGGGGCGCGTGGCTATCTGCTCAAAAACACCGACCCGGAAGAACTCCGGAGGGCACTCGATGCGATCACTAACCAGAACGTCTACTTGTCGGAGTATGTGTCAACCAAACTGGTAACGGGATTGAACAATGCCTCGGATAAAGTGGAGTCGGAAGTAGTACTGAATGAACGCGAGCGGGATTTTCTGCGGCATGCCTGCACCGAACTCTCCTATAAAGAAATAGCGGAAAAAATGCACCTCAGCCCACGCACGATCGATGACTACCGGCAATCATTGTTTGCCAAATTAAAAGTGCATAGCCGGGTGGGGCTGGTGATGTATGCGATCAGAAATGGGATTGCGGAAGTGTAGGTCAGAAGTCCGGTGTCCAAAGACCGACGCCGGACCCCTGTCTGTAACCTACTTACTTAAATACATACTCCGGTCCTTATACAACTGCCTGAAATACGGATCGCGGAGGTTCTTGATAAACCGGATCGCTTCGCCCGTTGACTTCATCTCCGGTCCAAGCTCCTTATTTACATTGGGGAATTTATTAAAACTAAACACCGGCTCCTTGATCGCAAAACCATCCAATACCTTTTCCTCGGGAATATCCGACACCTTGATCTCATCCAGCATCACTTTGGTGGCATAGTTGAGATAGGGTTTTTGATAAGCCTTGGCAATAAAGGGGGTGGTACGCGAAGCGCGCGGGTTGGCTTCGATCACATACACTTTTCCTTCCTTGATGGCAAACTGCAGGTTGATCAATCCCTTTACTTTTAATTGCAGGGCGATCTTCTTGGCATAATCCACCATGTCCTGTACCTCCAGCGGTGTGAGGTTGAAATAAGGCAACACCGCATTGCTGTCGCCGCTATGGATACCCGCGGGTTCAATATGCTCCATGATACCCATGACATGGAATTTCTCCCCGTCACAGATCGCATCGATCTCGGCCTCCTGGCAACGATCGAGGAAGTGGTCGATCAGGATCTTATTGCCCGGTATATGTTTGAGCAGACTGATCACTGCTTTTTCCAATTCATCATCATTCAACACGATCCGCATTCTTTGTCCACCCAGTACATAACTCGGACGCACCAGTACGGGATATCCTACCCGGTTGGCCACAACGATGGCTTCATCCACATCATAGGCTGTACCATAATCGGGGTAGGGAATATCCATGCTCTTGAGCATATCGCTGAACCGACCACGGTCTTCGGCAATATCCATGCTGTCGAAGCTGGTACCCATGATCCGGATCCCTTTTTCATGAAGTTTTTCCGCCAGCTTGAGGGCAGTTTGTCCACCCAACTGTACGATCACACCATATGGCTGCTCATGCTCAATGATCTCCCACAAATGTTCCCAGTACACCGGCTCGAAGTAGAGTTTATCGGCCATGTCAAAATCTGTCGAAACTGTCTCGGGGTTACAGTTCACCATGATGGCCTCATAGCCACATTCTTTCAGGGCGAGGAGTCCGTGAACACAGCAATAGTCAAATTCAATGCCCTGACCGATCCGGTTAGGACCTGACCCCAGCACGATCACTTTCTTCTTATCGGATACTTTTGATTCATTGGAGCTCAGGTGGGTGTCCCCCTGGGGGCGTTCTTCAAAGGTGGAATAGAAGTAGGGTGTCTTGGCCTCAAATTCGGCAGAACAGGTATCTACCATTTTATAGACCCGGGTGATACCGGCGGCCTTTCTCTTTTCGTAAATGTCTTCTTCATTGCCATGCTGGATGATCCGGTTGATCTGTTCATCACTAAACCCATGCATCTTGGCTTTTTTCAAAAGATCAAGTGGCAGGGATTCCAGGTCGTATTTACCCAGTTCTTTTTCAATATCACAGATCTTCTGGATCTCATAGAGGAACCAGCGGTCAATTCCCTGTGTTGCTTTGGAGATCGTATTTACCGATACACCGGCCATCAACGCGTCTTTGATACGGAATATCCGATCCCATTTCGGGGTCTTGATGTATTCAAGCAGGTCATCGGCATGCATCAGGCTTTTGCCATAGTAGCCAAGTCCGACGGCATTGTTCTCGAGGCTCTGACAAGCTTTTTGTACGGCTTCGGTAAAACTGCGACCGATACCCATCACTTCACCCACACTTTTCATTTGCAGTCCGAGGGTATCATTGGCGCCTTTGAACTTGTCAAAGTTCCAGCGGGGTATCTTGACGATCACATAGTCGAGGGCCGGTTCAAAATAGGCCGAGGTCGTCTTGGTGATCTGGTTCTCGAGTTCATCGAGGTGATAGCCAATGGCCAGTTTGGCCGCGATCTTGGCAATGGGATATCCGGTGGCTTTCGAGGCCAGGGCGGAGGAGCGGCTCACCCGTGGGTTGATCTCGATCGCGATGATTTCTTCATTTACAGGGTTGAGTGCGAACTGAACGTTACAACCACCGGAGAAATTACCGAGGTCACGCATCATCCGGATGGCGGTGTTGCGCATCAGTTGCATGGCAGTATCGCTCAGGGTCATAGCCGGGGCCACGGTGATGGAATCACCCGTATGCACCCCCATCGGGTCAAAATTTTCGACTGAGCAAATGATACAAACATTGTCCGCGGCATCGCGGAGCAGTTCCAGTTCAAATTCCTTCCAACCGAGTACGGCTTTTTCCACCAGTACTTCATGGATGGGGGAGGCCTGGAGCCCGCGGTTCAGGGCTTCATCGAGGTCCTCTTTATCATGTACAAACCCACCACCCGTACCACCGAGGGTAAACGAGGGGCGAATTACGAGGGGGAATCCGATCTCCTGGGCAAATTCCTTTCCTTCGAGGAAGGAGTTGGCGGTTTTGGCCGGGGCCACGGTCACGCCCAACTGGATCATCCACTGGCGGAACTTCTCCCGGTCCTCGGCTTTATCGATTGCTTTGATGTCCACCCCGATCAGTCGCACATTGTATTGTTTCCACAATCCCAGGTCTTCCGCTTCCTTTGCCAGGTTGAGGGCGGTTTGTCCACCCATGGTGGGCAATACGGCATCAATCTGGTTTTCCTGCAGGATCTGCTCTATACTTTCCACGGTCAGTGGGAGCAGGTATACACGATCGGCCATCATGGGATCGGTCATGATTGTGGCGGGATTGCTATTGATCAGGATGACCCTGACCCCTTCTTCACGAAGGCTGCGGGCCGCCTGGGTACCTGAATAATCAAATTCGCAAGCCTGGCCAATAATGATGGGACCTGAACCGATGATGAGGACTGACTTGATGGAAGCGTCTTTGGGCATTTTGGGTTTGAATTTAAGAGCCGGGGCAACCGTCAGGGCATAAAAAAACCGGGTATGAACCCGGGGTGCAAAAGTAAGGGAAACGGATTATTTTATGGGGAAGGACGCGGATTAAATTTTATTCGTTTTCCGGTATTACCTAAATGCTGTGAAATGATGCCATTTCAATATCGTCCAGGATCACCTCGTCCCGGGCAGGTTGCTGCTTCTGGGGTGTGGTATCCAGTCTCCCTTTCATCCGGGAGACCCATTTGGTACGGGCTTCTTGTCCTTTGACCATGCCGACAAACATTCCTCCGGCGAGGATCAGGACAATAATGAGGGTGTAGAACATTCGTTTCATCTGGGATCGGTTTATGCGTATATCAAATATGGGTGCAAGCTACTGGAACAATAAGGAAAAAACCATACCACTTTTATGGTATTTATCTTATCCTACTGTTAAGACAATGTACAGGGGGGAATTGTTGCATTTAAAGAGTAAAAATGTGCTAAAATTCAAGAGGATGTTCATGTTCTCCGTGGGTGAAACACAAATCATTCATTTATAGTCACCGTCACCTTATAACTACCCGCTTCGTGGAATTCAATTTCAATATTTTCTCCGGAGATGACCACCTTCATTCGCGCCGGCCAGCGCATATCCGTCAATATACTCTCGCTTTTTTTCGTGTGGTTATCATTGTAGTATAAACGCCCATAGGCTCCTGTCTGTAATTGCACCTCATCTACCTTATAAATGGGCAGGTCGCCCGTGGAGCCGATGCCGGTGGCGCCCCCCGAGGTATTCTGGATATAAAAAGTGATCTGGTTAAAACCATCCTTGATATACTCAACTTCCACCTCGCCCACCGATTTGCTCTTGGCATAGATCGTATAGGGAAACTCATGCTTGCCGATATACACATCTTTCTTCCAGTATCCTTCCACCAGACTGTCCTTGCCGGTTAGTTTGATGACCATTTTTCCTTTACCCTCTTTTTTGCCCTTGGCAAAGGCCCCCGTGTATTGATTGCCATTGTTCCAGGTATAGGTACCTGTGCCATCGGCGAGGCCACTCCGAAAATCACCTTCGTATTTGTCTTTCCCTTCAGCTTTGCCCTTGCCATGGGCCTTGCCCTTTTTGCATTCGCCAGTGTAGGTGCCTTTCAGATCGGGGTTGAGTACTTCACATTCCTGGGCCTTTAGAGAGAAGGGAAGTAAAAGCAGTGGGAGGAGTAGTTTAATCATGGTTGTTCTCTGGGGTGAATCACATTCGGTAAAGGCAAAATTACCCCCAATCCCGCTATTTTTGTATTAATGAAAACCCAAAAGAATCTCACCCACCTCTTATTACTTTTATTCGTAATTAATACCTCCTTATCCTCCGCCCAAACCACCGAGCCAGTTATCCAGAAGGGATATTTCCGCAACCCTATGAACATCCCCATCTCCCTTTCCGCCAATTTTGGCGAGTTGCGGAACAATCACTGGCATATGGGACTCGATATCCGCACCCAACAGCGTGAAAACCTCCCCGTGCATGCCGCAGCCGATGGATACGTATCACGTGTATCCGTGGCGCCCTTTGGTTTTGGACAGTGTATATATATTACCCACCCTAACGGTTATACCACCGTATACGGACATATCAATACTTTTTACCCGGCGCTTGACCAATATGTCAAGAATGCCCAATACGCCAACGAATCCTGGGCCATTGACCTGCGTCCCGAACCCGGGCAATTTCCCGTAAAAAAGGGACAGTTTATAGCGAACAGTGGGAATACCGGTGGTTCACAGGGACCACACCTCCATTTTGAGATACGCGAAACCGTATCGGAGAAATGTGTCAACCCCCTGTTATTTGGTTTTGCCGAAGCCGATGCCATTCCTCCTGTTATCACCCGGCTGGCCTTGTACGACCGGTCAAAAGGTTTGTATGAACAAGCGCCCCGTCTGGTTTCGGTGATCAAACCCAAAACAGGAGGGATTACCACCAATCCTGCAGTGATACAAACTCCCTTTTCGATGGTGAGCCTGGCGATCGGCGCTACCGACCGGACCAATATCTCTTCCGGTCCAAATGGTATTTATTCCGCCAGTCTCAAGTTCGATGGACGCGTGATCAGTCTCTTTGTCCATGATAAGATCGGGTATGATGAGACGCTCTACCTCAATGCCCAGATCGATTACCGCTATCGCACCCTGGGCGGAGCCTATCTCCAGCATTTATCGCGTTTACCTGGTGATGATGGCCCTGCACCCCGTTTTGCCCCTGGAGAAGGCATCATTCAGTTAAAAGACACCCTGCGGCATAGCATCGAGATCGAAGTGCGTGACCATAATGGCAACAAAACCATTTTGCGCAGCAGCATTCAATACAAACCCGGGGCGGTGACCCTGCCCGCGCTGATGGGTGAGAAATTTCCGCCAGGGCATATTTCTGTGTTTGAGCGACCTGGATTTGAGGCTGTCATCCGTGAAGGATCGTTGTATGATACCATTCGGGCCATGTATAAGCGGACGGAGAGTTTTCCTACCGGTGCGGTCTCGGCCCTGCATCAGTTTGGTGATCGTGCCACACCCATTCACGAACGTGTAACCATCCAGATACAACCCGACCGACCCATACCCGATGCCTTACGGGATAAACTCGTGGTGAAAAGGGTAACCGGAAAGAATGATGAGATTGAAAAAGTCACCTGGATCCGCGAGCGCCTCCAGTTCACTACGCGGTATTTTGGCAGCTTTCAGCTATTTATCGATACCACGGCGCCTGTACTCAATGCACCTGGTAAAGGAAAAGAGATCGATCTGCGCAAAGCGAGTGCGATTGTATTTCGCCCCAGGGATAATTTTGATGAGATCCGGAATTTCCGGGCGGAGCTGGATGGAAAATGGTTACGATTTACAAATGATAAAGGGCGATCCTTTATTTATAGGTTTGATGAGCATTGTGGCCCCGGGAAGCATACCCTAAAAGTGGAGGTAGAGGACTTTGTGGGGAACAGGACAGTGGGGGAGTGGGTTATTATTCGGTAGGGAATCTTTACAGCAAAGGAGCGGAGGCGCGGGGGGATTGTTACAATAGGAATTTTAAATAGGGAGTATGGTAAAATGTTAGGGTTGAAATGGGTGTGATAAATTACTGCTTCAGATATTACAGCAAATTAAAGCCCTCGGTGCGATAATATGATACTCAACTGTTACAAAATATTAAAGCAAATTGAGCACAGTCCTGCTATGTGGACTGGCAAAGCAACCTTATATAATATTCATTCTTACATTTCAGGTTATTACCAAGCGCTTTTAGACAATAAAATTGTTCAAAAAATTCATACAGACGAGCCATTTTTCAACTGGGTCGCCATAAAATTAGGCTATAACGAATCGACCGCGGGATGGGAAAACATGATCTTAGCGGACTGCATGGGGTTTAAACCAGAGAATACAAAGTGGGAGGAAATAATTACGTCTCCAGTGACAGGCGAGCAACATTTGAAGTCAATAAATTTCTTCTATGAATTACTCGAGCAGTTTAAAAATGATATTGAGAATCACGACTGAACAGTTGTTTTTCAATACAAGTATGTCTGCATCCCGCCCACACTGTCTGTAACGTTGAAATGTCAAACCATATCGATTATAGTCCACCAAGCTACGATCAAGCTAGTTTCCTGCCCTTCGTAATTTTTCATTAGCCATTTTTCGGGGCGAGGGTAAGGCTTCGGTGTGTGAGGTAACGATCCTAATAGTTAGGTTATACACTATATGCACTTGAGGGCTCAATACCGTGTTAAGAACCTATTTGTACACAATCTCCATAATCCGATGATAAGGGCTATCGCTACGTCGTTTAATGATTTTTACAATTCGACCTTTGCTATCACGACTTACTTCGTTGGTTGTTGTTATAACGGTACGTAATGTGCGCACTCCTGTTGTAGTATATGTAAAAACAGAATCTGTTGATTTATTGGCAAGCCAGTATAATGAATTATAATGGCCTTCATCTTCATCAAATTGTGTAACCGCCTTTCTTTTGGACAGTAAATACCAATGATCATCCAGCGTATTCATATTGTATAGCGAGACAAACTGTTTAATCTGAACGGTATCAGCAGTATAGAGATAGGTAATTTTTCGTTCAAGGCTCGGGTGAAATACCTTGTTGTAATAGGTGGGTGAGGTATAAACTATTTCATATTCTCCATTCCTTAGAACAAAGCTGTCACAGCTATAGAAAGAGTTACCGTGGTAACGAAAAAGATCTATTTCCTTTGGATTGTAATAGAATGGGAGGCTTCTATAGAAATCAAAGAAACGCTGCATAAATATCGAATTATCTTCATATAACATAGAATCCTGATTCCCACGCTTGTGGGCTATATTATCCAAGTCTTCAAAGTAGCTCCAACTGCCCAACTGAGAACCTATTATTTCGCTAATTGAATAGATTACAGTTTGTACCTCGTGTTGTTGCAGGGTATCATTATATATTTGAAAGTACACACTGTCATGAGCCCACGGGAACCCTGGAGATGATGGTGTTGTTGCCACCCACGTAGAATAATTTTCAACGCTGGTAAAATTGTAGAATGAAGGAATGATATATCCAGAGTGATAATTAATACTTCCCGTCCGATAGTTTCGCGAATGGACTTTGCTTATTTTGCCTGTACGAACATCATAGTCAATCGTCCTTTTTGCATTCAGGTAGGAAGTCATACCTTGGGGTATATTGCGAAGGGAGTCAATTATGTTTGTTACGAGGTGGCCAGGCCGACTTTCCGGATCGGGATAGAAATACCATTGTTGACTAACCTGATCAGTCATGATTTCACAAATGGAAAGGGATTGTATTTCGCTTGTGATATTTTCGAGTTCATCTTGTATTTCCTGCCGCTCACATGCACAGAGGAAGAGCAGCAGGAGGCTGTGGAGAGTCAGACTAACAAAAAGTCGGTTTATTTTCATAATATAAGAGAAGTTAATAGGGCCCGGATTAGTAATGGTTTACGTTTCGAAATGCAATTTATGCAAAAAATCTACCCTTCCATAGTCACCGGCTTTTTGTAGCGCTTCATATTATTAAAAATTATGAAACCTGCTAATTTTAGCTTCGTGCCGTCAGACAATATCGATAATAGCCCACAAGACTACGGACAAACTAGATTCCTATCTATCGGAGTTTTCCATTCACCAATTTTAGGGTGGCAATAGGGATTTATTGGGTAGAGTAAGAATCAAATTACAGGATTCTTACACAAGACCTAAAGGGTGTGACACTACTTATCAGAATCCTCCTCGTCGCATCGCGACGGATCAGAAGAGCTTTTATGCCATTATCTTGTACTCTTTAGCCAACGCATCTGCGGGAATTCGCAGCATGCGACTGAAAATACGTATCATGTTAAGCGATAGGGGTTGCTTATAGTTGAGGACCTTACTAACGGTTCCTTTATCACCATATTCTTTAGCCAGGTCAGCGGGCAGATAACCAAAATCTTCCATTCTTATCTTGATCAATTCGATGGGATCCAAGTCGGGAAGATTCCATTTCCGGGATTCATATTGGTTAATCAGGAATGCTAAAAGGGATTTTTCTTTGTGTGCAACAGTTCCCTTTTTGGCATGTCGAAGGGATTCATATCGTTCCGTTGCAGAGCGATATTCTTTTTCCGTTTCAATTAAAAACCATTGTTGCATAGTCAAACTGTTTCAGGATGAATTAATGAAGAAGAGAATCATTTTATGGCTTATTTATAAAACTCACTAAAGAATTTATTATACCGCTCACACCAATTATTGTAGCTATCTCTAGGTTTATCTAAGTCAGAGGGAATGTTATCGTATGTAAGTATAGTAGCCATAGAACTTGAATAACTTGCTTCAAGTTCACGAAAAAAATCTTTTAAGTTAGGGTTTCTGTACGGAAAATATTCTCTTTTAAAGAAAGAAAAAGTTTGAAAATCTCTTTCGCCTCATTTCTAGTAATATCAAAATACTGAAAATCTCGAAAATATGAGTGGACTACAAGCGATGTTATTCTGCTATTTATATGTCTAAACGTAGAGGCAAAATAATCTTTAGATTCCAATAGTCGTTCTTGTTTATACTTATCAGCCTTTTCAGATTCCTGTCGAAGCAACCTCGAAAATTTCTCTTGGATATCCTTAATATCTTTAGTGTTTGAATCTAATTTTTCACTTATATCTAGAGATTTTGCCAATTGCGATTGAAGTGTATCAATTTGTTCATCTTGCTTTTTCGCATTGTTCATAGCTTGAATCCCTCCAAGAATGATTATTAAAGCAGACAATATGCTTATAATAAAGTAGGTAACCGGATTACTCAAAAATGTGATTGACCTGTTTTAGATAATTTTTCAACTATATACTAAATTTTTATGACACCACCTTTGATTTCATTTGTGTCCTTCCTATTTTAAAAATGATAACAGGAATTCTTCCATATTTCCCGGATCAATGACCTTGGTAATGGCATCGGGATAGGCTTTTATGAAGCTGGAGGGGATTCGATGGGTAGATCCCGGTTTCCATTTAAATTCAAAGGCGTTTAGCTGACCATCGCGTTCTTCAACATAATCGATTTCCTGTTGCGCATGCGTTCTCCAAAAATAGCGTTGGCCGTGAATTTTATGATTGGCTAACCATTTCAACCGCTCGGACATCAGGTAATTTTCCCAGAGCGCACCTGTATCTGTTCTAAGACCCAGCGGATTGTACTGGCTAACCACGGCATTTCTAATACCATTGTCTACAAAGTAAATTTTACGGCTTTTCTTTAATTCATTTCGCAGGTTGCGACTTAACGATCCCAACCGGAACAGAATGAATGTCTTCTCCAATAGTTGAATGTATTTCTCGGTCGTTTGATTATCTAACCCGGTCATTTGCCCAAGTTCATTGTAACTTACTTCCTGGCCTACCTGAAAGGCAAGGGCCTGAATAAGGCGTTCCATTTTCTCCGGCTTCTGAATCCGCTCCCAGGTCAGGATATCTTTATACAGGTAGCTATTGGTCAATTCGCTGAGGCGCTCCTTTTCCTGACCTGGATTCAGGATGATTTCAGGATAGGCCCCAAAGAGCAATCTACCTTCGATCAACCTTTTTTCCTCTATGAGTGAGGAATGTGCTACCATTTCTTCAAAGGCAATGGGATATAAATAGAACTCCCACTTCCTGCCGGTAAGGGGTTCATTGATCGAGTTCGAAAGTTCAAAAGCAGAGGAGCCGGTTACAATCACCTTTACACCGGGAATATTATCAACGATCAGCTTCAGACAAAGGCCGATGTTTTCGATCCGCTGAGCTTCATCAATGACCAGCGTACGAGCCTGGCCAATGATTTGGCGGAGTCGGGTTGAAGTAGGATCTTTAAGAAGGGATCTGACATCTGTTTCATCCCCGTTCAGGGACAAAACGGGGGTCTGAAAGTGAGGGTGTAAGGCTTTCAGCAGGGTACTTTTCCCCGCCTGACGAGGCCCATATATTATAATTGCCTTATTATCAGCAATTTTTGGAATAATTTGGTCAATTATAGCCCTGCGAATCATGGATTTTTAGCTATTTAATCGCAAAAATATACTAAATATTGCGAATAAAATCGCAAAATTCATATTAAAATTGCGAATAATTTTACCATTCCTTATTTTTCGTCTAAATATCCTCCAACAAACTTCTCTTCTTCTTTTTCAAAGATTTGAAATACGTGGGGGTAAGGCCGGTAACCTTTTTGAATTGATTGGAAAGATGGGCGACGCTGCTGTAATGCAGTTTCCCGGCGATCTCGGTGAGATTGAGCTCATCATAAATGATCAGCTCTTTTACTTTTTCAATTTTATGGAGAATAATATAGTGCTCGATCGTAGTGCCCTGGGTTTCGGAGAAAATATTCGCGAGGTAGGTATAATCATAATTTAACTGCTCGGCCAGGTAAACGGAGAATTTAACTTTGGGAAGGTCATCTTCATAATGGATCATTTGCACGATCACATTCTTTATACGTTCTATCAAAATGGCTCTTTTATCATCCAACAATTCCAATCCGGATAACAGCAACATTTTTTTTAATTCCTCCCGTTTATTCGGGCTAATATCTTCCACCAGATCCACCTCGCCCAGATTAACCGCCTTATATGGAAAGCCAAGTTTTTTTAAGGCATCCTTGACTACCATTTTACAGCGTATGCTGACCATAAACTTAATATATAACTTCATTATAGAATTATTCGTGATGCAGCTTGCAAGCAAATCAATATTGACCATTCAACCATTTTAACTCGGATTGGGTTGATTTGTGTCAGGCAGGTTTTTTGCAAGTAACTTGTTGATGAGTAGCTGCTAATCTTCGTATCCTGTCTTAATAACCGTAGAGATCATTTTGAACTGTTCATCGGCGTCAAAGCGATGTTCTGCATGGGCAGGTATAATAATGCCTTCCCCTAAGGTAAGCTTAAATTTCTTTTCGGCGATGGTAATGTCGGCCGTACCATCGATAATCTGAATAAATGTATCGAAAGGGGAGGTTTTCTCTTCTATCTCCTCACCTGCGGCAAAAGAGGTGACCGTGACATTGCCTGTAGTTTTCCGGATGATCGTTTTACTCAACACCGAGTGAGGGATATATTCAATAATCTCGACGATGAAATGAATTTTTGCTTTTTCCAGTTCGCTACCCATACCATCGTTTATCGGCTCCATTTTCTTCTTGCTCATTTTGTATCAATTAACTGTTTTCAGCTGGCTTTGATTTTGAATATTTAGCCAGCAGGTTTTTCAACGAATCATCATATGCTTCCAGGGTATCAATCGTAATTTCCGTGTCACTTTGATCGGGTATGGTAACGGGCATTTCTGTGATGAACCTGGATAGTTCCGGGTACTTATCCTGAATAAGCTGAGTTGTCTTTAGAATATTTATATATATATCGCTTTCTGTTTTCATTAGGTCCCATTTTGTTGAGATTTCTCTCATGATTTTTTTTATGCTAGATTTCCTCTGTAGATAACACCACCATATTCCCCGGGTATTCCACAGTTCCATCTTCCTCTGCCGTAATAAATACTCTGGTTGGTTTGGAAGTGGATACCGATTGAAAGGAAGCGCTCAATCTTTTGGAAAATGTTTTAGTACTGCTGGTGATCTGTCCAATGTTTTTTGCGTTCTCGTTCGGTGTGTTAATCCAAACTACATAGCTTTTTTTATTTCCTTGCAGGCGTTCCACTTCTGCCAATCCCGAGATATTGATTTCAATCGCATAATTTTCATTCTTGTCTTTTTTGATTTTTACATTTCCCCTGGCGGCGGGAACGATCGGTGAAGTAGAGAAAGCCATTTGTTTGTTACACGCATACAGGGTAAGCATCAGTACGGCTAAGAATGTACCAAGTATTATCGAGTTTCTGTGTTTGTAAGATTGCATACTATTTCTTTATTGTGAGCGGAATTGTCCACCATGTAAATGTGGGTTATCTCTGTTATATAAGTGTTATAGAATGAGCTGTTTATGTTATATCATTCACACATTGACCATAATCTTGAGCGGTTCAATTATTTTCCTGTACAAATCGAGATAATTTATATGTGGGAATGATATAAGTTTTATCCAGATTTCTATAATGAAAAATCAATCAATTGGGGTCAACTTTGATTGTTGCCGAATATTGCGAGATGAAAATTAATGGCACGGTTTTTTGTTTACTTATAATTGTTCACCAAAAATTATTTACCATGTTACGCTGGACACTTATTTTTCTTATTCTCGCTATTATAGCGGGGGTATTCGGATTCACGGGTATCGCAGCGGGCGCTGCGACAATTGCAAAGGTTGTCTTCTTTATTTTCATTGTATTGTTCCTTGTTTCATTGGTACGGGGAAGATCAGTGAAGGGAACAGTTTGAGTAAGGAGGTGACCGGTATATTAACCTTGTAAAATTTTTTATTATGGATAAAGGAATGAAATTAACATTGGGTATTGCATCGGTGCTGCTGACTGGCGTACTGATTGGCATTTTGGTTGCCCCTGAAAAAGGCAGTGATCTCAGAAACAAGTTGAAAAAGCAAGGGGAAGACCTGCTGGCCAAGGGTCGTGGGTTTATCCAGAAGGTTTCTGAGGATGGTGAAGAATTACTTCAAGGGAAAAAAGCATAAGTGGACGAGCAGGACAGCCGGATCAGCGAAGAAGCCAATCACCTTTTACGAGGTGGTCGGGAGTATATGGAATCCCTTATTGACTTGATGGTCATCCGGATGATAAAACGCGTATCAGTAGGGGGATCGCGGGTGGTAATACTTTTACTGGGGTTTTTCCTTGGCATCTTCCTAATCCTTTTTTTAAGTCTTGGTGCTGCTTTCTGGCTCAGTGCACAATGGGACAGTTATATACTCGGGTTTTGTGGAGTAGGGCTTGGATACGGAATACTGATCCTTATGGGCTGGGCCATGAACAAACGATTTATTTTCCCATATCTCCGCGACCGGATCATCCGGCTTATTTTTTCTGATGAACAAGAACATAAAGAACTATCATGAATTGCTCGTCGAAGAGAACCGGCTGCGCGCGCAATTAGCTTTTCGAGCCTCCGCTCTTCGGGCGCATCGACATAGCCTTGAACAGGAATTGGAACCTGTCTTAAAAGGCGTCGGGGTATTGCAAAAGTGGTTGTCATTCGGCGCCCAGCATCCGATCCTGCAAACAGGGGTCGAACAGGTTTCAGCCTATTTACTGAACCTGCTGGTAAAATCAGGAACAAAAGGATGGGCCAGATGGGTGGCCCCAATAGCGTTGCGGTATGTCGGCAAAGGGCTTTTGACCAGACAAATCTCCTTAATCGCTGACCGGCTTTTCCAATGGATCAAAAGAGAAAAGGCTGATCCAAAGGAGGGAAAGGTATCTGACCCTCAAAATGAGCCCGTTGGCTGACAGGAAAGCAACTCTCCGGCCCCTTTTTTCGTTTGAAAAAGAAAAATTTCATGTTGAAAAAAGGACTCGTATTCGGATTGGCTTTTATTTGCCTTCAAACACAAGCACAGGATTCCACCGTGAAAAGGGTTTATCCTACACAGGTGTTTCTCTCCCAGAAACTCATTAACGCAAAAACAGTGGAGACCATCCGCAAGGGCTGGCTCGATTTCAGCGTAACCCACAACTTTGGAGATATTGGTGGTAGCGCCGGTGGCGTGGAGAACTTCTTTGGATTGGATAACGCTGCCGATATCCGGATCGCCTTTCAGTATGGCCTGAGCAAGAAGACCAACCTGGTTTTTTCCCGCAGCAAGGGGGCAGGGGCCGTAAACCAACTTTACGAACTGGGACTGAAACACCAGTTTGTCAACCAGGGAGGTGAAAAGAACCACCCGTTTTCGATCACGGCCTACGGGAATATCGTAGCTTCTGCGGAAAAAGTCAGTGGTTCGGTTAATGCCGAAAACCAATATGCTGATTTTTCAGACCGCCTCAGCCAGATGATCCAATTGATGATCGCACGTAAAATGAGAGGCATATCACTCCAATTAAGCCCTACCTATTTACACACGAATTATACGCCCGCGGGGGAACAGAAAAGCCTCTTTGCAATTGGCGGCGCAGCCAGGATCCCATTGAGCAAGAAATTTGTTTTTATCACCGATTATTTCCACCCTTTCCGTAGTAAAGAGAGTGAAATGGTGATCAATGCTACTCAGGGACTTGATCAGTTTGATGCCCTGGGCGTGGGTTTTGAGATCGTAACACCGGGGCATGTGTTCAACCTCAACTTTACGAATGCGACGAATATATTGGAGAACCGCTTTTTACAACGCACGTATACCTCGTGGGGTAAAGGCGAGTGGCGATGGGGGTTTACTATTTCGCGGAGTTTTATTGTGAAGCGCGGAGGGTAGGTTTTTCACGGCAGAGGACTGGGTTCACGGCAGAGGACTGGGTTCACCGCAGAGAACAGGAGAACGCGGGGGTAGGCGGGGGGGTTTTTTTGTAGTGGGTTTTGGTTTGTATATAAAAAAAAAAAAATGAAATTTTTGAAGATTAAGAAAAAATAAAAAAAAAATAAACACACTACGTAAAA
>JANRLV010000007.1:0-23133 GCA_033762195.1 Chitinophagaceae bacterium | reverse complement strand
GTTGGTGCCGAAGTATAAGCCGATTACCTATTTGTAGGATTCAGAGGACGGATGACAGATGACAGAGGGCAGCGGGCAGAGGGCAGTGGGTGGCTGTGCGAGACCTCCGGTCTCGCACTTCTAGAACGCCGCCTCTGGCGGCAGCAATTGTTTATTAATTATAAAAAGAAAAGGTTGTCGTTCGAGTCGCCAGAGGCGACAAGACAATCGTGCGAGACCAGAGGTCTCGCACAGCAACCCTCCGCCCTCTGTCATCTGTCATCTGTCATCAGTCATCCAACATCCGTCCCCCTCTCCAAAAACTTCCTCCTTATCACAGCCTGCACCGGTTTTCGTTCAATCTTGCTTTCCAGCCAGGAAATGATGTCGAGATATTGGTAAGAGCGACGCGCATATTTATCCTTTGACACTTTCTCCAAACGATCGCGGAGATCAATGAATTGTTTTGTCAGATCCTGCGGGCGACTGGTCAGTGAGCGGCGCAGGAACCTGAAAATTTCATCCTGCACTGCATCAGTGTCTTCCATTTTCGATAAAAAGCGGTAAACCGATTTGATCAAATATTCCAATAGGTCAGTATTCCCCAGTTCATAGTGGGCAATGAGATGAAGGATACGGGCAAAACATTGTATATCGGTGCGTAGGTGCCCCACTTTCAGGTTGATGATCTTGTTCAGGTAGCGAATCGCATTTTCATTATCACCTGATCCAAAGTAGAGCGAGGCGATCTTGTAATAGAACACCATGATCCGGTGCGTATCAATATAGGCCTGGTATCGCTTGAGTTGTGATTCGATTTCAGGAATCAGTTCAAGCCCTTTGCTAAAAGTGCCTTCCAGGAAATGCCAGTTGATCTTGGCGGTATAGAGGTACACAAAACTTTGGATCCGTAAGTTTTCATTCCAATGCTCTGTTTCATCATAGAAATCTTCCAGGGCCTTTAACTCCTCATTCATTTTTGTATCATTCCCGATGATAAAGAGCGCGTTCAGCAGGTTGTGAACGGCTTTCAGGTATAAGAAAGGGTCCTCTTTCTTTTCTTCCGGATGTTCTTCAAACAGTCGCACCCATTTATCCGCGTGCCGATAGTAGCGGGAGAAATCATACAGGATAAAATAATACCAGCAATACGCCTGGTGCAAATAGGCTTTGCCAAAGAAATTACTTTGCCGCGTATTGATTCCTTCGAGTTGTCTTTTGAAAAGTTCTTCTACTTCGCGCGCCTCTTTTTCATTTTTCACATGTCCCGTATCCAGGTAGACCCCATAGAGGAGGAGTGAGAGGTTGGAGAGTTTCACCACTTCGGTGATCTTGTTCCCATAATAAACGGTCTCTTCGATCAGGTTAGCGGCACGACCCTTCAGGCTTCTTGTGATATGTCTCGATTCGATCGATTTTTCAAATTGCAGGATCTCCAGTGTTAGAAGATAGTGGCCATTTTCTTTGGCCAGGGTCTTGGCCTTATCCAGCATTTTCAGGCTTTGCAGGATCAGTCCCCGGTTATACAGGATCTTGGCATAATCGATCTGTTCGCGGATTTGAATGTCGAGGTTCCGGTCACTATGCAGTAACCGCAGGGCCGTTAATAATTCTCCATATAAATGGGCCTTGAGATTAGCCAGCTGGGACCGCTTGATCGACCTTGCTTTTTTAAAGATCTGGTCCTCATTGTACTCCTTCATACCATCCAATACCTCAAATAACCGGATGAATTTGGCTCCCTCACTACCCCTGTTACGGGAGGTATAGAGGCGGAAATGGCGTTTTTCCACCTTATTCATCGATTTTATCAGCAAAAAGAGGTTATCGTTCGGTTGGTTAGGCATCGTAAATCAAAACGCTTGAAATTAGCCATGGGCAAGGGTTCCAGCCCAAAATAGGCCTGTTGGGAACCGGATGACCCCGGTAATTTGGACATAAATAATGGTTATTACAAATCTAAATTAGCAGACCGTACCTGCCGCAAACCAGGAGACCTTTTTTTGTTACGAACGATTGTTTTTGAACCTTTTATTGAATATGGCCAACAACAAGATATACATTTTCGACACTACTCTCCGGGATGGGGAGCAGGTGCCCGGTTGCAAACTCAACACCTCCGAAAAAGTAGAACTGGCCCTGGCCCTCGAAGCATTGGGGGTTGATATCATAGAAGCCGGTTTCCCCATTTCTTCACCCGGTGATTTTGCCTCCGTGGAAGAGATCGCCAAAGTGATCACCACGGCACAGGTCTGCGGCCTGAGCCGGGCAGTAGAAAAAGATATTGAGACTGCCGGTATGGCCCTTAAGAAAGCCAAAAACCCGCGTATCCATACCGGTATCGGAACATCGGACCTGCACATCAAAGCAAAGTTCAATTCCAATCGCGAGGATATTCTCGAAAGAGCCAAACAATGTATCCGCTGGGCCCGTCGATATACCGATAATATTGAATTCTATGCCGAGGATGCCGGTCGTACCGACAATGAATACCTGGCACGTGTCATCGAAGCGGTGATCGCGGAAGGGGCCACCACGGTGAACATACCTGATACCACTGGTTATTGCCTGCCCCATCAATATGGGGAGAAGATCGCCTACCTGGTAAATAATGTCCCCAATATTGACAAAGCCATCATCTCCTGTCATTGCCACAATGACCTGGGACTGGCCACAGCCAATTCAATCGCCGGGGTGATCGCCGGGGCCCGCCAGATCGAGTGTACGATCAATGGTCTGGGTGAAAGGGCAGGAAATACTTCGCTCGAAGAAGTGGTCATGATCCTTAAACAACACCATTCCCTCGGTTTCTATACGAATGTGAACTCCCAGCAACTCAATCCCATGAGCCGCAAAGTTTCGGAGACCATGCGTATGCCGGTCCAACCAAACAAAGCCATCGTGGGAAGCAATGCCTTTGCGCATTCTTCCGGTATTCATCAGGACGGATTCTTAAAAGAAGCACTTACCTACGAGATCATCAACCCCGAAGAAGTAGGCGCCGATAGTTCCAAGATCGTATTGACTGCCCGTAGCGGTCGTTCAGCCCTGGCATTTCGGTTGCAAAAATTAGGGTTTCAATTCAACCGCAATGATGTGGATGTTTTGTATGATGAATTTTTGAAAGTTGCTGATGCAAAAAAAGAGGTTGAAGACACTGACCTGGAATCAATGGGTAAAAAATATCTCTCCACCAAAGCAGTTATTGCCTGATCACCCTATGGGAAAAACATTATTTGAAAAGATCTGGGAGAAACATGTGGTCAAACAGATCGCAGGAGGCCCGTCTGTTTTGTACATCGATAAACATTTCATTCACGAGGTAACCAGTCCTCAGGCTTTCAAGGGGCTGGAAAAAAGAGGGCTTCCCGTATTTCGTCCGCAACAAGTAGTGGCCACCGCTGATCATAACGTACCTACACTTGATCAACACCTTCCCATTAAAGAAGAATTGAGCCGCCTGCAGGTTGATGCCCTTATTAAAAACTGTGCCGCCCATGGCATCGAATTATATGGCCTTGGTCATCGCTATCAGGGGATCGTCCATGTCATAGGCCCCGAATTGGGTTTTACCCAACCCGGGATGACCATTGTATGTGGTGATAGCCATACCTCTACCCACGGCGCCTTTGGTTCCATTGCCTTTGGTATTGGCACCAGCGAAGTGGAAATGGTGCTGGCCACTCAATGCCTCATGCAGTCCAAACCCAAACTCATGCGGATCAATATTGATGGGGAACTGCAAAATGGCGTTGTATCCAAAGATATCATCCTGTACATCATTGCGCAGATTTCTGCCAGTGGAGCTACAGGATATGCTGTTGAGTATGCCGGTTCTGCCATCCGTAATCTTTCCATGGAGGCCCGCATGACCATCTGCAACATGAGTATTGAAATGGGGGCTCGTTGCGGCATGATCGCACCCGACCAAACCACATTTGACTATATCAAAGGCCGCCCCTTTGCACCAACCGGAGCTGCCTGGGAGAAAGCATTGACCTATTGGAAAACCCTAAAAAGTGAAGATGACGCTGTATTTGATATGGAGATCAATATCCAGGCTGAGGATATTGAACCCATGATCACCTATGGTACCAACCCCGGTATGGGTGTAGGCGTAAATGGTCGCATTCCTGCTTTGCAAGAGATCGAGCAGGGAGAACGACCCTCCTTTGAAAAATCATTGGCCTACATGGGTCTTCAACCGGGATCTGCCATCAAAGGGCAGAAGGTGGATTATGTTTTTATTGGAAGCTGTACCAATAGCCGTATCGAAGACCTGCGGCAGGTAGCTTCCTTTGTTAAAGGAAAAAGAAAAGCAGAAGAAGTCGAAGTGTGGATCGTTCCCGGTAGCAAGCAGGTAGAAGATCAGGCCCGCGAAGAAGGCATTGATAAGATTTTTGAAGAAGCCGGTTTTATCCTTCGTCAACCTGGTTGCAGTGCCTGTTTGGGCATGAACGAAGACAAGATCCCTGCCGGGAAATATTGCATCTCTACCTCCAACCGAAATTTTGAAGGAAGACAAGGTCCCAATGCCCGCACCTTTCTTGCCAGCCCGCTGACCGCCGCATTGGCCGCCGTGACGGGAAGAGTGGGGGATGTGAGGGAAGTGCTGGAGGGATTAGCTGTTAGTAATTAGCTATTAGCTTTAAGCTTATAGTTCAAGTTTTATTGAGAATGTTTTTAACCCGTGAATAATAATATTTAAATAAAGAAGGTAATAGCACTTAAATAAAATCGCTCTAATGTCTCGCGAGATTACTACCATACGCTCCACCGCTGTTCCACTTCCATTAGAGAATGTGGATACAGACCAGATCATACCGGCACGCTTTTTAAAGGCGACCAGTCGGGATGGGTTTGGAAAAAATTTATTTCGAGACTGGCGATATCTCCAGGATGATGAGCAGCAACCTCGTCCTGATTTTGTATTGAACAACAAGGCCTGGTCTGGACGCATCTTAGTAACCGGAAAGAACTTTGGTTGTGGCTCCAGTCGCGAACATGCCGCCTGGGCCATCAAAGACTATGGTTTTGATGTGGTGGTCAGCAGCTTTTTTGCCGACATATTCAAGAACAATGCGTTGAATAATTTTCTTTTGCCAGTAGTGGTGACCGAGCCATTTGCTCAAAAATTATTGGCCGCTATTACAGCCGATCCTGCTACACTGGTGGAAGTAGATTTACCCACACAGACGATCCGGATAGTAAGTACCGGAGAGCAGGAATCCTTTGCCATCAATGAGTATAAAAAGACCTGTCTGCTCAATGGATATGATGATATTGATTATTTATTGAACATGCGCAAGGAAATAGAACAATTCGAAACCCAGGAAAATTAAACATTGACCATGAAAAAGAAGATCGCGATTATTGAAGGTGACGGCATAGGCCCCGAAGTGACCCGTCAGTCCGTCAAAGTATTGGATGCCATTGCCCACCAGTTTGGACACGAATTCAATTATGAATATTGCCTGATGGGTGCCGTGGCTATCGATCAGACCGGCGAACCCCTTCCCGACAAGACCATTGAAGTTTGTCTGGAAAGCGATGCGATATTGTTTGGCGCCATCGGTCACCCCAAGTATGACAACGACCCCTCTGCCAAAGTTAGACCCGAACAGGGGCTTCTGAAATTGCGCAAATCGCTCCAGCTTTATGCCAATATTCGCCCTGTTACCACTTATAGTGTGCTTCATCATCTTTCCCCGCTCAAGCAAAAAAACCTGGAAGGGGTGGATTTTATCATCTTTCGCGAGCTGACGGGTGGTATTTATTTTGGAAAAAAAGAAGTGGATGCTGATGCTACCCGCGCGTTGGATGATTGTGTGTACACCCGCGAAGAAATCGAACGGATCGCGCATCTGGCATTCAAATCGGCCCAAAGTCGCCGGCGGAAACTTACACTCGTTGATAAAGCGAATGTGCTGGAGACCTCTCGCTTATGGAGAAAAGTAGTACGGGAAATGGCCGAACAATATCCCGATGTACAAGTTGACTATCTGTTTGTGGACAATGCTGCGATGCAGATCATTGTCAATCCCAAACAGTTTGATGTGATCCTGACGGAGAACATGTTTGGCGATATCATCAGCGATGAAGCCAGTGTGATCACCGGATCATTGGGATTGCTGCCTTCGGCGTCTATTGGAAAAGGCTCCTCGTTGTTCGAGCCCATCCATGGGTCCTATCCACAGGCAGCGGGAAAAGACATTGCCAATCCGATTGGCTCGATTCTCTCCGCCGCCATGCTGCTTGATCATTTAAATATGAAGGAAGAAGCGGGACTCGTACGCCGGGCCGTAGAATGGACACTGCAACACGGTTTTGTGACGAAGGATATCGATCCGATGAACTGTTACAGCACGTCTACCATTGGCGACCTGATCCATGATTTTATCGAAAACAGGGCGGCAAGTGATGTGAACAAGAATAATATAGTGCTGAGTAAGTCGACGATTATTTAAAAAAGTTCTTTGTTATTTCATTAGGCGGACGTATATTCGTATACGATCAACCTTCTATGCATTTGAATCAAATCAATACAGTAGTGAACTCCTTCCTCGCCATTATTATTGTGGTGGTGGTGATTATTCCTGTAATGCATGGAGGGGGATATGGTTTATAAAAATTAAGCAAACTAAATAAACAAAGCCCGCCTCCTCAAAAGGCGGGCTTTTCTTTTATGGCAAATCTGAACAAATATTCAAAAACACTGACACAGGATCCGACGCAACCGGCTGCGCAGGCTATGTACTATGCGATCGGAATGAAGGAAAGTGATTTTGATAAAGCACAAGTGGGTATTGTCAGCATGGGTTGGGATGGTAACCCCTGTAATATGCACCTCAATGACCTGGCTACGACAGTAAGAGATGGTGTCAATGCCACAGAGGGATTGCTGGGTCTTCGCTTTTATACCATTGGGGTTAGTGACGGGATCAGCATGGGTACCGACGGCATGCGCTACAGCCTCGTGAGCCGTGACCTGATCGCTGACAGCATAGAGACCAATGCCGGCGCTCAATACTATGATGCTCTGATTGCCATACCCGGTTGTGATAAGAATATGCCTGGTTCACTCATTGCCATGGGACGGTTGAACCGACCCTCCATCATGTTGTATGGTGGAACCATCGCTCCGGGACATTATAAAGGAGAAGACCTGAATATTGTGAGCGCTTTTGAAGCATTGGGTAAAAAGATCGCCGGACAAATGGATGAAGCCGATTTCAAAGGGATCGTACAGCATGCTTGTCCAGGCGCAGGTGCCTGTGGGGGAATGTACACCGCAAACACCATGGCCAGTGCCATTGAGGCATTAGGCATGAGTTTACCTTATTCCTCTTCCAATCCAGCCCTCAGTACCGACAAGCAAAATGAATGTGCGGCTGTTGGTAAAGCGATCAAGGTTTTATTGGAGAACGACATCAAGCCAAGGGATATCATGACGCGTAAGGCCTTTGAAAATGCCATTACGGTCATCATGGTATTAGGAGGCAGTACAAATGCTGTACTGCACCTGATCGCCATGGCAAAAAGTGTTGGTGTTTCAGTTACGCAGGATGATTTTCAGCAGATCAGCAATAAGGTTCCCGTCCTGGCAGATTTCAAACCCAGTGGGAAATATTTGATGCAGGACCTTCATCAGTTTGGCGGAGTTCCGGCAGTCATGAAATACCTTTTAAAGAAGGGGCTGCTCCACGGGGATTGTATCACTGTTACCGGAAAGACCGTCGCAGAGAACCTCGCCGAAGCACCAGACCTGGATTTTGACCAGCAAAAGATCATTCAACCGCTTGAATCACCCCTGAAGAAAACAGGGCATTTGCAAATATTATATGGAAACCTTGCCGAGAAAGGAAGCGTAGCCAAGATTTCTGGAAAAGAAGGTGAACGTTTTGAAGGTACCGCCCGGGTATTTGATGGAGAACAGGAAGTGATCAAAGGGATTTCAGAGGGCCGTGTCCATGCCGGTGATGTAGTGGTGATCCGGAATATCGGGCCAAAGGGAGCGCCCGGCATGCCAGAGATGCTCAAGCCGACCGGTGCTATTATCGGAGCCGGATTGGGAAAATCAGTTGCCCTCATTACAGATGGCCGCTTTAGTGGTGGGACACATGGATTTGTTGTAGGACATATCACCCCGGAAGCTTTTGAAGGTGGACTGATCGCGTTTGTAAAAGACAATGACATCATCGAAATAGATGCGGTACATAACAAGCTTACACTGAAAGTAAGCGAGGAAGAAATAGCAGAAAGAAAAAAAGCATGGAAGAAGCCGGCACCAAAAGCAACCAGCGGTGTGTTGTATAAATATGCCAAACAGGTTAAAGATGCTTCGGAAGGATGTGTGACGGATGAGGCGTGAGGCGTGAGACGTGAGGCGTGAGACGAGAGGCGTGAGAGGTGAGGCGTGAGACGTGAGGAGTGAGAAGTTCTTAGAATAAACTAAAAGCTAATTGCTAAAAGCTAATAGCTATTAGCTATTAGCTATTAGCATGCATTTAAAAGACAGCTATAAACTAAAGTAAATGACCAAACAATATTTCATCGAACTCGCATCCTACAACATCTGGGCGAATGATATCGTCATCGGGTGGTTGGAGAAGATTTCGGAGGAGCAATGGAACCAACCCATTGTCAGCAGTTTTGGGTTTATCGGGGCAACCGTATTGCATATTGCAGGGGCGGAGAAAGTGTGGTTAGACCGGTTTGAGAAAGTGGAATCACCTGTCTGGCTCCCGAATGTGTACAAAGGAGGAAAGGAAGAATTGATTGGAATATGGAAAAAAGCATCTGCCGATCTGAAGAACCGCATGGAAACTTTTGATGAAAAGATGTTAGCCGAGACCTTGCGTTTAAAACGGTTGAATGGGGAATGGAATGAGGTACCCTATTTCGCAGCCTTCGCGCATATTTTTAATCATTCCACTTTTCATCGCGGGCAGATCGTGACCATGCTCAGGCAGGCAGGATTTACCGGGGTGTCATCGACTGATATGTTGGGTTATTTTAGAAAATCATAAACTCCAGTTATGGAAACGCTCACACAGGAAAAGGAAAAGGCCGCGGCCATCACCACAGAAAAGATAAGCGGTAGTGAAGCCGTGATGCGCGCCTTGATAGCGGAAAATGTCACCACGATATTTGGCTATCCCGGAGGCGCGATCATGCCGATCTATGATGCCTTGTACGATCACCATGATAAATTGACGCATATCCTGGTCAGACATGAACAAGGTGCCATCCATGCTGCCCAGGGATTTGCCCGTGCATCGGGGAAAGTGGGGACGGTGTTCGCCACCAGCGGACCCGGTGCCACCAATCTGGTTACAGGTCTTGCCGACGCCATGATTGACAGCACGCCTGTGGTCTGTATCACCGGTCAGGTCTTTGCCCACCTGTTAGGTACCGATGCGTTTCAGGAAACGGATGTGATCAACATTACCACACCGGTGACAAAATGGAACTATCAGGTAACAGATGCCAGTGAGATACCGGGTGTTTTAGCCAAAGCCTATTACATCGCCGGCAGTGGACGGCCCGGACCTGTATTGATTGATATTACCAAGAACGCGCAACTTCAGGCATTTGACTATGAAGGATACAAGAAATGTGACCATATCCGCAGCTATCGTCCCAAACCTATAGTACGCAAACAATTTGTAGAAGAAGCCGCCCGTCTGATCAATGAAGCGGAAAGACCCTTCGTGATCTTCGGACAGGGTGTTATCCTGGGAAAGGCAGAAAATGAATTCAAACGATTCATTGAAAAGGCTGGTATCCCTGCTGCCTGGACCATCATGGGTATGGGGGCCATTCCCACCGACCACCCATTGGCCATGGGAATGCTGGGCATGCATGGAAATTATGGCCCTAATGTGCTCACAAATGAATGTGATGTGTTGATCGCAGTGGGCATGCGTTTTGATGACCGCGTGACCGGACGGTTAGACAAATATGCCAAACAGGCCAAAGTGATCCATCTGGATATTGACCCGGCTGAGATCGATAAGAATGTTAAATCCACCGTTCCCGTCTGGGGCGATTGTAAGGAGACCCTTCCGTTGCTGACGGAAAAGATCACTCAAAAAGTATATCCGCAGTGGGTGGAACGTTTTCATTCTTTTCGGATAAAAGAAGAAGAAAAGGTAATCCAGCCAGAGTTGCATCCCTCCGGAGATATTCTTAGCATGGGAGAGGTGATCAATCAGCTCAATCTCCTCACAGGCGGCGATGCGATCATCGTAACAGACGTAGGTCAGCACCAGATGGTGGCCTGCCGCTATGCAAAAATGAACAAGTCAAAAAGCAATATCACCAGCGGAGGATTAGGAACCATGGGGTATGCGCTTCCTGCCGCGATCGGCGCCGCCTATGGCGATCCCAACCGTAACACGGTGGCGATCATCGGCGATGGGGGTTTCCAAATGACCATTCAGGAACTTGGGACCATCATGCAGTTCAAACCCAATGTAAAGATCATCATCCTCAATAATAATTTCCTGGGAATGGTGAGACAATGGCAGCAGCTCTTTCACGAAAGACGCTACTCCTTTGTAGATATTCAAAGCCCGGATTTTGTACAGGTCGCCAAAGGTTTTGGAATCGAGGGACGATCGATCTGTAAACGCGAAGACCTTAGCGCCGCGCTCAAAACCATGTTAGATCACCCGCAGAGCTATCTGCTGGAGGTTATGGTTGGAAAAGAGAATAATGTATTCCCGATGGTGCCACAGGGAAGAGGGGTGGCTGAGATTGTATTGTCGAAAGAGGAAGTGTGATGGGAGATGACCGATGACAGATGACAGATGGCAGATGTTAGTTTAAAGCCAACATCAAACATCCAACATCCCACAACCAACATCCAACAACAAAAAGTAACTAAAATGACCAAACAAGAATACACCATCACCGTCTACACGGAAAACCAGGTCGGCCTGCTCAACCGCATCGCGATCATTTTTTCGCGCCGGAAGATCAATGTGGAAAGCCTGAACACCTCGCCCAGCGAAGTGGATTCCGTTCACCGTTTCACGATTGTTATTAATGAAACGGAAGAAGTAGTACGCAAACTCTGCCGCCAGATCGAAAAGCAAGTGGAAGTGCTAAAGGCATATTATAACACCAATGATGAGATCGTGTGGCAGGAACTGGCCTTATATAAAGTGCCCACCGAAGTGATCGCCGAAGAGGTGAAAGTGGAAAGGCTCCTGCGCGAACATGGGGCGAAGGCCGTGGTGATCCGGAAAGATTATACCGTATTTGAAGTGGCCGGTCACCGCGAAGAGACCGATAAACTCATAAAAGTGCTTGAGCCCTATGGCCTGATCGAATTTGTACGGAGTGCCAGAGTGGCTATTATTAAAGCCAGTGATGGCTTTCACAATAAACTCAAGGAATTTGAATACCGTGAGCCCAGTGAACAAATAGTGGAGAATGAGTATTTGGATAGAAATGAGGAAGTGTTTACGATGTAGGAAAAGTTAGCTAATAGCTTGTATCACATTTCAAATCATAAAAAACCAACAATATGGCACAATTGAACTTCGGCGGCGTACTCGAAAATGTGGTCACCCGCGAAGAATTTCCCCTGGCAAAAGCGCAGGAGGTATTAAAGAATGAAACAGTGGCAGTGATCGGATATGGCGTACAAGGTCCCGGTCAGGCGCTTAATCAGCGGGACAATGGCATTAATGTCATTATCGGCCAGAGAAAGAATTCAAAAACCTGGGAGAAGGCCATTAAAGATGGTTTTGTTCCTGGTGAAACGCTTTTTGAGATCGAAGAGGCCCTGCAGAAAGGCACCATCATTTGTTATCTACTCAGCGATGCGGCACAGATCGAACTCTGGCCTACAGTAAAAAAGTATCTCACGCCGGGCAAAGCCTTGTATTTTTCCCATGGCTTTGGCGTCACCTTTAATGAGCAAACCGGTATTGTACCTCCCAAAGATGTGGATGTATTCCTGGTAGCGCCTAAAGGAAGCGGTACTTCCCTTCGCCGTATGTTCTTACAGGGACGTGGCCTGAACAGCAGTTATGCCATCTTCCAGGATGCGACCGGCAATGCCTGGAATCGTGTGATCGCCTTAGGCATCGCCGTTGGTAGTGGTTACCTTTTTGAAACGGATTTCAGAAAAGAAGTATATAGCGACCTGACTGGAGAAAGAGGAACATTGATGGGCGCTATCCAGGGCATCTTCGCTGCACAATACCAGGTATTGCGCGATAAGGGACATACCCCCTCTGAGGCATTCAACGAAACCGTAGAGGAATTGACCCAATCCCTGATGCCCCTCGTAGCAGAGAATGGAATGGATTGGATGTATGCCAACTGTTCAACCACCGCACAACGTGGTGCACTTGACTGGTGGAAGAAATTCCGGGATGCCACGGCACCTGTATTCAAAGAATTGTATGAAAGTGTAGCATCAGGAAAAGAATCCCAACGCTCCATCGATTCCAACTCACAACCCGATTACCGCGAAAAGCTTGAGCAGGAACTTAAAGAACTCCGCGAAAGCGAAATGTGGCAGGCAGGTAAAACTGTTCGGTCACTCCGTCCGGAGAACCAGCCGGAGACGGTGGGGGTGGAGTGAATAGTGAATAGTGAATAGTGAATAGTGAATGGTGAATAGTGAATGGTGAATAGTGAATAGTGAATGGTGAGAAATGAGAAATGAGTAATAAGTAATGAGAAAATATTTTGGGATGTAAGATATAGGGTTTAAGTTTCACTATTCACTATTCACTATTCACTGTTCACTATTCACTACCAACGTTTGACAAATTGAATGTAAAAGCAATACCGCATCTCAAACATGAACAACAACCTCACAGCCTTTCCGCTTGAATTTCACGAAGCCTCCCTGCGGCTGCACAAGGTCGTATCGCATACGCCATTGCAGCTTAGCGCCAACCTGTCGAGGCGCTATGGGTGCAATGTGTATCTCAAGCGGGAGGACCTGCAGGTTGTACGATCCTACAAACTTCGGGGAGCGTACAATATGATCAGCAGCCTGTCACCAGAGCAGTTGGCCAAGGGAGTTGTTTGTGCCAGTGCCGGTAACCATGCACAGGGATTTGCCTATTCCTGTCGGGTACTGAACATCAAAGGGGTTGTATTCATGCCCATCATCACACCCAATCAGAAAGTTTCGCAAACCAAGATGCATGGAGAAGACAGTATCGAAGTGCGCCTGGTAGGAGATACCTATGATGATTGTGCCGTGGCGGCTAAAAAATTTACGCAGGAGCAGGGCATGACCTATATCCCTCCTTTTGATGACCTGAAGATCATTGAAGGACAGGCCACCGTAGGACAGGAAATTTTGGAAGACCTCAGTAGGGTGGATTTTTTGTTCCTTCCTGTGGGAGGAGGCGGGCTTTGTGCCGGGGTTGGATCTTATTTTAAAACCTATTCTCCCCAGACACAGATCATTGGTCTCGAACCTGAAGGAGCTCCTTCCATGACCAGGGCCCTTGAGGCCGGTCATCCGGTTACACTGGATAGTATTGATAGTTTTGTCGATGGCGCCGCCGTGAAAAGGGTAGGTGAACTGACCTTTCCGCTATGCAAAGATGTACTCACGGATATGTGCCTGGTTGCTGAAGGAAAGATCTGCTCCACCATCCTGAAACTGTATAATGAAGATGCCATCGTAGTAGAACCCGCAGGAGCATTGAGTATCGCTGCCCTCGACGATTATGCCGATAGTATCAAAGGGAAAAATGTAGTCTGTATCATCAGCGGAAGCAACAATGATATAGACCGGATGCAGGAGATCAAGGAAAGAAGCCTTCAGTATGAAGGGCTTAAACATTATTTCCTGATCCGGTTTGCCCAACGCCCCGGCGCCCTGAAGGAATTTGTCAATCATGTACTTGGCCCGGGAGATGACATTACACGGTTTGAATACATGCAAAAGCACAATAAGGAAACGGGTCCCGCCCTGGTGGGTATCGAATTACGCAACCGAGAAGATTATGATATCCTGCTCGCCAATATGAAAAAACACCATATCAACTATACCGAGTTGAATAAGAACGATAACCTCACCGGGTATCTTGTATAGTGTGGGATAGATGTTGGAAAGATAAGGTGTCAGGTAAACAGGTGTTAGTTGATTTTTTGGCTATTTTTCATTGCTGCCATACTGTTTGTTGTCAATAATTAATAATCAATAATTAGTAATCAATAATTGAATGCCAAGATGAGCAGTGTACAGGGACTATACAATCCTTCCTTTGAGCACGATGCCTGTGGTATCGGATTTGTGGCCAACATCAAAGGGCATAAATCCCATAAACATGTATCGGATGCGTTGACCATTTTGGAAAACATGGAACACCGTGGTGCCTGTGGGTGCGAAGAAAACACGGGTGACGGGGCAGGGATCATGATCCAAACCCCGCATGAATTCTTTTTTGATGAATGTGTGAAACTGGGCATCCATCTTCCCCCCTTTGGAAAATATGGGGTCGGGATGATCTTCTTCCCCAAGGAGATCCGCCTGCGCGAAGAATGCCGCGAAATTTTCAATAGCGCTGCCGAGAAATTAGGTCTCGAAATACTCACCTACCGGAAAGTACCTGTTAACCCTGCCGGGATCGGACCCAGCGCACTGCATGTGGAACCTGTCATTGAACAGGTCTTTATCGCCGCACCGGATCATATCACCAATCCGGATGATTTTGAACGTAAATTATTTGTCCTGCGCAAATATGCTACTCATCTTGTCAACAACTCGGTGAAAAAGGATGAGATCGGATTCTATGTGGCTTCGCTTTCTTATAAGATTGTTGTTTATAAAGGACAATTGACCAGTCACCAGGTACGGCAATATTTCCCGGATCTCAGCAATAAACGCCTGGTGAGTGCCTTTGGCCTGGTTCACTCCCGTTTTGCCACCAATACATTTCCCTCCTGGCGATTAGCACAACCATTCCGCTTTATCGCGCATAACGGAGAGATCAATACCCTTCAGGGTAATCTCAACTGGCTCCGCTCCAGCGAACATAGTTTTGCATCAAAATATTTCAGCCAGGAAGAGATGGACATGTTATTGCCTATCGTGTCCAACAACCAATCTGACAGCGCCTGTTTGGATAATATGATCGAACTCCTCACGATGACAGGACGATCACTCCCGCATGTGATGATGATGCTCATCCCCGAAGCATGGGATGGGAATGAAGACATGGACCCGGTGCGAAAAGCATTTTATGAATACCATGCCTCCATGATGGAACCCTGGGATGGCCCGGCTTCCATTTCTTTTACCGATGGAAAGATCATTGGCGCCACCCTCGACAGAAATGGCCTTCGCCCTTCCCGTTATTGTGTCACCACCGATGACCGTGTCATCATGGCGAGTGAAACAGGTGCTTTACCTGTGGACCCCTCCATTGTTAAAGAAAAAGGTAGGTTGCAACCCGGTAAAATGTTTGTCGTAGATATGGAACAAGGCCGTATCATCAGCGACGAAGAATTGAAAAAAGATATCTGCTCGCGTAAACCGTATGGCGAGTGGTTGAATAAATACAAGATCCGGTTGGAAGAATTACCCGAACCACGGGTATCCTTCACCCACTTGGGCCATGATCAGATCTTCAAATACCACAAAGCATTTGGATATTCGATTGAAGACCTGGATACGATCATTGCCCCCATGGCCATGGATGGAAAGGAACCGATCGGTTCCATGGGTACTGATATACCCCTGGCGGTATTGAGTGATCAACCGCAACATCTCTCTTCTTATTTTAAACAGTTATTTGCCCAGGTTACCAACCCGCCGATCGATCCGATCCGGGAACGTATGGTCATGTCACTGGCCACCTTTGTGGGAAATATCTCCAATTTATTGGAAGAAAGCCCCATGGCCTGTCATACCGTAGCACTCAAGCACCCGATCCTGACCAATCATGAGTTGGAAAAGATCCGGAGTATTGATACCGGTATATTCCAGGCGAAAACATTGCAAACCTATTTTCGGGCCGATGGTAAACCCGGTTCACTCAAGGCCGGATTGGACAGGCTCTGCCGCTATGCAGTTGATGCAGCAGAAGACGGATTTGAAGTACTGATCCTTACCGATCGGGCGATCGACTCCGATCACGCACCGATTCCCACTTTACTTGCTGCCGCTGCAGTTCACCACCACCTTATTCGAAAAGGGTTACGTGGCCAGGTCGGTATCGTAGTCGAAGCCGGGGATGTATGGGAGGTCCATCACTTCGCCTGCCTGATTGGTTTTGGTACAACAGCGATCAATCCTTATCTCGCTCTTTCGTCCATTCAGGCCATGAAGGAAAGTGGAAGGATGCAGACTGAACTCAGTGAAGAACAACTCAAGAAAAATTATATAAAAGCCGTTAATGAAGGGTTGCTCAAGGTATTTTCGAAAATGGGTATTTCCACCCTGCAATCTTACCAGGGTGCCCAAATTTTTGAGATCATTGGCTTAAACCATTCAGTTGTTGAAAAATATTTCACCGGAGCAACTTCACGTATCGAAGGAATGGGATTGGATGAGATCGCCAAGGAAACCCTGGCCAAACATGATTTTGCCTTTCGTAAACGTGAAGCGCCCGTCAATCGTTTGACCGTTGGCGGAGTCTATCAATGGAAACAACGAGGGGAATTTCATCTGTTCAATCCGCAAACCATACACCTGTTGCAACACGCAACCCGGATGAATGACTATAATACCTTTAAAAAATATTCCAAACTCGTTAACGATCAAAGCCAAAAAGCCGCAACCCTGCGAAGCTTGTTGGAATTTAACCATACGCGTCCGTCCATTCCTATCGATGAGGTGGAACCTGCCGAATCCATTTTTAAACGATTCGCCACAGGTGCCATGAGCTTTGGTTCTATTTCCTGGGAGGCACATACGACCCTGGCCATTGCGATGAACCGTATCGGGGCAAAAAGCAATACAGGGGAAGGGGGTGAGGATGAGTCAAGATATATCCCGATGGCCAATGGGGATTCCATGCGGAGCGCGATCAAGCAGGTTGCCTCAGCCCGGTTTGGTGTGACCAGCTATTACCTGACGGAAGCTGATGAGCTGCAGATCAAGATGGCACAAGGGGCAAAACCAGGTGAAGGTGGTCAGTTACCCGGACATAAAGTGGATGACTGGATCGGGAAGACCCGGCACGCGACACCCGGTGTGGGTTTGATTTCCCCGCCACCCCATCACGATATTTATTCCATTGAAGACCTGGCTCAGTTGATATTCGATCTTAAGAATGCCAACCGTGCCGCACGCATCAATGTCAAATTGGTTTCCAAGGCTGGAGTTGGGACAATTGCTGCTGGTGTGGCTAAAGCCAAGGCCGATGTGATCCTTATCTCGGGTCACGATGGAGGAACAGGTGCTTCGCCCTTAAGTTCAATCAAACATGCCGGACTGCCCTGGGAATTGGGATTGGCCGAAACCCATCAGACCCTCGTCAAGAACCGCCTGCGTAGCCGTGTAGTCGTACAGGCTGACGGGCAAATGAAGACCGGTCGCGATATTGCCATTGCCGCACTCCTGGGAGCTGAGGAATGGGGAGTAGCTACCGCCGCCCTGGTGGTAGAAGGGTGTATCATGATGCGTAAATGTCATCTGAATACCTGTCCGATCGGCGTCGCTACCCAGGACCCCGAATTAAGAAAACGCTTTTCCGGTGATCCGGATCATGTGGTGAACTTCTTCCGGTTCATGGTACAGGAATTACGCGAGATCATGGCGGAACTTGGATACAGGTCCATCAATGAAATGGTAGGACAGGTCACCAACCTGAAAGTGAGAGAAGGAATCGATCATTGGAAATTCAAGAACCTTGATCTTTCTCCCATCCTATACCACCAACCCGAAGCAGCGTATACCACCTTGTATAAGACCGAAGAACAGGATCATGGGATTGCGGAGGTATTGGATTGGAAATTGCTCCAGGCTGCCCAGCCCGCACTGGAAAATCAACAACGCGTACAGGCTTCGTTTCCTATCGTCAATACAGATCGTACAGCAGGAACCATTCTTTCCAATGAAATTACCAAACGCTATAAAGCCGATGGGCTTCCCGATGATACCATCCATTTCACGTTTACAGGCACTGCCGGACAAAGTTTTGGCGCCTTTAACACGAAAGGGGTGACCCTTGAACTCGAAGGCGATGCCAATGATTATTTTGGCAAAGGGCTTAGTGGAGCCAGGCTGATCATTTATCCTTCCCGGCAGGCCAGTTTTGTCCCCGAAGAAAATATCATCATTGGCAACGTAGCGTTTTATGGGGCTACAAGTGGTGAAGCCTTTATTCGGGGGAAAGCAGGGGAGCGTTTTGCGGTGCGTAATTCCGGTGCCTGTGTTGTTGTTGAAGGGACAGGTGACCATGGATGTGAATACATGACCGGAGGAACCGTGGTTGTTTTGGGTGAAACAGGTCGCAATTTTGGCGCAGGGATGAGTGGTGGGGTAGCCTATGTATATAATGCCTCAGGCTCTTTCGCCAGCCGGTGTAATACGGAGATGATCGACCTCGACCCTGTACAGGCCGAAGATGCCCCGGTGCTGCATGACCTTATTACCCGTCATTATGCCTATACGGGAAGCACAGTGGCTCGTTTTATACTGGATGATTTTGAAAACCAACTCGGGCAATTCGTCAAAGTATTTCCAAAGGATTATAAAAAGGTACTCCATGCCCGGACAAAGCAGGGGTCATATAAATAATTGAAATAAGTGCGTATTTAATTATGGGTAAGCCAACAGGATTTTTAGAATTCACCCGTTCCATGCCGGGTAAACGTGCTCCACAGGAGCGGCTGCAGGATTACAAGGAATTTGTAGCCCCGTACAGTGATGCTGCGTTGAATGAACAATCAGCCCGCTGTATGAATTGCGGAGTACCCTTTTGCCATAGCGGTTGTCCGCTGGGGAATATCATCCCTGAATTCAATGATGCTGTGTATCGTCAGAATTGGCAGGAAGCGTATGAGATCCTTGCATCGACCAATAACTTCCCCGAGTTCACCGGCAGGATCTGCCCTGCACCCTGCGAAAGCGCCTGTGTGCTGGGTATCAACCAACCCCCGGTGGCCATTGAAGAGATCGAGAAACATATCATTGAAATGGCTTTTCAAAAAGGGCTGGTCAAAACCAGAAAACCCCATTTGCGGAGCGGGAAAAAAGTAGCGGTCATTGGCTCTGGTCCTGCGGGACTGGCAGCTGCTGCACAATTGAATTATGCCGGTCACCAGGTAACGGTATATGAAAGGGATGATGAACCAGGAGGTTTGTTGCGTTATGGTATCCCTGATTTTAAATTGGAAAAATGGGTAGTGGAGCGCCGGGTGAAACTGATGGAGGAAGAAGGAGTGGTGTTCAAATGCCGGCAGCATGTGGGGATGAATGTGAGCATCAATGACCTCCTGCGCGAAAACCATGCGATCGTGCTGGCTGGCGGGTCAACCAAACCCCGTGACCTGCCCGTGCCCGGACGTGAACTAAAGGGTGTTTATTTCGCCATGCAATTTCTCAAGCAACAAAATAAACGCGTATCCGGAAAAGACCCGCTGGATGGTGGCGGTATCGAAAGCAATATCTGGACCGATGAATTATTTGCCACCGGAAAGAATGTCCTGGTGATCGGTGGTGGAGATACCGGAAGTGATTGTGTAGGAACCTCCAATCGCCAGGGGGCAAAGTCGGTGACGCAATTTGAATTATTGCCCAAACCACCGGAAGGAAGGACATCGGCCATGCCCTGGCCCACTTATCCAATGACCCTTAAAACATCGTCCTCCCATGAGGAAGGTTGCGAAAGGGAATGGGCCGTAGCCACCAAGGCTTTTATTGGTGACGATCAGGGAAACCTGAAAGCGGTAAGGGTAGTGGATCTGGAATGGAAGGCTTCGGAAGATGGCCGCCCGGCTGGCTTTAGCGAAAGAGAAGGATCTGAAAGAGAAATACCCTGCGAACTCGCATTACTCGCTATGGGATTCGTACACCCCCAACATGAAGGTCTCCTCAATGAACTTGAAGTGGAACTGGATGAACGTGGGAATGTGCGTGCCATGGAAAAGAATTATCAAACCAATATACCCCGCATTTTCACGGCGGGTGATATGCGACGTGGCCAGAGCCTGGTGGTTTGGGCCATCTCCGAAGGGCGCGAATGTGCACGTCGGGTTGACATGTTCCTGAATGGGGGGCATTCGGTCCTGGAGAGCAAAGACACCTCCATTTTACATACATTATAATTATTACTATATAAACAATTTTCAATAAAAGGGCATTTCGCCCTTTTTTTATTTAATGTTTTATTCACATTATTAAAAATAAAATATATAAAATAAACACGTGTTAGTTGTTTTCATGGGTATTTTTAGCATTATCGATAATATTATTTTTAATTGTTATCTATCTAAAACAACTAAACTATGAGTAAGGCTACTGCGAAACAAATTGCACCCTTCCTGATCTTGGCCCTGGTAGCGATAGGTGCCATTTTTATTTCTCCGATTGCTGATTTTGCCGACGCGACTAAATACAATGGGGCCGATACGGCCTGGATCATTGTAGCCACAGCCCTGGTGTTTTTGATGACACCCGGACTTGCCTTTTTTTATGGTGGGATGGTTCACCGCAAGAACGTGATCTCTACCATGATCAAAAGTGTGGTGGCAGCCGGGGTGGTCAGCATCATTTGGGTGGTGGCTGGCTATAGCCTGGCCTTTGGCGAATCGGTCAACGGGTTGATTGGAAACCCGATGACGCATTTATTCTTCAAAGGCGTGAATTCGGGGGAACCCTGGGGACTGGCGCCCACGATTCCAAAGACCCTGTTCTCTTTGTTCCAGCTCATGTTCGCCATCATTACTCCCGGACTGGTAGTAGGGGCGGTGGCAGAGCGTATCCGTTTCACCTCGTACATTTTGTTCATTGCTTTGTTCAGCGTTCTGGTATATGCGCCACTGGCACACTGGAGCTGGCATCCTGATGGTATTCTCTTCAAAATGGGTGCGCTTGACTTTGCCGGAGGTACTGTTGTACATATTTCTGCCGGTTGTGCCGCCCTGGCGGGTGTTCTGGTACTGAAAAGAAGACAAGCACATATTGAGCAGCGCGAAATTCCACCGGCAAATATTCCTTATGTACTGATTGGTACAGGTTTGTTGTGGTTTGGTTGGTTTGGCTTCAACGCCGGTTCTGCCCTGGGTGCCAATGCTCTTTCGGTATCCGCTTTTGCCACTACCAATACAGCGGCTGCTGCAGCCGGTCTCTCCTGGATGTTCTTTGATGTATTACGTGGAAAAAAACCCTCCGTACTTGGTTTCTGTATTGGAGCGGTTGTCGGGTTGGTTGCCATCACACCGGGTGCTGGTTTTGTAGCCATTCCGCAGAGCATCTTTATCGGATTTATTTCCGCAATCGTGTCCAACATCGCCGTACACTATAAACAAAAATCAAAACTGGATGATACCCTCGATGTATTCCCCTGTCATGGACTGGGTGGTATGGTAGGTATGATCCTGACGGGCGTATTCGCTACAAAAACAGTAAATGCCGCTGGTAACGATGGTCTGTTCTATGGCAACGCAAGCTTTTTCTTTACCCAGTTAAAAGCCATGGCCCTCGCCGTTATCTACAGCTTTGTCGTGTCTTACGCCATTTTCAAATTCATCAACTTCATCCTGCCCCTTCGTGTAACATCCGAAGAGGAAGAAGAAGGTCTGGATTCCACTCAACACAATGAGAAGTATGTTCAGGGAACCCTGCTCGTACACAACAATGGTAAGGTGGAAGAAAAACAAAATGAAGGTGCCCATAAATAGAAAAAGGCACAGCTAATGATAATGACTTCTCGCAAAAGTCCTTATCGCCGTACCCTTTTCCTTAACACTTAAAATGCATAACAATGTTACGAAAAATTTCATTGCTCGGAATGGCTATTCTTGTCTCTCAGGCTTTATTTTCCCAGGATTCCACAGCGGAAAAACCCAAACCGGTCATAACCGGGAGCGTGGACGCCTATTACCGGTATAACTTCCAGAACGCCAAGGATGACGGCGATTTCAATAATTTCACCAGTTTTACCAATTCCCAGAACTCCTTTGAATTGGGGATGGCCTCCGTTAAGTTCGATCACAGCGTTGGCAAGGTAGGCGGTGTACTTGACCTGGGTTTTGGCCGCCGTGCCCAGGAGTTCACCTACATTGAAGGAGATCCTGATGAGGATGCCAATGGCTTTTTTAGCCTGGCCGCGATCAAGCAGGCCTATGTGACCTATGCCCCCTCCGATAAGGTAAAATTCACCTTGGGTAAATTTGGAACCCATGTAGGATATGAGCTCCTCGATCCGCAGTTGAACCGGAATTACAGCATGAGTTACATGTTCTCTTACGGCCCCTTCTTTCATACAGGTTTAAAGGCGGACTTTAGCATCAGCGATAACTTCAGTTTTATGCTGGGTGTGGCCAATCCTACCGACCTGACCACCGCCAGCTTTGAAAAGAAATTCATCATTGGACAACTCCATGGCGCAAGTTCCAGTGGTAACCTGAGCGCCTATCTGAATTTTGTGGGTGGAAAAGATAATTCAAATGTGAGCTCTTCTCAGTTCGATGCCGTTGTTACCGGCAAGGTGTCGGATAAATTCAGCATCGGTTACAATGGAACCGTGAAATCCGTAAAATATCTCGGCAATAGCGACTCCTGGTGGGGATCTGCGCTCTACCTCAATGTGGATCCTTGCGATGGATTTGGATTGACACTGCGGGGAGAATATTTTGATGACAAAAAGGATGTGGCCGGTTTTGGAACCTCCTTTTTCGCCACCACTTTATCAGGGAATGTACGTCTCGGCAACCTGACCTTCATCCCTGAATTACGCCTGGATTCCGCCAAGGATCCGGCCTTTACCAAAAATGACGGGTCTTCCACGAAAAGTGCCGCGAGCTTCATCTTCGCTGCAGTCTATTCGTTCTAAGACAAAATAGTATAGTACCGCTTTCAATTGGCAAGCAATCGTTGGATACATCCCCCATGTCTATGGGGGATTCTTTTTTTCGGATGATGGATGACGGAGGATGGATGTTGGATGTTGGATGTTGGATGACAGATGACGGATGACAGATGACGGAGTGTGGCTG
>JANRLV010000006.1:0-3163 GCA_033762195.1 Chitinophagaceae bacterium | reverse complement strand
TAGTAAAAAGATCATTCAATCCATTGAAGAGAATTCACGGTTTGACCTGGGCAGCTATATTGATTCGGCCATGGCAATGGCTAATCAGCAAATCAATCGGGAATGGGTAAAGGGTATTTCCAGTTATGGGCAATTGGACAGGCTCACGATGGTAGGGATCTATCCGCTATCCGATAATTTAGTGATCCGGAGTAACCTGGGTGGGCAATTGGCTGTAAAGGTGGGGACTATTGAGTTTTAGCCTCGACCTTGTTGACCCGAAACGTAAAGAATCGTTGTATCACATAGCTGGTCAATATGACCACAATGGTGGTGATGACCTGCGAAAGCATGACAAAGATGTGTAGCTTCTCGACCAGAAATTTCAGCATAATATAGTTCAGGGTCAATGTAAAAAGAAAGGAAAAGAGATACCTGAACAGTTGGCTTCTTCCCCGGACATTGGAGTCGCTAAAGACCACATATTTCATGAGAAAAAAACCAACGGGAAAACTGACACAGAAAGAAAAGAAAAGAGCAGCCGTATAGGCGGTAAAAGCATATAAACCCAGATCGAGCATTTGTTCGCGTAGAATGAACTTGAAGAAGACATAATACACCAACAGGCCAAGCACAGTATTCCCTCCCCCACAGGCCGCATACCGAAAGGTTTGGATATCCATCCATCTCCTAAAAGGTGGATAAAAAAAATCGATCACGGGGATCAATAGGTCACGAACGGAATGGATGTGACGGTGCATTGGGCAAAAATAATCAAGAATTAAGAATTAAGGAAGAAACCAAGGATTTTGATCGTAAGACGTGAGTCGTGAACCGTGAGACGTTGGCCAAAACTCACGTCTCACGATTACCGACTCTCGTCTCATGTCTCACTATTCACTTAAAAACATTGCTTATTTTCGCAAAAAAACTGGCTTTCATGGCTTTAGTTCATCAGATAAGAAAGATTTGTGCCGCAACGATCGCGGAATTATATGGTATTTCGGTTAAAGAATCAGAGGTGTCGATCAATGAAACCAAGCCAGAATTTGAGGGGGATTATACCCTTGTTTTGTTTTCATTTGTCAAATCACTGAAAAAATCCCCGGAACAATTAGGCAATGAAATAGGCCAGGCATTGCTGGAAAAGAACAATGAACTGTTTTCCTCCTTTCAAATAATTAAAGGATTCTTGAACCTGTCGGTAAGAGACAATTTCTGGATACAGTCTCTTGAGTCAAACTATGGGGTGGCAGATTTTGGCAGCAAGTCCTCCCTTGGTCGCCGGATCATGGTTGAATATTCCTCTCCCAATACCAACAAGCCCTTACACCTTGGTCACCTGCGGAATAATTTCCTGGGTTGGAGTATTGCGGAGATCTATAAGGCCACCGGTTTTACCACTTTCAAAACCTGTATTTCCAATGACCGGGGCATTCATATTTGTAAGAGCATGGTGGCCTGGCAATTGTTTGCCAATGGCGCCACACCTGCCAGTACAGGTATCAAAGGAGATCATTTTGTAGGTGATTATTATGTCCGCTTTGGAAATGAGCATAAGCAACAGGTGGCGGCACTGATCGAAAAGGGATTGACAAAGGAGGAGGCAGAAAAGCAGGCGCCGATCATGCAGGCCGCTCAGCAAATGCTGGTGGATTGGGAGGCAGGAAAGCCGGATGTCGTCTCCCTGTGGAAGGAAATGAACAGTTGGGTATACAGCGGATTTGATGTGACCTATAAAAGGATCGGGTCAGATTTTGACAAGACTTATTTTGAAAGTGATACCTATCTGCTGGGAAAAAAGGCGGTTGAAGATGGACTCGCCAAAGGGGTATTCTATAAAAAAGAAGACGGCAGTGTCTGGATTGACCTGACTGCCGAAGGATTGGATGAAAAAGTGGTTCAACGCCGGGATGGAACTGCGGTTTATATAACCCAGGATATTGGTCTGGTGGAACAGAAGCAGGCCGAGTTTGATTGTGAGCAAAGTATCTATGTGGTGGGTGACGAACAGAATTACCATTTTAAAGTCCTCAAACTTATATGTGAAAAACTGGGAATACCCGGAGCGGCCGGTATTTACCATTTAAGTTATGGTATGGTAGAACTTCCCACCGGCCGGATGAAGACCCGCGAAGGCACTGTAGTGGATGCGGATGATATTGTTGATGAAATGGTGAAGGTAGCCAGGGCCAAAACTGAAGAGTTGGGCAAGGTGAAGGATTTTACACCCGATGAGTTGGATACCCTGCATGAAATGATCGGTCTGGGGGCGCTTAAATTTTTTATACTCCGTGTTGACCCCAAGAAACGAATGATCTTTAACCCGGAAGAATCCATCGATTTTCATGGGTTTACCGGGCCTTTTGTACAATACACCCATGCCCGGATACGATCCATGTTGCGCAAATCACCCATAGATAAAAACGCTCCAACGGGTGGTAGCGAACTTTTCAAATTAGAGCGAGAATTGATCCGTAAACTGGAGCAATATCCGGTGATCCTGGATCAGGCTGCCCTGGAACATAACCCTTCCCTTTTGGCTATCTATGCGTTTGAAGTGGCCAAACAATTCAATACATTTTACACCGAGCATTCTGTATTGAATGCGGATTCGGAAGAGAAAAAGCAATTGCGCCTGAAAATATGTGTGTTGACGGCTGAGGTGATCAAGAATTCAATGGGGCTGTTAGGGATTGGCGTGCCGGAAAGGATGTAAATATTTTAATGGCATTTACATGCCCATCATTTGTTTCTTCTGCTTCAGATTCGCCAGTGAAGGATCCATTTCGATGGCTTTATCGCATAGCATAGTTCCCTTGTCCTTTTCTCCTTTCTTTTGATAACACATTCCGATCATGTAAAGGGCGGAGGCATTCTTTTTATCGTATTCCAACATTTTATCCCAGTACTCCATAGCCAGGTCAAATTTACCGGCATAGTAATAGGATTCGGCCACGAGGTTGAGAATATTGAGGTCGCTGGGTCTTTTCTTTAGTAGTTCATTGAAGATCTTCAACCCTTCATCCAGATTGCCGGTATTGAGATAGGCGATACCCAGGTTGTAGTGGTAGTCGTTTGATTTTTTATACCCCTTCTCTCCTGCCTGCAGCAGGTAGACGAGGGCATTCTTGTTATCGCCCAAAGCATAGTGGATCATTCCCAATTCATAGATCCATTCCGG
>JANRLV010000005.1:0-62096 GCA_033762195.1 Chitinophagaceae bacterium | reverse complement strand
CAGATCAAAACCTGGATGAAGATCGGGGTTAGCGCAAATGCTTCCCGGAGTATCCAGAATGTGACCCTTGCCGATGCCGCAGAAGGTACGATCTGGTGGGGTACCATTCAAAGCCCGCTCATTCCGGTGAAAAATCTGGATGGAAGCTGGGGTGGCGGTGGACAAACCGTTGGTGGTTTTCAATATGGCCAGGATAACCCGATCGCACGGAGTTATTTCCGGGGAAATAAATCCACCAGTACAAACGTATTTGGACAGCTCTATGCCGATGTGGAATTCTTTAAAGGGTTTACCCTTCGAAATGAATTCGCCTACAGCGTGAGCCTTTACAATAACCAGGCTTTCCAGAAATCAGGAAGTTTTGGCAATACCAGTCTTCGCAGCCAGTTATTTGAATATCGGGGTAACGGGTACTATTATGCCCTGAGAAATTACTTTAACTACTATAAGAATTTTGGCAAACATTCCGTTACCGGAACAGCCGGTCATGAAGCCCAGTACAATTATTGGGAGAGCATCAACGGTAAAAAGGTGGACCTTCAGAATAATATTCTTGACCTGAATGCCGGTAGCAGTGACCGTGATACCTGGGAACTCGGTGGTGGTAAATCTGATAATACCATTGAGTCTTATTTTGTCCGCGCTACCTATTCCTACGACAATCGCTACTCACTCAACCTGAGCCTGCGTCGCGATGGTTCTTCTCGTTTCTTTGGCGATAACAAATGGGGTAATTTCCCAGGGGCCTCTGTTGCCTGGACTATTACCAATGAACGCTTTGCCGAAAATTGGAAAAAGACGATCAATTTCATGAAACTGCGTGTTGGTTATGGTGAGGTGGGTAATACCAACCTGCCCAATGGCGCACCCAATCCGCCTTATACTTCTGTTGTATCCTTCTGGCCTGGCCCTGTTGGCTTTGGCAGTTCAAACTACCTGTTTGGTGTAGCCAATCCGAACCTGACCTGGGAATCGGTGGTCACCAAAAACGTAGGTCTTGATGTTTCCTTCCTCAATGGCCGTATTGAAACCGCCTTTGATGTATACAAGAAAACTACCACCGCCATGTTGTTGATCGGTACCGGCCCTCGTTTGATCGGTGTGGGTGACCAATGGGATGACCTGAAGGGGCCCGTTATCAATACCGGACGTATGTCAAACACAGGTATCGATATCAGCATCACCTCTACCAATATCAAAACAAAGGATCTGTCCTGGAAGACCAATATCATCTTCTCTCAATTCAAGAATAAATTGGAGAAAGTGGCAGGTGACCTGGCCGCCTTGTATGGCCGGATCTATTACGACAACTACCTGATCACCCGTACCATTCCAGGGTATGCAGTGGGTTCTTTCTTTGGACTGAAAACAGACGGTTTGTTCCGCACACAGGATGACCTGAACAACAGTCTACCCCAGTTTGGATATCCGGTTGACCAAACCCATACCTGGCTCGGTGATATCCGCTTCAAGGATATAGCCGGTGGAACCGATGGCAAACCAGATGGCATCATCAATGAAAGTGATATCACCTTTATTGGTAGTCCGCTTCCCAAGTTTACCTACGGATTTACCAACTCAGTAAACTATAAAGATTTTGATTTCTCGATCTTCCTGCAAGGAAGTTATGGTGCCAAAATTTTCAACTTCCTTCGCTGGCAGTTGGAAAAAATGGACAACCCTTATTACAACCAGCTTCGCTCGGTATTGGATCGTTACACCGATGCCAATCCGGAAGGTTCTTTGCCCCGGTTTACCAATACCAACGTAAACAACGTGTACATGTCAGACCGTTACGTAGAGGATGGTTCTTACCTGCGGATCCAGAATATTTCCCTGGGTTATCGTGTTCCCGCACGTTATGTTTCAAAACTGAAGATCACCACTGCCCGTGTATATGTGTCGATTCAGAACCTGCACACTTTTACCAAGTACAGTGGTTATGATCCTGAAGTAGGGGTATTCAATAACAATATCCGGTTGACAAATGTGGATGCCGGTCACTATCCGAATCCGAGGAGTTTTACCGCAGGCATTAACCTTGAATTCTAATACAATAACGCTATAACACTTTTGATATGAAAACATTGATTCGTTATACAGCCATTCTGATCTTGCCGGTGGCCCTCCTGTTATCCTGCAGGAAGCAATTCCTGGATAAGCCGGCACAGGACAGCACCACGCTGGACAACTATTATAATACGGCCGAGGAAGTACGGGGTCTTACCAGCACCCTGTATGGATTGCCCTGGTCAGGTTATGAAAACCGCGCCATGGATGCCATCGGTGATGTGATGGCCGGAAATGAATATACCGGCGGCGCCGATGATCCTCCCTTCCTGAATTTCTCCTTTGCCTCCACCTCGGTGCGTATCGCCGATGCCTGGAAGGTATTTTATAAAATAGGAGGTTGGACAAGTGAGTACATGAATGCCTTGGAATTGAAAAAATCCAAAGGAGGAAATGCTACGATCCTTGATCCTGCCATCGCCGAATGTCATTTCTTTAAAGGAACCGTGTATTTCTATATCGCCCGTATTTGGGGAGATGCGCCGATCGTCAATGATCCGGGCGGAACCATTTTGTCGGGTGACTTTAATATCCCCCGGTACTACAAAGCCGATGTACTTCGGTTTGCCCTGGAGGAATTGAAAAAAGCCGAAGCCGGTCTTCCTGATACTGATATACCTGGCCGCGTAACCAAATGGTCAGCTAAAGGAATGATGGCCAAATTGTACCTCTATCGCAAAGATTATGATAGCGCCAAGACCAAAGCCCTCGAGGTGATGAACTCCGGGAAATATGATCTTTTCCCCAACTACGGGGCCATGTTCATGTCAAGCGCGCATAATAACAACATCGAATCCCTGTTCTCGATCCAACACCAGTTGACCGGTAACCCCTGGGGTTCTGGCAACCAAAAAAACCCGGACCGCGGACCGGCCAACCTGCAAACTTCTGAAGCCAGTATGTGGGAATTGTACACACCCAGCCGGGACGTGATCGAAGAATATGAATCCGGTGACCTTCGCCGAAAAGGTTCGATTATGGAACATGGCTGGGAAAACCTGGCATGGAAACCCAAGAACAGCAATGCCGCTTACAATTCCTTTATGGCGGGTGGATATAAGTATGATACCCTCCAGCCTGTGGGAGATGGCGGACAAAAGAATGCTGTTCGTGCCAATATCGTGAAGTATGTAGTAGGGCCTGGCGCGGCTTATGGTGGAGAGTCGGTACTGGGAATGAACACCGGTATCAACACCATGATGTTACGCTATGCAGATATCCTGCTGATCTACGCAGAATCGGTACTTGGTTCCAGTGCCTCCACATCGGATGCCACCGCCCTGGCGGCGATCAATAAGGTAAGAACGCGCGCCGGATTGAATACACTTTCCAGTATTACGATGGATGATATCCTGCATGAGCGTCGGGTAGAATTCGCTTTTGAAGGAGATTACTGGTTCGATATTCAACGTCAGGGATTTGCCAAAGCAAAACAGATCATCGAAGCACAGAACCGGGGCACGTTTGAATTTCCGGCCTATGTGACCTTTACTCAAAATTATATGCACCTGCCGATACCGGCTGGTGAGGTTTTACAAGATCCCGCATTGGGATTACCAGCGGTACCTTATTATTGATACGAACCCCATTTATACTAAATAAAGATGCATATCATGAAAAAATACTTTCAAAACCTACTGAGCTCCGGGTTGTTCCTTCTGTTCAGCACCATGGTTTTCACCGGTTGCGAAAAGGATAAGGATGGCAGTCCGGAAGTGGATACCGGATCCATGGCCTCCGGCGAACTGAACCCCGGCTCTGCTGCCGGTGGACAGGTAGTCACCCTTACAGGCTCCGGTATTGGACAGATCCGCTCCATTGTATTTGATAAAAACAATGTGCCGGCTCCGTTTACCTCCACCCTGAATACGGCCAGCGACCTCATCTTCCGCGTGCCTGATACAGCCTATGGTGGACCACAGAATGTCATTTTCACCAATGCCGATGGCAAGACACTCAGCGTGCCTTTCAGTGTCATCGCATTACCCAATGTAACCAGCGCATTCCCCACCGATTTTCAGGCAGGTACCGAAATCACCCTGACAGGTAATAACCTGGATGATGTGTCCGAAGTATTGCTCGAAGGAACCACGGATGCCTGTACCATCGTTTCCAAAACAAGAAGACAGATGGTGATCAGCATGCCAGTAAGTACAGCCAATCGCGCCAAACTCAAAATCACCAATTCATCCGGTAACCGCATTACCGATATGGAATTCGTCAATGTCGACAGGGCCCTTGCTGTTTTCAGAGAGCAACTGGATAATGGCTTTGAGAACTGGGGATGGGGTGGAACATATGCTGCCTCTCCGGAAGACAAGATCACCGGAACCAATGGCCTGAAAGCCGCCTATGATCCGGGTGGTGCCTGGGGTGGTATGCAATTAGGCAATGGTGGATCAATTGACGTGACCGGTTATAAGTACTTTGCCTTTTGGGCAAAAGGAGCTGATGTGGACAAGAACGTTCAGTTCTATCTCAATTGGTCAAATGTAAAAGTGATCACGATTCCGGCAAATAAATGGACCTATTTCAAATACGAACTGGCCACAAACTATGCGGGTATCAACCCGATTAATAATGTGACCTTCCAGATATTTGATGCAGGAAAGACGATCTTTTTTGATAACATCATTTTCTTTAAATAATTATCCCGCTCACGCGGGGTGAAGGTTTGGCATAAGCAGTCAATAGAAATAGCCGTTTCTGAACGCCTTTGCGATGCCAGAAATGGCTTTTCTTTTACTATGGTTAAAATGAGATACATATTAGTGGTGGCGCTTTTTTGGGGCATTGGCTTTGACAGTTCCGGAGCGCCTCCCTTTGTTACCGTTAAAAACGGCAGGTTTATGGTGGGGGATCAACCCTACCGGTATGTGGGTGTGAATTATTGGTATGGTGGATTGATCGGAAATGATCCTGCCGGTAAAAAACGAGTAGAACAGGAACTGAATTTTTTGGTTTCAATGGGTGTGAGTAACCTTCGGGTACTTGCCGGTGCTGAAGGTGCAGGCCAGATCAATGGTGTTCCCAGAGTGGAACCCGCTTTTCAACCCACACAGGGAGTCTTTGATGATGAGTTGCTGAATGGGTTGGACTTCCTCCTCGCAGAAATGAACAAGCGCCAGATGAAAGCCGTGCTCTTTATCAGTAACAACTGGGAATGGAGCGGCGGTTTTTTACAATACCTGAACTGGAACGGACTCATACCCGATTCCATCCTGCGGCGAAAGCTTAGCTGGGATGAGATGCGGGATTATGTGAGCCAGTTCTATTCCTGTATGCCCTGTATGCAGCAGTATGAAAAGCAACTTCGGAAACTGATCAACCGTGTCAATCGATTAACGGGACTGAAATACGCTGAGGATCCGGCTATCATGTCCTGGGAGATCGCCAACGAGCCTCGTCCCATGCGTCCGTTTGCCATCAAAGCATATCGTCATTTTATACACCACACGGCCTCTCTCATTCACAAGCTGGACAAGAACCATCTGGTCACTACCGGTTCCGAAGGAGAAGCAGGGAGTGAAACAATGGACAATTTTAAAACAGTTCATCAGGATCCCGTTATAGACTATCTCACTATTCATATCTGGCCCAAGAACTGGAGTTGGTTTAAGGATACGGCCATTGCCGCGGGATTTGACAATGTTATTTTGAAAACAGGTGAGTATATAAGTCGCCACCAGGAAGTAGCGAAGGCAATCGGAAAACCCCTGGTGATCGAAGAATTTGGTTTGCCCAGAGATGGCCATGCCTTTGATCCGGGATCCACCACCGCCTACCGCGATCGTTATTATTCCTTTGTTTTTGATTTTTTATTAAAAGATATGGCGGAGGAAGGGCCGGTTTCCGGGGTCAATTTCTGGGCCTTTAGTGGAATCGGCAGGGCCTCGCATAAGCAATTACTCTGGTCAAAAGGCGATGACTGGCTGGGTGATCCACCGGTGGAAGAACAAGGCCTCAATTCGGTATTTGATACAGACAGAAGTACCTGGGAAATTGTATATTCCTGTACAGCACGGTTGACAAAAAAGTAATACACATGAAAAAGGGAATCATTATCTATTGTCTGATCGCCATTCTGCCGGGCTATGCCTGTCAGGCGCAGGCAGATCTGCCCGCCGATAAGAACGCGACCCGTGAAACTGTACAATTGTACCGCAACCTGAAAAAACTGTCTCAGAAAGGTTATCTCTTTGGCCACCAGGATGACCTGGCCTATGGAGTGGAGTGGAGATACAAGGAAAACAGAAGTGATGTATTGGAATCGGCTGGTGATTATCCCGGCATCTATGGTTGGGACCTGGGAGGAATAGAAAAAGGAGATGTCAACCTGGATGGAGTGCCCTTTAAAAAAATGAAACAGTTCATTCGTCAGGGATATGAAAGGGGAGGCGTGATCACGATCAGTTGGCATCTGGCCAGCCCATTTGGTGCTCCTGCCGGAGCCTGGGATACCACGAAAGGATCTGTTGCTTCTGTCAATCCAGGCGGGAGCAATCATGTGTTATATAAAGAATGGCTTGACCGCGTGGCCGGTTTCCTCTCGTCGCTCAAGGGATCAAAGGGAGAAATGATCCCCGTTCTCTTCCGGCCTTTTCATGAACATACCGGTGGTTGGTTCTGGTGGGGCAAAACCCATTGCACCCCCTTTGAATACCAAACCCTTTGGCGGTTCACCTGGTATTACCTGACAGAAGAAAAGAAATTGCATAACCTGCTTTGGGTGTACAATACCGGAGGAGAGTTTAACAACGCTGAAGAATTCCTTGAGCGATACCCGGGTGATGATAAATGTGATGCCCTCAGTTTTGATACCTACCAGTATGGCGACCCTGCCAAAGAAAACTGGTTTGCCGTTCAGACAAAGGCCAAACTGGATATCATCAGTAAAATCGCAGCAGAAAAGAATAAATTGTTTGCCCTGGCGGAGACCGGATATGAAGCCATTCCCTATCCGGAATGGTGGACCAAGACCCTGGTGGATGCCATTGGTGAAAACAAGATAGCGTGGGTGCTGGTGTGGAGGAACCATGGAATGATGGCCGATACGCGAAAAATGCATTATTATGCGCCTTATCACGGACAGGTTTCCGAGGCGGATTTCAAAAAATTTTATGAATTGGAAAGAACTTTTTTTGAAAAGGATGCAAAAAATGAGAACCTGTATCAGTGATATTTAAAATCATCATAAGCACTCATAAAGTACCTGCATGCATTTGACCTGGATCGATATAAGTATCATTGTTGCTTACCTGATCACCATGCTGATGCTGGGCTGGTTCCTACGTCGCAAGGCAAGGGAGAACAAGGAGAGTTATCTGATGGGAGGAAAGAAATTGCCCTGGTATATGCTTGGGTTGAGTGATGCCTCGGATATGTTTGACATCAGTGGCACCATGTGGATGGTGGCTCTTTGTTTTGTATATGGGGTGAAAAGTATCTGGATACCCTGGCTCTGGCCCGTTTTCAATCAGGTGTTCAATATGATGTACCTGAGTAAATGGCTTCGCCGGTCTAATGCCAATACCGGAGCCGAGTGGCTCGCAACCCGGTTTGGCTCAATAGGACGAGGAGTAAAAGGTTCGCATAGCATTGTGGTGGCCTTTGCCCTGATAGGTTGCCTTGGTTTTCTGGCCTATGGGTTTATCGGATTAGGAAAATTCATTGAGATTTTTGTTCCCTGGGAACTGGTCAAAGACTATATCCCGTTTTCTGTATCCCCTCAATACGTACCCCATTTCTATGGCATCATCTTTACCTTGTTTGCCATGTTTTATTCCATTCTTGGCGGGATGCATTCCATTGTACTTGGCGACCTGATCAAGTATGCGATCATGACCGTTGGTTGTATCGCGATAGCGGTGATCGCCATGATCCACCTGGATGGGCAATCTTTAAACGTGCCAAAGGGTTGGTCAGATCCTTTCTTTGGTTGGAACCTGGGACTTGACTGGGGTGGGATCGTAGAATCGGCCAACCAGAAGATCAAGGATGACGGATATGATTTGTTTGGCCTCCTCTTTATGATGATGCTGTTCAAAGGGGTATTTGCTGCCGGAGCGGGTCCGGCGCCCAACTATGATATGCAGAAGATCCTTTCTACCCGCTCTCCCAAGGAAGCCTCCAAAATGACCGGATTTGTTTCCATTGTCCTGTTACCCGTGAGGTACGCGATGGTGATCGGATTGACCGTATTGGGGTTATTGTATTTTAACCAACTGAATTTAAGCAACGGAAGCGGAGGTGTGGATTTTGAACGGATACTTCCCGGGGCCATCAATAATTTTCTGCCTGTTGGAATTCTGGGATTGGTTCTCACCGGCTTATTAGGCGCGTTCATGGGTACATTCTCTGGTACATTGAATGCAGCCCAGGCCTATATCGTTAATGACATCTATCTAAAACATATCAATCCATCTGCCTCTACCCGGTCGGTGATCCGGATGAATTATATCGTGGGGGTTGTGGTGGTCGCGATCGGCGTAGTACTTGGTTTTTTTGCCAAAGATGTGAACAGCATCCTTCAATGGATTGTTTCAGCCCTGTATGGTGGTTATATCGCTGCCAATGTATTGAAATGGTACTGGTGGCGTTTTAATGCCAATGGATTTTATTGGGGTATGCTGACAGGTATTGCCGGTGCGCTGGTCTTTTCCAGATTATTCACCGGTATTGAGTTTCTGTATTATTTCCCCTTGTTATTCCTCCTGTCGGTGATTGGTAGCATTGCAGGCACGTTCATGTCGCCACCGACGGATATGGAGACCCTGAAGAAATTCTATGCAACGGTACGCCCCTGGGGATTTTGGAAGCCGGTGCATGATGAAGTTGTAAAAGAGATCCCGGGATTTCAACCGAACCGACGTTTTAAACTGGATATGTTCAATGTGGTGCTGGGGATCATTGCCCAGCTCTGCATGACGATCCTCCCTATGTATATAGTATTATCTATGCACCTGCCTTTGGTGGTCACGGTCATTATTTTATTAATAATCATCCTGGTACTAAAGAAAACCTGGTGGGATAAATTGGAAGATTGAATTTTTAATTCGTTTTTATGCAAGAGAATTTTTACAGCCGTCTGGCCGCCATGGAAAAGGCACATCAATCGCTAATCGGGCGAAAGAATGAAAGGCAGTTGGAGGAATCAGGGAATGGAGTAGTGGTACGTTACAAGCACCCGATATTGACCGCTGCCCATACGCCTTTGTTTTGGAGATATGATCTGAATCCGGATTCAAATCCCTCCTTGTTGCAACGGTTTGGGATCAATGCGGTATTGAATGCAGGAGCCATCAAATGGAAGGGTAAGTATCTGTTAGTTGCCCGGGTGGAAGGCGCCGACCGGAAATCTTTTTTCGCGGTAGCCGAAAGTCCCAATGGGGTCGATCAGTTTCGTTTCTGGGATTACCCGGTGAATATGCCTGAGACCGAATATCCCGATACGAATATTTATGATATGCGGCTTATTCAACATGAAGATGGCTGGATCTATGGTTTGTTTTGTACCGAACGACGTGATCCGGCTGCACCTGCGTCCGATCAATCCGCCGCCATCGCCCAATGTGGTATCGCCCGCACCAGAGATATGATCAACTGGGAACGTTTGCCCGACTTAAAGACCCCTTCACCACAGCAGCGGAATGTGGTACTCCATCCCGAGTTTTACAAAGACCGGTATGCTTTTTATACCAGGCCACAGGATAATTTCATTGAAGCAGGAAAAGGGGGAGGTATCGGCTTTGGTTTGAGTAAGTGCATGAACCCGGCCATTATCCAGGAGGAATCTGTGATCGACCCACGCGTCTATCATACCGTATATGAAATGAAGAACGGACTCGGTCCCGCACCGATCAAAACCGAAAAAGGATGGCTCCACCTGGCCCATGGTGTACGCAATACAGCCGCGGGTTTAAGATATGTACTTTACTTGTTTATGACCGATCTGGTTGATATCACCAAAGTGATCTATAAACCGGCCGGTTATTTCCTGGCACCTGAAGGAGAAGAAAGGACAGGGGATGTTTCCAATGTATTATTTAGTAACGGATGGATCGTGGATGAAGATGAAACCGTTTTCATCTACTATGCTTCTTCCGATACTAGAATGCATGTGGCCACCTCCACAGTAGACCGATTGCTGGATTATGTAATAAATACCCAGCCTGATGGCCACAGTTCCGCAGCTTCGGTCCAAACATTGAATCAATTGATCGGGAAAAATCTTTCAGAATTATCTGCTGCCTCAGGAAAGGGCAACGGATCAACGTTGACCAAATAATGGAAGCGCTGACCAAAAAAGAAAGAAAAGAACTTCCCATCAGTCGGGAGGAATTGGCTGCCGAATTGGACAGTATCCTCAGCTATTGGCTGCGGCAGGTAGTTGACCCCGAAACGGGAAACCTGTTTGGCTCGGTCAATTTTCAGGATACACCGGATCCTTCCGCCCCGCGGGGAATCGTCATGTATAGCCGTGTACTCTGGTCTTTTTCTGCAGCCTACAGCCATACAAAAAAACCCGAGTATAAGGCCATGGCTGAACTGGCACTAAAAGGGATCATCTGGGATTTTATAGATGAAGAATGGGGCGGTGTTTATTGGTCAGTGGGACGTACGGGCAATGTGCTGGATGGTAAAAAACAGATCTATGGGTTGGCCTTTTGTATTTATGGCCTGTCTGAATATTATCGCATAAGCCATGACCCCAAAACACTCGACCTGGCGATACAATTATATCGGTTGATTGAACAGTATGGTTTTGATAAAGATAAGAACGGTTATATCGAAGCATTTACCCGGCAATGGGAGGAGATCGGTGATCTGCGGCTGAGTGAGAAGGACCAGAATGAGCGCAAGACCATGAATACCCACCTGCATGTGGTGGAAGCCTATGCAAATCTGTACAGCGTATGGCCCGATGATAAACTCAGGGAAAGAGTTCAGAACCTGCTGGCCTTGTTTGACCGGCATTTTGTGGATCCGGTAACCGGCCACCTTCACCTGTTCTTTAATGATGACTGGGAATCAAAGTCTAAACTCATTTCTTATGGGCACGATATAGAAGCGGCTTGGTTATTGCCTTATTGTGCAGCGGCCATAGGGGACAAAGGGTGGGAAAATCATTTCAATCAATTGTCTGTCCGCATTACGGATGCCGCCGCCAGAGGATTGGATGAAGATGGCGGACTTTGGTATGAATTTGACCCGGAAAGCCAACAGCTTGTCATGGAAAAACATTCCTGGCCCCAGGCAGAAGCCTTATTGGGTTTTTATCAGGCATGGAAACAAAGCGGTACTGGCAAGTACCTGTTTAATATGCGACAAACCTGGCAATTCATACAGGAATTCATTAAGGATAAAAAAGCTGGGGAGTGGTATTGGGGTGTTATGCTGGACCACACGATCATGAAAAAAGACAAAGCCGGGTTTTGGAAATGTCCCTATCACAATACCAGGGCCATGCTAGAATTATTGAAAGAATATCAATAAAGAAACTGACACATGAAAACAACCCATGCGCTACTTATATCCGTTTTTCTCTTCTGCTGCTGGCCCATGCTGGATGCCTGCAAGAAGAAGAACAGTACACCCATTCCAACAGATCCTGGTGATACCACCACGGTCAATCCCCAGGTGGATCCCGCCCTGGCTTCCACCATTGGTTTCTTTTTGGATGATTGGGAGCCCCGCAATTTTACCTTACCCAGCACCTTTACCAATACCACGGTGCCGGCGGGAGCAGGAGTAACAATAACGGTTGACCGAAGCAATGTGATCACCAAAATTCCCCGTTCCTTTGCAGCGAATAATTCGAATATCTGGATGGGACAGATGGTGACTGAACCTGACCTGTTGAACCATATCACCGAAATACATCCACATATCATTCGTTTCCCGGGAGGAAGTATCAGCGATGTTTTTTTCTGGAACGCTCAGCCGAATACACCCCCTGCCGATGCCCCTGCCCAATTAGTACAGGCCAACGGAACTTCTTCTCCAGCCGGTTTTTGGTATGGAAAGAATACCGCCGGTTGGACCTTTTCTGTGGACAATTATTACAGCATGCTTCAGACCACAGGAAACAAGGGTATGATCACCATCAACTACGGTTATGCGCGGTATGGAACCGGTCCAAACCCGGTAGCCAGCGCGGCCCATCTGGCAGCCGAATGGGTGAGGTATGATAACGGACGTACGAAATATTGGGAGATCGGAAATGAGAATTTTGGGGATTGGGAAGCCGGGTATCGCATTAATACAGCCACCAATCAGGATGGTCAGCCCGAATTTCTTTCCGGTCAACTTTATGGGCAACACTTTAAAGTATATGCGGATTCCATGCGCAAAGCAGCGCAGGAGATCGGAAAGACCATCTATATCGGTGCCGTGATGTCTGAATCTGCACCCTTATCCTGGTGGACGCCTACAGCCACCACCTGGAATAGTGGTTTATTGTCCGCGGCTGGAAATTCCCCGGATTTTTATATTGTTCATAATTACTACACACCCTACCTGACCAATGCCAATGCCGATGTGATCCTGAACACTCCAATTCCAGTTACACAAACCATGATGGATTATGTGAAACAAACGATTTCCGGGGCAGGGATCACACAAAAACCCATGATCCTGGGTGAGTGGAATATCTTTTCCTCCGGATCCAAACAAGCCGTATCCCATATCAATGGCTTGCATGCCGTGATGGTGCTGGGCGAATCACTCAAAAATAAATTTGGGCTCACAGCCCGATGGGACCTCGCCAATGGATGGAGTAACGGCGACGACCATGGGATGTTCAATATTGGAGATGAACCCGATGGAGTACCTAAGTGGAACCCACGCCCCGCTTTTTATCATATGTATTTCTTTCAAAAATACCTGGGTGACCGGTTGGTGTCCTCCACGTCAAGTCAGACCGATATCGTATCCTATGCATCCTCTTTTAGTTCTGGAGAAACAGGCGTATCATTGGTTAATAAATCTGCCAATCCAAAGACCGTAGAGATAGTAATCAGGAATTTTAAGAAGGGTAGCCGTTTCTATTATTATACCTTAACAGGTGGTGGTGACAATGGTGAATTTTCGAGGAAGACGCTGGTCAATGGAACGGGTACCAGCCTGGCTGCCGGGGGACCGGCTAATTATAAAGTGCTAAGTCCCTATTCAGCGCCAACATCCAATGGAATTCGGGTGACGGTGCCGGCAAGGGCTGCAGTTTTTGTGGTGGTAGCCAAACCATGAGCATAACCTTTCAAAGCAACCAATATGAAGAGATTTTTTTGGGGGATGGCCTTTTCCCTGTTCACCCTGGCAGGGGCCTGGGGCCAGACGCCCAGATACACCGCTACATCTGATGGAGTGATCGTTTATCCTGATCTGTCCTTGTCGGGGAGTATTGGGATCGTGCGTATACAATGGGTCAATGACCAGATCGTACGGGTAACAGCAGCACCCGACGTTGTATTAGCCACCGGTCAAAGCGAAGTAGTTACCCTTTCTCCCGTAAACACAGAATTTCAAGTGGTCAAATCCGATAACCAGGTTGAACTTATCGGAAAACAGCTTCGTGTTCTGGTACACCTGGCTTCGGGAGCGGTTACTTTTCAGAACATGGCGGGCGAATCGATCCTTGCGGAAAAAAGAAACCAGGGCCGGATAGCCGTCCCTGTGATGGAAGAGGGGAAACCTTTGTATAAACTGACCCAGTATTTTTCTTCCGACCCCAATGAATACTATTTTGGCCTTGGACAACACCAGGATGATGTCTGGAATTACAAAGGAAGAAAAACCATTTTTTTTCAAAATAATACAGAGGTAGCTGTACCCTTTCTTTTATCGACCAAGAATTATGGTATTCTCTGGGATAATTATTCGTATGGAGAAGCCGGTGATGTGCGCCCCCTTCGACCTCTTTCAGCCCTTCAACTGGAAAGTAAACATGGGGAGGCTGGATGGCTGACCGCCTCTTATTACAATGATAAAAATGCACCCGAGCAATTACTTTTTGAAAAAGCAGAATCGGAGATCGATTATCCTTATATCAATGACCTGCTTCGAAAAATGCCAAAGGAATTCAAACCCGCAACGGGGAAGATCGTTTGGGAAGGAAAATTGTCCGGCGGACAAACCGGTACCTATCAATTCCGTTTCACATACGGAGGCTATTTCAAAGCTTTTATAAATGGGAAATTAACTTTTGATAAATGGCGTCAGGCCTGGAACCCGGGCACGGCGTTGTTTGACCTGGTCATGGAAAAGGGGAAGAAATATGATATCCGCCTGGAATGGATTCCGGATGGAGGAGAATCATATGTTTCAGCCCAATTCCTGCCGCCTCCGGTGGATGAGGCCGTGAACACTTTTGCTTTTTTATCCACAGCCGCCCGCCAAATTGATTATTATTTTGTGCTGGGTGCCGATGCAGATGGCGTGATCAAAGGATACCGTCACCTGACCGGTAAGGCACCCATTGTTCCAAAGTGGGCGATGGGTTATTGGCAAAGTCGGGAACGGTATAAGTCGCAGGATGAAGTATTGAATACCGTGGCCGAATTCAGAAAGCGGCGTTTTCCCATTGACAATATTGTACAGGACTGGTTTTATTGGAAGGAAAATGAGTGGGGTAGCCAGGCATTTGACCCAGCACGTTTCCCACAACCCGACAGTATGATCGCCACCCTGCATAATAAATACCATGCACGGTTTATGATCTCTGTATGGCCTAAGTTCTATGAAGGCATTCCCAATTATGAGGCCTTTATGAAAAATGGATGGCTCTATACACGCAACATAGCCGACCGCCAGAAAGACTGGGTTGGCCCGGGTTATGTTTCCACCTTCTACGATGTATTCAATGAAAAGGCACGGCAAGGGTTTTGGGCATTATTAGACAAAAACCTGTTTAGCAAGAAAGTCGATGCCTGGTGGATGGATGCCAGTGAACCCGATATTCTTTCCAATGTTTCTCCTGAGAAAAGAAAACAACAGATGCAGCCACTTGCATCGGGAACAGCAGCCGAATTCATGAATGCCTACCCGCTGATGAATGCAAAAGGTATATATGAAGGACAACGGGGAAGCGACAGCAGCAAACGTGTTTTCCTGCTAACCCGCTCGGCCTTTGCCGGTTCACAACGCTATGCCGCCAGTATCTGGAGTGGTGATATCGGCGCGCGTTGGGAAGATATGCGCACCCAGATCATTGCAGGGCTTAATTATTCTATGTCGGGATTGCCTTACTGGACCCTGGATATTGGTGGATTTGCCACCGAGACACGGTACAACAAAGTGCCGATGGACAAAAGTGATGAAGCAGAGTGGCGTGAATTGCAAACACGGTGGTATCAGTGGGGGAGTTTCCTTCCACTGTTCCGCTCTCATGGACAATTTCCGTTACGCGAGCCTTTTAACATTGCTCCCGAAGGACATCAGTCCTACCAAAGCATGTTGTACTATAACCAACTTCGTTATCGGTTACTTCCGTACTACTATTCGCTTGCCGGATGGGCCTATCATAAGGATTATACCATTCTCCGTGGGTTGAACATGGATTTTAGTGTTGACAGGGCCGCCTTGTCCGTATCCGACCAATTCATGTGCGGGCCTTCCTTGTTGATCAACCCCATTTATCAGTACAAAGCAGTATCTCGTTCTGTTTACCTGCCTGGCGGACAGGGGTGGTATGATTTTTATTCCGGAAAATATTTTGCTGGCGCACAAACCATACAGGCAGAGGCGCCCTATCATCAGTTGCCTGTATTTGTAAAAGAAGGATCGATAATTCCTGCCGGGCCTTCGCTGCAGTATACGGATGAGAAACCCGCCGATCCGCTGACGCTTTATGTATATAGTGGGAAAGATGCCTCCTTCACGCTGTATGAAGATGAAGGGGTGAATTACAATTATGAAAAAGGCAAATTCGCGCAGATCGAATTCACCTTCGATCAGGCGACCAAAACATTGACCATCGGTGACCGGTTAGGAGAATTTGAAGGTATGCTCAGGAACCGTGTTTTCTATGTAAAGATGATAAGCCCACAGAAACCTGCCGGATTTGACCTGGCAGGTACATCTGGTAAAAAGATCAACTATAGTGGAAAGAAAATAGTGGTCAAATTAAAATGAGGAACGGATCATGAAAACGACTGCTCCATTACAACGGATTTTATTGCTGATTTTGGTCAGCGGCCTATGCGCAAAGATTTTCGCTTCCGACCTGAACTACTATACACCAGATGACCCACGTATCCGGTATATGGGTCGAATTGATTTTACCAACCCCCAATTGCCTCGGTTCTGGCAACCCGGTGTTACCGTCTCTTTTCGATTCACTGGGGAGGATGCGCTGATCTATCTGCAGGATGAACAATTGTGGGGAAGTAACCAGAATTACCTCGAGTTGGTGGTGGATGGGCGCGAGATCAGAATGCAAACCAAGGGAAAAAGAGACACTATTTCTGTGAAGGAGTGGCTAATGGATGTAGACATTCACTCGGTCATACTTTGTAAGAATACAGAGGCCAATATCGGCTACCTTGAATTTGCCGGAGTCCGTTGCGCGCGGTTGGTAAAACCCGCCAAAGCCCCCAAGCGAAAGATCGAGTGTATCGGAAACTCCATTACCTGCGGGGCCAGCGCCGATCTGTCCGGTATCCCATGTGGTAAAGGGAAATGGCAGGACCAGCACAATGCCTGGCTGAGTTATGGTGCAGTGATGTCCAGGAACCTGAACGCCAATGTTCACCTTTCTTCGGTTTCCGGAATCGGGTTGATACGGAGTTGTTGCAATATGGAGATTCTTATGCCGCAGGTGTATGATAAGGTGAGCATGCGCAATGATACGATTCAATGGAATTTTAGTCGTTACCAACCTGATCTGGTGACAATTTGTTTGGGACAAAATGATGGCATTCAGGATTCTGCCCGTTTTGTAAGCAATTATATCCTGTTTGTAAAACGGATACGGGGATATTATCCCAAAGCGAAGATATTATTACTCAGTAGTCCTATGGCGGACACGCGGCTCCGCGAATTCCACCGGTCAAGTATAAGGGCCGTAGTAGAACAACAAACAGGGGAGGGGGAGAGGAAAATCAGGTTTCATGTTTTTGAGAAGTCCTACATTGGCGGATGTGACTACCACCCTTCCGTAGATGAACATGCGCAAATCTCGGCTGAACTGGTGCCGGTCATTCAATCATTCATGAAATGGAAATAGGATGAAAAGAAAATTATTCCGTGCTGTACTCAGCACCTTTTTTTTGTTAACCCTGGCCGGGGTACAGGCACAAAAACAAAAGACATGGCAATTGAGTTCACCCGATAAGGGGAACCAGATCCAGGTTGTATTTGATGGGGGTATAAAATGGTCCGTAACCCATGATGGGGTACGGATCCTCGAGCCGTCCCCCCTTTCCCTCGAAGGACCGGGTTGGGATATTTACCCTGGCACTGCCCCCGTGGTCAAGGTTAAAAACAGGTCTGTTTCAGATACCATTCGGACCGTTGCGTATAAAAAGGCTTTTGTGGTGAACCAATTCAATGAAATGGAACTGGTTTGCAAAGGGGACCATAGTATTATTTTCCGGGCCTATGACAATGGGGTAGCTTACCGCTTTGTGACCAGAAAAAAAGACGAGCTGGTAGTGATGCAGGAAAATGTAAATTTCAAATTTGAAGGAGATAAAACCCTGTATATCCCCTTTACCTCAGATATACGGCAGGGCGAAAGATATTCCTGTGCGTTTGAAGAATTCTATACCCGGTTGCCGGTATCCGCCATTCCAACAGATACATTGGGCTATCTCCCCATGATGGTGGTAGTGAATGATACCCTCAAAGCGGTTTTACTCGAGGCGGATGTACAGGACTATCCGGCTATGTTTATTCAGCAGGATGGATCCGGACCAAATGCCTTAAAGGGAGTTTTTGCACCTTATCCCGCCAAGGAAGAAGCAGGGGCGAAGTACTGGATCAATTATGCGGTGACCGCCCGGGAGAAATATATTTCCCGCACAAGCGGTACCCGTTCTTTCCCATGGAGGGTCATTGCTATCAGTGACCGGGATGCGGACCTGCTCAATAATGATTTAGTGCAACAATTGTCAGAACCCTCCAAAATCACGGATCCCACCTGGATAAAACCCGGGAAAGTAGCCTGGGATTGGTGGAATGACTGGAACATTACCGGGGTTGATTTCAAGGCCGGTATCAATACGGAGACATACAAACATTATATCGATTTCGCCTCGAAGAATAGGCTTGAATATGTGATACTGGATGAAGGGTGGAGTGATGATTGGGACCTGACAAAACGAAATGCATCAATCGACCTTGAGGCGATCATTGGTTATGCCAAAAGTAAAAATGTGGGCATCATACTTTGGTCTACCTGGTATGCCATCACACGTGACCTTGAAAAATATTGTGCCGAGTTTGCGGCAATGGGTGTAAAAGGGTTCAAGGTTGATTTTATCGACCGCAATGACCAGAAAGCCATCAGCTCCTGTTACGAGATCGCTTCTGTAGCTGCCAGGCACCACCTGATGCTCGATTTTCATGGCATGTTTGCCCCGCAAGGTTTACAACGCACCTGGCCCAATGTGGTCAATTTTGAAGGAGTGCGGGGTATGGAATATATGAAATGGAGTGCCGATGACCGGGTGCCTGAACATGCGGTACGACTTCCCTTTCTTCGCATGATGGCAGGCCCGATGGATTATACCCCCGGTGCTTTTAGAAACCGCACCCGGAAAAATGCTGTACCGAGTAATTCACTTCCACAAAGCCTTGGTACCCGCTGTAGCCAAATGGCCATGTATATTGTTTACGAAGCGCCTTTGCAGATGTTATCCGACAATCCGACCATTTATTCCAAAGAGCAGGCCTGCACAGATTTTATCGCGGCTGTACCTACTTTTTTTGATGAGACCCGCGCGCTCGATGGGCAATTTGGAGAATATGTGGTGATGGCCAGAAGAAAAGGACAGGATTGGTATGTTGGTGCATTGGGTAACTGGACAGAAAGAGACCTGGAATTAGATCTTTCTTTTCTTCCTTCCGGAAAATACCAGGCATTGATTTTTAGGGATGGAATAAATGCCACCCGCGATGCGACAGATTTTATGCGCGAAGAAAGGACGATCACACCCGGGAAATATACCTTTCACCTGGCCCCTGGTGGAGGATTTGCGATTAAACTAACACCCCTAAATTAATTGATCATGCGAAATACAATCTTGACCTTTTTGTTTGCTGTTCTTTTTCTGTCCGTTTTTGGGCAGCCTGTTAAGGAACATGGTGAATTGTCGGTAAAAGGGACACAGCTTGTAGATGAAAAGGGAGCGCCTGTTGTATTGCATGGAATGAGTTTTGGCTGGCACAATCTCTGGCCCCGTTTTTACAATAAAAAAGCCGTACATGAATTGGTTACCCAATGGAAAAGCACTGTCGTGCGTGCTTCCATGGGAATACAACTCAATGACAGTGGTTATCTCAAATCCCCTGGTTATTCAGAAAAGCTGATGCGTCGGGTGATCGAAGCCTGTATTCGGGAGAATGTATATGTGATAGTGGATTGGCATGACCACAATATTCATGAGAAAGAGGCTGTTGATTTTTTTGCCCGGTTAGCAGCAGACTATGGTAACAATCCCCATGTCATATGGGAAATTTTCAATGAGCCTGATTATGAAACCTGGCCTGAGGTGAAAGCGTATTCAGAAAAAGTGATAGCGGCTATAAGAAAGCATGATCCGGATAATATTATTTTGGTGGGTTCGCCAAAATGGGACCAGGACATTCTGTTGCCCGCAGCTGACCCCATCAAAGGATATGAAAATCTGATGTACACCATGCACTTTTATGCCGGTACGCATAAGAAATGGTTGCGTGACCGGACTGATGAAGCCATTAAAGCAGGGCTTCCCATTTTTGTTTCCGAATGTGCCGGAATGGAAGCTACGGGTGATGGGCCCATTGATGAAGTGGAATGGGATGCGTATGTCCGTTGGATGGATGAAAGAGGAATAAGCTGGGTAGCCTGGTCCGTATCTGATAAAAATGAGACATGCTCAGTGCTTTTGCCTGCAGCAAAGTCAAATGGAAATTGGAAAGAGGAAGTGATAAAAAAATGGGGGAAGGTAGTAAAGCAGTATTTGTTGAAATACTGAGCTATATCAATATGCGTGTTGATTGAATTCATCATGAAGTTATGATGTTGGAAATTTTCTTTGCGCCAAATCATAACAACATGAAAAAAATTATTGTTACAACACTGTTAGCTTCGTTTTGTCTTTCTATGAGTGCTCAGGAAAAGGGATTGCAAGGAATTTGGTTTGTGACCTCCCAGGTGGGATTTCAGCAATCCAAAACCGGTGATGTTAAGAATACCAATTTTACGATTCTTCCCATTGTGGGAACTTTTGTTAAACCGACTGTAGCTGTTGGTGGTGCTGTTGGTTATGTAAGTGTGAAGGCAGAGAATGGTAGCACGGTCAACGCCAATTCTGGTTTGTTGGTAGTACAACCTCTCGTACGTAAGTATTGGAATGCTGCCGGAGGTTTATATTTCTTTGGACAAATGGCTGCTCCCATAATTTCCGGAAAAGAAAAAGAAAGTGAACTGAAAGTAAGCCAGTTTGGATTGGCTGCTTCCGGTGGATTGGATATGGTGCTTGGCAAACACTTCACTGTTGAGTTTTCCTACAACCTGATCAACTTTTCTGTTACCACGTTAACGCCTAAAACCGGAAATAAAACAACCGTGACCGATATTTCCCTGGCACATGTGGCCAATGTGGAAGGATTCTATAATACTGCCCTTGCAGGAAGTAAGCCAACTTTGACTACTCCTTTGGCATTTGGATTTAAGTTTCTGTTCTAAGGATATCTTCTTAAATAAAAAGACCGCTATGAATAGCGGTCTTTTTTTGTGCCCGAGACTGGATTCGAACCAGCACGCCGTTTCCAGCGCCACCACCTCAAGGTGGTGCGTCTACCAATTTCGCCACCCGGGCCCCAATTCAACCCTTTCAGGTTAAGGGACGGCAAAATTAAGGATTTGCGGCTTTCAAAACAATTCTGAACGTAGTTCCTTTTCCGGGTTCGGAGCTTTTTACAAAGATCTCACCCTTATGGTATTGTTCCATGATCCGTTTGGACAGACTGAGCCCCAGTCCCCAACCGCGTTTCTTGGTGGTGAAGCCGGGTTTGAAGATGCGGGCGACATTCTGTTTGCTGATCCCTTTGCCTGTATCGCTAACATCGATCTGGATATCCTGATGGTGTTTATGTATATCTACATGAATGGCGCCTTTTCCTTCCAAAGCATCCAGGGCATTTTTAAGCAGGTTTTCGATTACCCAATCGAACAGCGGGCCTGAGATGGGGGCTATGAGGCTGGTTTCGCCATGGGTATCGAGCGAAAATTGGACCTTTCCGGCTGCCCTTTTTTTCATGTATTCCATCATTTCCTGAACCTGCGCAATGATATCCCTTTCTTCCAGGTGGGGGATGCTGCCGATCTTGCCAAAACGGTCAGAAACAAGGCGAAGGCGGTTTACATCTTTTTCCAATTCGGAAACGATCTTCTCGTTGTTCGGGTCCTGTTTCATCATCTCCACCCAACCCTCCAGGGAGGATACCGGCGTACCCAGTTGGTGGGCTGTTTCCTTGGCCATGCCGGCCCAAACCTGGTTCTGCGATGACCGGTAACTACTGCGTAAGGCAAGAATGGTCACCAGAATGAATAAGGCTACGATCAGGAGCTGTACCAAGGGGTAATACCGAACTTCCTGCTGCAAACGCGTGTTTCCGTAATAATATTTATTGTACGTAACCGGCTCATTGGTGATTTCCACCCGTACAGGATCGTGAATGGACTTGAACTCCGCCACCTTTTTTCGCAGATACTGGGTATCATTGGCTACTTTCAGGGAGTCAAGATTGGTATATATTCCGGAGGGGTTGTCCTTTTCATCTGTTTCGATGATCGGGATCTCCGTATTATCCACCGCAATTTGGTTGGTAAACCGGATCACATTTTCATCGTTGGACAAGGCTTTTATTTTAAGTGATTCCGCGAAGGCGGTCACTTTGACTTTTTCCTCACGATCGATCTTTTCACTCAGGTATTTGGAATAAAAAATGGTCCCCGTTACGATGATCATGGCTACCAAAGCCAGCAGGGTCCTCCAATTCCAAAATGACTGAAACATATTTCGAATTTAGGAAGGATAGTTATTTTTGATCAAATTATTTTACCCGTTGAATCCATTACAACCCAAGGTCGCGATCGTCATCCTGAATTTCAATGGGAGGAAATTCATGGAGCAGTTTCTTCCCGCTGTCGTAAGCTCCGCAGAAGGGATCGCCGAGGTAGTGATCGCGGATAATGCATCCACAGATGATTCGATTGCTTTTCTGGATCAACAATTCCCGGCTCTCCGACTCATTCGCTTTAAGAAAAATGGTGGGTTCGCCAAAGGATACAACGATGCCCTTGCCCTGGTGGAAGCAGATTATTATGTGCTGCTGAATTCGGATGTGGAAGTAAGTCCGGGGTGGATTCAGCCGGTCATTCGGTTACTGGAATCAGATCCCGGTATCGCTGCCTGTCAGCCTAAGCTCAAAGCCTACCATGATAAGAAGCTATTTGAATATGCCGGCGCGGCAGGTGGCTGGATTGATGGATATGGATACCCTTTTGCCCGGGGCCGGGTGTTTGACACGCTGGAAGAAGACCAGGGACAATATGATCAGGCAGCTCCCATCTTTTGGGCCAGTGGGGCAGCCATGTTTGTCAGGGCTTCAGTATACCATGAAATGAAAGGGTTTGATGAGTTCTTTTTTGCCCATCAGGAGGAGATCGACCTATGCTGGCGTATGCACCTGGCAGGGTATCGGATCTATTCCTGTCCCGAATCGGTGGTTTATCATGTAGGCGGCGGAACCCTTCCCCATGGCAATACCCTCAAGACCTTTTTGAATTTCAGGAATAACCTGATCATGTTATATAAGAACTGGCCCTGGACCGTAAAATGGTGGAAACTGCCTTTCCGGATGGCCCTGGATGGCGTTTCTGCCTGGAAGGGTTTACTAGCCGGGCAGGGGGGGTATTTCAAGGCGATCATACGGGCACATTTGGCCTTTGTTAAGTGGGTCATTCTCCAGCAGGGAGCCAGTGTTTTTCCACAGCAAAAAGGGGGGGTACCCGAGGGGGTCTATCCTGGCAACCTGGTATGGCAGTATTTTGTCCGGAAAAAGCGGATTTTCCGGGAAATTGTAAAGCCCCGGGGTTTGTAATTGATTTTGAACCATTATTTTTGCATCACAAATTGAGCATATGAGCCAACACGCCGAATATCACGAGGAACTCCAGAAAGTACAGGACCGCGATTTCACGCATAACTGGGTGTCTTCGTCCTCTTTCCTGTTCTATCTTCAGGTAGCCTGTCTGGTGGCCTTTATCTTAGGTGGTTGTTATATGTTGTACAACAAGCGTTTTGAAAAGACCAAAGCTCCGGTACAGGAGAGTTCGCTTTATACTCCGAAATACAAGTAATTTTTAGGCTAATTTTTTTTCAGGAACGATTGATTTCCTTATTTTTGCAACCCTCTTCGGTCGCCGTAGCTTTAGCGAAGGTGGTCAGAGAATAGTTCTTTATCAGCGGAAGTAGCTCATTTGGTAGAGCACGACCTTGCCAAGGTCGGGGTGGCCGGTTCGAGCCCGGTCTTCCGCTCAAAATCCTCCTGTCTAAACGGGGGGATTTTTAATTTAGGAAAAGAAACAACGCCCTGGTGGTGAAATTGGTAGACACGCCGGACTTAAAATCCTGTGGGCCGCAAGGCCCGTGCCGGTTCAACTCCGGCCCAGGGCACAAAACCAGTCATTTTATGGCTGGTTTTTTTACAAATAGGAGGCAGGCGTTGCGGCTATTTGAATTCTTTGATTAAGACCTAGTCAACGTAACTGTAATCAATTCGTCCGATCAATTTTTTCTCGCGGGTGAAATTTGCTTCGCGGACCTTCAGGCCCTTTTCATTATACTGATACCTCCAAATAAGATACCCTATTTTAGGATTGGGCATCACCGTGATCTTCTGAATAACACGTCCCGTCTCATCATATTCAAACATAAAGTCGGGGAGGAGCCGCTTCGCACGGGTATTGTAGCGGACAATATCGGTCAATTGACCATTCTCGTTATAGTAATAATAAATCGTTTCAGTGGGGTTCCCGCGTTTGTACGTTGTCTCTTCCGCTACATTCCCGTTTTCATCTTTTACAAAACGAAACTCTGTGGTATCCCTTCCATTTACTACCCTGATCATCTTTTCAGGAAGTCCCGCAGCATCATAGTACCAATGATGTTGTTCCATTTCTGTAATTCCCATCGCTGTATCCGAAGCTGAATTTTCCAGGAGCATAACCCGCCCGTCGGCATCATAACGGAAGTAGGTTCGATTGATGGTGGTGGCTGTAGAGTCTACGGATCGGATCAATTGGTTTTGGGCATTGAATTCAAGGGATTCCCAACTCCGGTTTTCATCCTGGCTTCTGGTGATCGTCCATTGAGGAGCAACCGTACGAATAATCTGGGTCTCTGAAAAGCCAGGTTCAGGCCGGTTATCCTGATTAAAGCCGGTGGCAGAAACACTGGTAACCCCCGCCCGGATCAGTCGTTCCATCTGGGTGTTGGTTTCACGGGTACCCATGATATCGTGGTAATAATGCTGCGCAAGGATCGCCTGGGGAAGAAAAATCAGTAGGGCGAGGCCAAGGGCTTTTACGGGAGTGTGGATCATGGGACAAATGTACTAAAACCTGAAAGCTAATGGTTAAAAGCTAACAGCTATTAGCTGTTAGCTTTTAGCTAATTTCCTGCAATTCTCCTTATTTTTAGCAAAAAGGCCGATATGTCTCACGCTCCGGAAAGAACCGAAAAAAACTGCCTGAATTGCGGAACCACTGTTCAAGGTCGCTATTGCCATATCTGCGGCCAGGAAAATACTGTTCCCAAGGAAAGTTTTTGGAGCCTCGTAATCCATTTTTTTTACGATATCACCCATTTTGATTCGAAATTCTTTGATACCCTCCGGTACCTGCTCTTTAAACCAGGGTATCTTTCTTCGCGTTTTATGATGGGGAAAAGGGCCAGTTTTCTGAACCCGGTAAGAATGTATGTGTTTACTTCTGCCTTCTTCTTTATTGTTTTCTTTACTTTTTTCAAATCAGACTCGGCGATCAAATGGGATGATACGGTTGTCCTTACCCAGGACGACCGGGATTCGATCCTGAAGACCGTAGAAGAAAAATTGAGCAAAACCCCCAATGACGAGTTTTTGCTGAAGCAGGCCAACCTGCTCAAGGATACCAGCAAACCGGTCCGGTCCATGGATTTTCTGGAGCTAAGTGAAGATTTTCGCGCGCTGTCCGTAACGGGAAATAACTATAAATCGCTGGAGGAATATGATTCGGCACAAAAAAAACTACCTCCCGGGGAACGGGATGGTTGGTTCAGCCAACAGATCCAAAAAAAGGAGATCGAGATCAATTCCCGATACAGGTATCGCCCCAAACAGGCATTGAAGGATGTGGCCGACGCCGTATTGCACAAACTGCCTTATCTCCTGTTTGTCTCCCTTCCCTTATTTGCCTTTGTACTAAAACTGCTTTATTTCCGGCATAAAGAATATTACTATGCCGACCACGCCATATTTTCGGTGCACCACTATATTTTCAGTTTTATCAACCTCCTTTTCATCATGGGCTTTTCCAAGTTGGAGGATATAACAGGTTGGGGGATATTCAGTATCGGGGCCATTCTGCTGGTATTACTCTGGTTCTTCTACCTGTATAAAGGGATGCGTAATTTTTACCACCAGCGAAGAGGAAAAACCATACTGAAATACCTGTTATTGAACCTTTCCGCACTTGTGATTAACATTATTTTGATGGCCTTGTTCTTCTTCCTGAGTATTTTCACCATATAATTCATACGGATGAGCAATATTTTGGGCGAAAAGTTTCTCCGGCTGGTATCCATCATGGATGACCTGCGGGAGAAATGCCCCTGGGACCGTAAGCAGACCATTCAGTCGCTGCGGCAAATGACCATTGAGGAAACTTTTGAACTCGCTGATGCGATCACCGAGGAGGATTGGAAAGGCATACGCGAGGAATTGGGGGATATGTTCCTCCACCTTGTTTTTTATGCCAAAATAGGTTCCGAACAAGGGAAGTTTGAATTGGGGGATGTGCTTGACGGGATATCGGAAAAACTGATCGCCCGCCACCCGCACATCTACGGGGATGTGAAAGTGGAAGATGCCGATGAAGTAAAAAAGAACTGGGAGAAACTCAAGTTGAAAGAAGGCAAGAAATCCGTAATTGGCGGTGTGCCCAAATCACTCCCGGCCACGGTCAAAGCCATGCGATTGCAGGAAAAGGCGAAACAGGTGGGTTTTGAATGGGAAAACCGTGACCAGGTCTGGGAGAAAGTAGAAGAGGAGGAAACAGAGTTAAAAGAGGCAATAGCCTCCGGGCAAAAGGAAAAGATGGAAGAGGAATTTGGCGACCTGATCTTCTCCCTGATCAATTATGCACGGTTTTTGCAGATCGATGCAGAAAATGCGCTCGAAAAGACCAATAAAAAGTTCATTAAACGGTTTACCGATATGGAAACCATAGCCCTTTCAAAAGGCCAGGACCTTTCCACCATGTCCCTGCAAGAAATGGATGCGATCTGGGACGAGATCAAAAAGCAGCCACGCTGATTTGAGAACCAAAGTTGACCATATTATATCCAAATGGCCCTACCTGCCCCTTTTTGCCCTGGCTTTGTTTGGCCTCTCCTATCTTTTTGTCGGATCGATTTCTGAAAGAACCTCGGTCAACCGGGAAAGAAAAAAATTAGAAGAGTTTGTACAAAAACAGGAGCGGGATTTTGAAGTGCTCCTCGGCGATACTGCCCGGTTCAACCGTTTGTTGTCAGGCAATACACAGTTGGCCGATATGCATCATTTCACCGATAAACCCTACGGTGTTTATCTTTTTATCATGCCAACAGAGTCTACGGGGGAAATGACCTTTTGGAACCGGCAGTCGGTTGTGCCACCTGCTTCTTTTCATACACTTCCGGATGGACGATTCTTCCGGCAGTTGGACAATGGCTATTATGTTTGCATCAAACGTAGTTTTAACCAGGCCGGGCTGCCACTCGTGATCTATGGGCTGATCCCGGTTCAGTACAAGTATTTCGTCCGGAATAATTACCTCCCCCAGGATTTTGTCACAGGCCCAAAAGGGGATGAACGAATTTCAATTGCCGGAAGTATTACCGAGTTTCCGGTCAATTCGATCTCAGGGAATCCGTTGTTTTACCTGGAAGCCAAGACCAAATCCATCATTGTACCCAATGCGGGCTGGCTGATCGGACTAAGACTTGCGGCAGTTTTCTTTTTGCTGCTTTATTGCTACCTGATGGCCGAACGATTGATCGCCCGGAGAGGTTTGTGGGTCGGCATCTCCTTCTTTATTTCCTCTTTACTTTTGTTACGGCTGATCACCTATTTCGCTCCCTTTCCCTTTCAGTTGCGACAGTTTCCTTTGTTTGACCCGGCTACCTATGCGTCAACCCCGGTGATGAAATCCCTCGGTGACCTGCTGATCAACTCCGTACTTTTTTGGTGGATATCGCTATTTACCTGGTCGAAGATCGGGGAGAAGAATTTGGAAAGAAAAGAAACGCTGTCCGTTATGGATTGGGTTTGGGGTACCCTTGCCATTGCTGGTTTTGTATTCTTTACTTTCTATACGGCCAATGTTACCCGGAGCCTGGTCGCCGATTCACAGATATCCTTCCAGGTAACGGATGTCTTTAGCCTGACCATCGACTCCATCGTCGGTTTTGTGATCCTCGCTGCCATTTCCCTGGGGTATTTCTATTTAAGCAAATTGGTATTCAAATACATTTATACGGTATTTGATAAATTGTTCTTTGCTGTCTTTGGCATCATCGCCTTTTCCGGCTTGTTATATCTGACCATCAGTTTTGGCAACCCCCTGACGCACTTTTATCTAAAAACCCTGATCTGGATGGTGGGGTATGCCTACCTGGTCTATCGAAAAGACCTTTTCTTTAACCGATTTCATGTGAGTATTGCCGGGGTATTGTTCTGGATCTTTGTTTTCTCCGTATCGAACGCCGCGGTCATGATGACGGAAAATGCCAAGAAGGAATTTGAAAAACGAAAGGCCCTCGCACAGCGGATATCCATTACTACCGACCCGACCACCGAGAGAACGCTCAGTATTGCCCTGACCTATATCGACAACGAGTTCCTGACCCGGAATTTCAACCGTTTCTTTAATGAAACAGATAATGCCTATCTCCGTGACAGCATCCTGAAAAGCAGTGGTTACCTCAATATTTTTGATACCCGTCTGTTTGTATTCGATAGCCAGGGAAGGGGGTTGTACAATGAGGAAAACCAGCCCTTCAATACCCTCAACACCATTTTTACGGTACAGGCCAAGCCAACCAATACCCCCGGCTTTTTCTATTACGATAATTCCTACGACCGGTTTACCTATATCATCCGACGGGAGATCACGTCAGCAGAAGGGCAATTGGAGGGATATATGTTTATTGTCTCCAACCCCAAGCAATACAGTTCCGATGCCCTTTATCCTGAATTGTTTCGGGATAAAAGCTATGAGGACATATCAGATTATTCAGGTTACCCCCATGCGGTCTATAAACAAAAGAACCTGATCAGTCCATTTAATAAGTATCCTTTTCCCACCTCTCTTTCCGAATCTGAAATCCCGCGCACCGAGTTTGATGAACGGGTCAATGGTGATTATGATGAGTTATGGTACAGGGCAGGAGCGGAAAAGGTGGTGGTCATTGCCCGCAAACAGGAGTCCATCATTGAGGGTATCACCCTTTTTTCCTGGTTGTTTTGTGTGTTTCTCCTGCTGGTAAGCCTGCTCCGGTTGATCAGCCTGCTCATCATTGCCGTGTACCGGCGCAAGGAACTCAAGCAATTGTTCCAGTTGAATATCCGGACACAGGTACACAGCATCGTGATCCTGATCAGCCTGATCTCCTTTCTGGTTATTGGTATTGTGACGATCCGTTTCTTTATCAACCGGTTTGAGCGCAGCAACAGCGACAAACTCAGCCGCACCATGGGTATCATGGTCAGGGAAATGCAAAAAAGACTGGCAGACCACCGGATGTTTGACGATGTCATCTCCATTGATGATTCCATATCCAATAGCGGTATTCAGGAACTTGTCAAGGAGGTAGCAGAGATCCACAATGTAGATGTGAATGTGTACGACCTGCGGGGCAACCTTTCGGTTACTTCCCAACCGCTTGTGTACAATGAAGGGTTTTTGAGCAAGAAAATGGATCCGGTTGCTTTTTATCACCTCAGCAGGCTAAAGCAAATACCCTATGTACAACGCGAAAGACTGGGGACCCTGAGCTATTCGAGTATCTATGCGCCGGTAAGAAATGAATCAGGCCGGGTAGAGTCCTACCTGAATATCCCCTATTTTCTATCGCAACGTGAATTGAACCAGGAGATATCGAATTTCCTGATCACCATTATCAACCTGAATGCCTTTATTTTCCTGATCGCGGGAGCGATCGCGTTGTTTATTACCAACCGTATCACCAGCTCCTTCCTGTTGATCAGTGAACGCATGCAGGAGATCAACCTGGGAAAGACCAATGAAGAGATCGACTGGAAGCGTGACGATGAGATCGGTGGTCTGGTGAAGGAATACAACAAGATGGTGAAAAAACTGGAAGAGAGCGCCTCAGCCTTAGCCAAGAGCGAAAGAGAAGGGGCCTGGAGGGAAATGGCCCGGCAGGTGGCGCATGAGATCAAGAATCCGCTTACCCCCATGAAATTGAGTATCCAGTATCTCCAAAAGGCCATTAACAACAATACGGATAATGTGAAGGAGTTATCGGCCAGTGTTGCACGCACCCTGATTGAACAGATCGATCACCTCTCCAAGATCGCGGCCGACTTTTCTCAATTTGCCAATATCGGCAACCTCAACATTGAGTATTTTGACCTGCATGAGGTGCTGGCACCTTTGTGCGATCTCTATAAGACCAATACAGCTGTTCGTTTTGAATGGGAGCCGGTCCACCAGAAATTATTGATCAGGGCCGACCGAACGCAAATGAACCGATTGTTCACTAACTTATTCCAAAATGCGATTGAAGCCAGTGCCTCATCGGAATTGGCGCATATTCAAATAACCGAGGAACTTGGCGAAGGAAAGGTTACGGTCAAGGTTCGTGACAATGGAGAGGGTGTACCCCTGGAAATGCAATCGAAAATTTTCATCCCCAATTTTACAACGAAGTCATCCGGAACCGGGCTTGGACTAGCCATGTGCAAGACGATCGTAGAACAGGCTGGCGGAGAGATCGGCTTTGAAACCGTGCCTGGGGAAGGGACGGTGTTTTTTGTGGAATTGCCCTTGTTAAATTAGGAATAAGAAACTGAAGGCCATGGTCACTTATTTTTTATTTCTAATTCCCTCAAGGTATTTTTCAAACTGAGATAGTGTAAAACTGCTCAAATTCTTTTCCTTCGTCAACCCGCCTTTTTGAGCGGCCAGCACTCCAAACCGTACATCATCAAATCCATCCAGGGCATGTGCATCCGGGTTAATGGAAAGCAAGGCCCCTTTTTCCAACGCATAGTCGATCCATTTCCAATCCATATCCAGTCTGCGGGGGTGCGCATTGATCTCAATAGCTACCTGGTTTTTTACACAGGCCTCAATGATGATGGTGTGGTCTACAGGGTATCCGTTTCGGCTTAACAGGAGACGACCGGTCATGTGCCCCAGGATAGAGACATAGGGATTGGAAATGGCCTTGAGCAAACGGGCCATGGCTTTTTCTTCAGACATGGACAGGTTGCTGTGCACGGAAGCGATCACCAGGTCGAAGCTTGCCAGGATCTCATCCGTATAGTCCATGCTGCCATCATTGAGAATGTCGCATTCAATGCTCTTAAAGATCTTGAATGGGGCCAGTTGCTGGTTCAGCTCAAAGATCTGTTTGTGTTGTTGCCGGATACGGTCTTCGGTCAATCCGTTCGCATAGGCGGCTGCTTTGGAGTGATCGGAGATGACCATATACTCCCAACCCCGACGTAAACATTCTTTGGCCATTTCCTCAATGGTATTGCTCCCATCGCTCCAGTTACTGTGGCTATGGATAAGGGATTTGATATCTCCTGCCTGAATCAACTGCGGTAGTTGGTCGTTGGCTGCTTTTTCAAGAATCCTGCTTTTTTCGCGAATGGCAGGCGGGATATAGGGCAGGCCTACTTTTTCAAAGAGCGGTTGGTCATTATTGACGGAGGTATCACCATTCAGGGCATTGGGAAATTTTTGGGTAAAGGCATCATTGAATTCTGCCGAACCCGAACTGCGAAACAGTCTTTCGGCGAATGCACCGGTTCCTGTGTGGAGCCGCAGTTTGAGTCCGTTTTGAAGTTTATATAATAGTGTGTCGGATGTTTCCTCTAATAATTCGGGCGGATGTGCAGTCTGGAATTTGGGTTTGATCCATTCATTTGACTGATCCACTACAAAAGCCAGTTCTTCGATCACAGGATCTTGCCGGCGATAGGCTCCGGTGACTGCCACGAGGTGGGGGGCGAACAATTTTTGCAGGTACCCATTTACCTGGTCGAATACCTCAAATACCTGAGAGTAGAGAAAATGGCCCTGGTGGTGTTGAAAGAATTCAATGGCTTCCTGTACATTCTTTTGGGTTTTTTCTCCAAATCCTTTGTAGCGGGTGAGACGGTTTTCGGTACAGGCATACAACAGTTCACCGACGGATTCGATTCCCATTTCCTTCCAGATGACATGGATCTTTTTTGGCCCCAGGCCTTTTATCTGGAGGAGTTCAATAACACCCGGGGGTGTGGTTTCCACCAATTCTTTCAGGGCGGAGAGTTCTCCGGTGTCGAGCAATTCAATCACCTTCCGGCCCACGCTGTCTCCAATGCCCTTTAGGGTAAATAGCTGGGAGCGGTCAACGTCCTGTAATTGAACCGGGAGTTTTTCAATATTGAAGGCCGCCGCGGAATAGGTGCGGGACTTGAAGGAGTTCTCTCCATGGATATCCATCAATTTGGAGAGAAGGGAAAAGTGCTCGGCAATGGTATAGTTATCCATGGCTGCAATTTAGGGGGAAGCGGGGAGGGGTTAAAATCAAAAGTCCCCCGGGTTACCGGAGGACTCTATTCGATCTAAAAAGCTAATCTTACTTCTTCTTTGCAGCTTTTTTCTTAGCGGCTTTTTTCTTAGCAGCTTTTTTCTTAGGGGCTGCTTTTTTAGCGGCTTTTTTCTTGGGAGCGGCTTTTTTAGCTGCTTTTTTCTTTGTTGCCATTGTTTAGAATTTAAGGTTAGTAAAAAAACTTATCGACAGTAAAAATATAAACATTATTTAAACTGTCAAAAAATTTTTCCACATATTCTTAAGCCGTTTCCACAGCGCTTACGGAAACAAAGGTCCTGTTATTTCTCCCTTTTTTATATTCTACCAGGCCATCGGCCAGGGCAAACAAAGTAAAATCTTTACCTACACCCACATTTTTACCGGGGTGATAAACGGTTCCGCGTTGGCGAACGATGATGTTTCCGGAGGTAGCAGGTTGGCCACCGTAAATCTTTACACCAAGGCGTTTGCTCTGTGAATCGCGACCGTTCTTTACACTACCTTCACCTTTCTTATGTGCCATGAGAAGAAGTTTATTGAGTTAACGTCGGTTTAAATTATTTGATGTCTTTGATAAGGATCTGGGTATACTGGGTACGGTGACCATGCAGTTTACGGAACCCTTTCCTTCTTTTTTGCTTATAGGCGATCACTTTGTCCCCTTTTACGTGGTCAACGATCTCTGCCTTTACTTTAACCTTTACCTGGCTACCTACAGAGATAGACCCATCGGCATCAGCCAGCAATACTTCGGCAAATTCCACTTTGTCACCAGCATTCCCTTCCAGGTGGGGTACATAGAGGGTTTGGTCTTTGGCGACCTTGAATTGCTGACCGGCTATTTTAACAACTGCGAACATGTTTCCTAAGTTTTAAATCCGTCAAAAAACGGGAGGCAAAGGTAAGGGTATTTTGATTACCGGCAAAACAGTGGATCAAAGATTTATGACACAATTTTAACCCCCTCCAACCGTCTCAATCCTTTATATTTGTAGGCCCTTATCCCCAGCCATTCATTTATACCATGAAAATCAAGTCTTTCTTAGCCAAGCCCTTTGCCGGGTATGTGCATAAATCGCTGAAAAAGGGCATGTTAACCGCTGTTCAGGACCAGGAGGCGATTTTTCGCCAACTGATCAAAACGGGTCGGGTGACCCTGTTTGGCAAGGACCACCGCCTTGAGCAGGTGAACGACCATAAAGGCTTCCAGCAGGCTGTTCCGGTGCGGGATTACGAGCAGTTTAAGCCCTATATCGAAAAGATCAAGGAAGGAAAGGATAATATCCTGTGGAAGGGCAAACCGATCTATTTTGCCAAAACATCCGGTACAACAAGCGGGGTCAAATACATCCCCATTACCAAAGATTCCATCCCCAACCATATCAATTCGGCACGCAATGCCCTGCTTTGTTATATGGCAGAAACCGGGCATACCGATTTCGCGAACGGGAAAATGATCTTTCTTTCAGGTTCGCCGGAACTGGAAAGGATCGGCGGGATACCTACCGGTCGCCTGAGCGGGATCGTCAATCACCATATACCCCGTTACCTGCGGACCAACCAGCTCCCCAGTTATGAGACCAACTGTATTGAGGATTGGGAAACCAAACTCGACCGGATCGTGGAAGAGACCATTAACCAGGATATGACACTGATTTCGGGTATACCACCCTGGGTTCAGATGTATTTTGACCGGCTTTCCACGATCAAACAAAAGAAGATACGCGAGATATTCCCGCATTTCCGGGTATTGGTACACGGCGGGGTAAACTTTGAACCTTATAAGGCCAAACTCTTTGAAACTATTGGCCAGAAAATAGATACCATTGAAACCTACCCGGCTTCGGAGGGATTCTTTGCTTTTCAATATTCCCAGGAGGAAGAAGGGCTTCTCCTGAATACCAATAGCGGAATTTTCTTTGAGTTCATCCCGGCGGGCGAGGTATTTGATCCCAATCCAACCCGGCTTACGCTGGCAGAGGTAAAAACCGGTGAGAACTATGCCCTGATCGTTAATAATAATGCGGGTTTGTGGGGATATAATATCGGAGATACGGTCCGTTTTGTTTCATTGGATCCGTTCCGGATCGTGGTTACAGGCCGCATCAAACATTTTATTTCAGCCTTTGGGGAACATGTGATCGGGGAGGAGGTAGAATACAGCCTGCTCCGGGCCGCGGAAGAGGAAAATCTGGGGATCACAGAATTTACTGTAGCCCCGTTAATCCAGCAAGGCCAGGGCAAAAGTTTTCACGAATGGTTTATCGAATTTGAAAACATGCCTGCCGATCTTACTGCCTTTGAACAAAAAGTGGATCAGCACCTTCGCCAAAAAAATATATATTACAATGATCTGATCACCGGAAATATCCTGTCACCCCTCCGGATCACCCCGGTCAAAAAGAATGGGTTCATTGATTATATGAAATCCAAAGGGAAATTGGGAGGGCAAAATAAGGTTCCCCGGTTGAGTAATGATCGAACAATTGCCGAAGAACTGAGTCCCTGGACCATGAATTAATGCATACGAATGACGAATGACAAGCCGATAAAACGAATTGCCCTTTTTGGTTCCACCGGTTCCATTGGGGTGCAGGCATTGGAAGTGATAGAAGCCAACCCGGACCTGTTTGCCGCCGAGGTACTGACTGCCCAGCACAACGACGACCTGCTTATCCGGCAAGCACTCAAATTCCGGCCTCATATCGTTGTCATCGGAGATGAATCAAGATATAGTAAAGTAAAGGAAGCTCTGGCTTCTACCGATACCAAGGTTTTCACCGGGGCCAAGGCCCTGGAAGAAGTGGCAGCGCTGGATGTATATGATATGATGCTGGCTGCGATCGTTGGGTATGCCGGATTAAAACCGACGATCAGTGCGCTTCGCTCCGGTAAAGCCATCGCCCTGGCCAATAAGGAAACATTGGTAGTGGCCGGCGATATCGTAATGCAATTGGCCGTGGAAAAAAGAGTGCCCATTATTCCGGTGGACTCGGAACACTCCGCCATTTTTCAATGCCTGGTAGGAGAGACCCGCAACCGGATTGAAAAAGTAATCCTGACAGCTTCCGGTGGTCCTTTCCTGGGAAAGAAACCCAATTTCCTGGTAAATGTAAAAAGGGAACATGCCCTGAAACATCCCAATTGGGAAATGGGCGCAAAGATATCAGTTGATTCGGCCACACTTATGAATAAGGGACTTGAAATGATCGAGGCTAAATGGCTGTTCAACCTGCGCCCCGACCAGATACAAGTTCAGGTACACCCCCAAAGCATCATCCACTCCATGGTACAATTTGAGGATGGTAGCATCAAAGCGCAGATGGGGTTGCCCGACATGAAACTCCCCATTCAATACGCGATGGCCTTCCCCAGCCGGATACCCAATCAATTTCCGCGATTGGATTTTCGCAAATATGGTACCCTGACCTTTGAAGAACCCGATACACGCACCTTCCGCAACCTGGCCCTGGCCATGCACGCACTGAACAAAGGAGGAAACCTTCCTTGTGTGATGAACGCGGCGAATGAGATCGCAGTTTGGGCCTTTTTAAGAAACCGGCTTGGGTTTATGGATATGACGGACGTGATCGAAAGGACCATGGAGAATGTCCCTTTTATCGAAAAACCCACCCTGGAAGAGTATTTTGACAGCGATGGCGAGGCGCGTACCTTTGCCGCCGACCTGATAAAACTGTAAATATTAAGGTTTCTCGAAGCATTTGCAACGAGAAACAAAAAAGAAGTAATACAATATGCTACTAGCCATCGATTGGAGTACTGTCGGAATCAAAGCAGCACAATTTATTCTTTCCTTTTCCATCCTGATCCTTCTGCATGAATTGGGTCACTTTTTACCCGCCAAATGGTTCAAATGCCGGGTGGAGAAGTTCTATCTCTTTTTCAACCCCTGGTTCTCTTTGTTCAAAAAGAAAAAAGGAGATACTGAATATGGCATCGGCTGGATTCCGCTGGGAGGTTATGTAAAGATCTCCGGTATGATCGATGAGAGTATGGACAAAGAACAAATGAAGGAACCGGCCCAGCCTTATGAGTTCCGCAGCAAACCGGCCTGGCAACGGTTGATCATTATGTTGGGTGGGGTTACGGTGAATGTGATCCTGGCCATCATCATATTTATTTTTATTCTCTGGATATGGGGTAAAGAGTATTTGCCGCCTGCAGAAGCCAAATATGGTATTACAACGGATAGTCTTTCCCAATCCATCGGTCTCCGGGATGGGGATATAATATTGAAAGTTGACACAACCACCGTAGAGGATATCTTTCAGGGACAAATACGCCGTAGCATTGTATTGAATGAAGCCCAATCGATGACGGTAAAAAGAGGGGACAGCGTTTTTAACCTGCCACTCCCTGCCGAACTGGTGAAACAACTCAATACCCGGAAGGCAACCGCCTTTACCGGTATCAGGTTCCCATCCATCGTGGACTCATTTGCCAAAGATTCAAAAGTCGCTGCTGCGGGAGTACAGATCGGTGATCAATTCATAGGTGTTAATGGTAAATGGACACCCTATAATCATGAATTTCGCAAAGCAATAGCCGGGTTAAAGGATACAACCATTCAGGTAGCCCTGCTCCGTAATAGCGATACAATACAAGTCACCCTGCCTTTGAATAAAAAAGGACAAATGGGATTGTATTTCCAAAGTCTTACCAAACTGGGATTCCAGTTTCATACAAAAGAATTCAGCTTCTTCGAAGCGGTACCCGCCGGATTCAAAGAATGTTGGTCCACCCTCGGTGCCTATGTAACCGGTTTGAAACAATTGTTCACCGGAAAAGCCAAAGCAAGCGAGTCCCTGGGAAGCGTATTAAGCATCGGCGGTATTTTCCCGGGGGTATGGGATTGGCAGTCCTTCTGGCAATTGACCGCGATCTTCTCCATCATCCTGGCGTTTATGAACGTTTTACCCATTCCTGCGCTGGATGGAGGTCATGCCCTCTTCACCTTAATCGAAATGATCACCGGTCGCAAGCCCAGTGATAAATTCATGGAATACGCGCAAATGGTGGGTATGGTCTTGTTGCTGGGGCTAATGGCCTATGCGATGGGATTGGATATCTGGAGAATATTTAAGTAAAGGATAGATTTGAACCACAGAGGCACAGTAAATAATTTCATTCTGTGCCTCTGTGGTTTTTTATACAATATATGATCATATCTCGATCCCGATCTTTCGCATCAACAACGATGCGTTCATGCTCGTACAAACCCCTGTCTTTAATTTGTAATCAAAGAAAAGTTCTTCCCCTTCCACCTGTACATCAAAGTGGTAATTGTGGATATGACCGGGAAACTCCTTTGTCAGTGAAGCGAGTTCAAGATCGTGGGTAGCGATCAGTCCCGTTGCCTGATGATGGATGAGTTGACGTATTAAAGCGGCCGATCCCTGGTGGCGGTCTCCGGAATTGGTTCCTCGCAATATTTCATCCAACAGGATCAGGATAGGTTCTTTTTTATTCACGGCTTCAATGATCGACTTTAGCTTTTTAAGCTCCGCATAAAAGGTGGAAGTGCTTTCTTCCAGGTTATCGCTGACGCGCATACTACTCATGACACGCAGGGGGGATACTTCAAGCGAGCGGGCACAAACCGGTGCACCTGCCATAGCTAATACGGTATTAATGCCAACCGAACGAAGAAAAGTGCTTTTTCCAGCCATATTGCTTCCGGTGATCAGGGCCAATTGCCCCTTTCCTTGCACGTCAATTGAACTGTTAACTCGCTTGCCTGCCGGGATCAATGGATGCCCAAGTTCAGTGGATCGGAATACTCCTTCTTCGCTTACAATCACCGGAAATGTCCAATCAGGATGGTTAAACTGAAGAGTCCCCAGGGATGACAAGGCTTCCATTTCTCCATACACCCTGAACCAGGAAAAAGCGTTTTTTCCATATTGGGATTTCCATTTTTCCAGGGCAAAAATCTGTTGCAGGTCCCAGAAAAGCAGGGTGTTTAAAGGAAGAAATACAAGGGGATTGAGCCGATAATCCAACCGGTCCATGATCTTTCGCAGCCGGCTGATAATGGTGGATGATTTTTCTTCCCCGTGATGGAGGCTATCAATGTAAGAGGTCAGTAGCGTTGAACGGGGTGCCAGTTCTTCGAGATGCCCTATGCAATGAGAGAGTGTGGTAAACTGTTCATTTACCTTATTCAATTGAACATAAGCGGGCATGACCTTTCGGCTAATTAACAGGGAAAGTATAAAGAACAGGAACAACAGGGGATAGAATTGCTGGGAAGTAAAGTTCCCTGTGAGATAGGCCAACAAATTACCCAATGATAAAATGGGCAATATCCAACGAAGCAGGGCATACAATTTATTGTACAGAAATTGGTGGCCTTCGGCGAGCCAACGAGCGACAGCGATCTCCGTTTTCAGGGTTACCTGGTTCAATCGGCCGTATGATTGAAATTGAGCCCTCCATTCAGGCTGTGTGGCTAATTCCTGCACGGCTTCCTGCCGGTTTTTGATCAACCCGACAGGCGCAGGTTGAAGGAGCCATTGTGCCAGGTTTTTTTGACCCGAGGCTGATTCACATCGGTTGATGTATTGAAATAAAGAAGCATGACCCAGGATATCCAGGTCATGCGCATAATCATGTTCTTTTGTAAAATGGCCTTCTCCGGTTGGACGAAAATAAAAGTCATGTCCGCCAATTCGAATCTCCTCTTCTGTAATCAGGATCAGGGTTTCTTTATTCAAGATCTTTCTGTCATTGTCCAGGTCTGCTGACAAGGCAAAGAGAAACCCAGCAAAGAGCAGGACAGATACTCCGATCAACGGAGTAAGGGAGGAAGTGATGGCATACCATAAAATGGCGCCTGCAGATAAAAGCAGGATCAATCTGGACCAACCTAAGAATCTTCTTTTCCGGTAATGGGGTAGAAGGGAAGCTTTCCCGTCTTTGACTCTTTGAGTGTAGTAATCAATGGGTTTTAACGAACCGTTCATGGGTTAAAGCTAAGGAAATGTTGTATCTTTGCATGTTCGGGGAACTAAAAGCCAATAGCTTTTAGCTTTTGAAAGAATAGGTTTTCCGCAAATGGGGGCGCTTGGTTTTGACAGCATAGATCTTTGAAAGTGTAAGCATGTTCTGCGTTGCGTAATTAGCAGGCTAATCTGAATACGCAAAACACAAATGGCAATACTCAGTATGCCATGGCTGCCTAATCAGTGATTAAGTAGTCATTAGGGCCGCGTGAGCAGGTTTGATCCGTTTCCAAGCTCCGCCGCCGACTCAAAACCAAAACGGGTTGCTATCGCCATAGGCTGTGCCGGCGGTCTAAGACTTATACAGCTAAGGTAATGATCGGTCGCCCGGTTTTCCAGTCATTACCCGACACCCCAAACCAGGATAAGCATGTAGAAGACTTTTGGGGAATATGTTTGGACACCGGTTCGATTCCGGTCGCCTCCACTTTTGGATGACAGAGGACGGATGTTGGATGATGGATGACAGATGACTGATGACAGATGACGGATGTTGGATGATGGATGTTGGATGTTGGATTGATATTTCTGACTTCCGACTCCCAATCTCCGTCATCTGTCATCAGTCATCTGTCATCCAACATCCGACATCCAACATCCAACATCCGTAATCCATCCCCCTAACCAAACTTCCTCAACAAAAGCCCCAGCGCATAATTCAATGCGCTCTTTAAAACAGTTTCTTCCTCTACTTCTTTTTCTGCCTTTTTGCGCAGCGCATCCTGAATGGCTTCTTTGGCCATATTCAGGGGTTTGATACTATCCCGAAGGGAGTACCAATCCAGGCGCATTTTAACTTCGAGGGCTTCGCGTTTGTCTTTGAGTCTTTGCTTTTCGGCTTCGAGGTGAGCTATGTTTTTAAACTTTTTCATGGTCTTCTTCTTTTGGGTATAGATGAAGAAGGATGGAGTTCATGATCGGGATACGGATCACTCTTTCACGGCCGGCCCAGATTCCCCAGGAAAGAAGGAGATAGAACAGGCCCATGATCAGAAATCCGCCCCAGACAGACCCGATCCAGATACCAATTAGAAAAGCGAGGCCAATGCTTCCCAGCGTCAATCCCAGAAAGATGACCAGGGCGACGGCAAGGAAGGCCAGCATATTGCTCAGAAGCAGGGATGTTTTTTCGGCTGTTTTCAGTTTTGCCGTCTCAATCCGGGTGTCTACATAATCACGGAGTGTACCCGCCAGTTCCTCCGCTTTGGAGAATACTTTTTCCATAAATCCATTTTTTTAATGAGTTGGAAGGGGTTCCTTGTTTTCTGTATCGTGTTGAATGAATTCATTGGAGTAAATACGGAATAAGAGAATGATATAATTCAATAATAGAGGTCCAAAGACAAATCCGATAAAACCAAAGAGGCTTAGTCCTACGATCACACCCACCACGGTCACCACCGGATGGACATGCCCCCATTTTTTCAACAGGGTGATCCGGGAGAGATAATCCACATTCCCGGTAATGATAAAACTATATAGCATCAGGCCGGTGGCATTCCAGGAATCACCACTGGCATACATAAAAAGTACCAGAGGCACCCAGATGGCCATGGTACCTACTACAGGAAAGAAGGCGAAAACGCCGGTGAGAAATCCCCACAATACAAAATCATCCATTCCAAAGATCATATAACCCAACATGGCTGTGATCCCCTGTATGAGTGAGATCAAAGGGATGCCCAACGCACTGGCCCTGACAAGCCGTTTGGTTTCAGAAGCCAGCAGTTCGACATTGTTTTTTCTCAATGGAATGACATGCCCTAAGAATTGCTCCATTTCTTTTCCATGAACCAGCATATAATAAAGCAGGAAGAGTAAAAGCGCCTGGTTCGCGATCAGGTTGGCAGTGTCATTCGCCAACCGGGGTAAAAATCCTGCGATCCGGTGCTGAAAACTGGAAAGTGTTTCTTCTGAAAGCAGGAACCAACCCGTATCCTGTTGTACTTTTTGAATGGCCTGATTGGCCTTTGCGAGAAAAAAAGCCGGATCTGCGAAAAAAGGTTGCACCTGTCCTTTTAACAAGAGCCAGGTGATATAGACCAGGGATAGCGGGAGCAGGAAAAAGACCAGCAGGTAAAGCCCTGCGGCCCATCCTTTGTTCCATTTTCGGTGATAGACCAGCTGGAAATAACTGTTACGACTTAAAATGTACAAGGTAATGGCCCCCAGCAGACCGGGAAGGAAGTAGAGTAGCTCCCTGACCACAACAAACACCATCAGCACCAGGAGGATTATAATCATCACCTGCTTGACCTGACGGTTAAAGGTAACCGGGGTATTCATACTGCACGTCTTGGATGACACAGTAAGATACCCCTTTACCAAACTAAATCATATGACCACGGTTAGTCCCGTAAGCAATTTAGCGACCTTTTAATGTAAACACAACCACGCTGGCAGGTGGCAGGGTCAGGCTCAACTGGTTGCCCGATTGCTTATAACCCTTAAAGGGTGCCGGTTTAACCCGATCGGGGTGTTCGAAATCGTTATGGTCCTGTATCCGGCCGGATTGCAATACCCGCGCTTCGGTGACAGGGTAATTATAGGTCCCCAGCCGAAGGTCAATGGTTTTGGCCTGACGGCTGTCTACATTCACGATCGAAATATGCAGGCTTCCATCAGAAGCGCGGGAAGCGGAGGCATTGATCGCATTCAGCGTATCCTGCCCCATTATGAACTTATCTGTACGAACCTCCAATGGTATCATCACGGCATCCTGGTGCACATTGTACATCTCCATAACGTGGTAGGTAGGGGTGAGGATCAGTTTCTCTTCCTTTGTAAGCATAACCGCCTGGAGCACATTCACCATTTGAGCCAGGTTGGCCATTTTCACCCGGTCACTATGGTTGTTAAAGATATTAAGTGTACTTCCAGCCAGTACGGCATCGCGCATGGTATTCTGCTGATACAGGAAAGCGCTATTGGTACCAGGTTCCACATCATACCATCCACCCCACTCATCTACGGCAAGGGCTTTTTTCTTGGCCGGGTCATATTTGTCCATGATGGCACTATGGCGGCTCACCAGTTCTTCCATCTTCAAGGCCTCTTTCATGGTTTTGAAATATTGCTCTTCGGTGAATTGGGCAGCCGGGCCTTTTGCCGTCCAACTGATCACACTGTAATGATGTAAGCCAAGGGCATCAAACATGCCCTGCGGCACATTTTTCATCAACACTTCAGTCCAATTATAATCATCACCACTGGCCCCGGAAGCAATGCGGTAAATACCATCGCTGTTGTTCCAATTGGTCATAAAGGTGGCGTATTGCCGGTACACGTTGGCATAGTAATCGGCCGTCATATTTCCGCCACATCCCCAGGCTTCATTACCCAACCCCCAGAATTTTACTTTCCAGGGAGTAGCTCTGCCATTTGTTTGCCGCAGATCTGCCAGCGGACTGCTCCCATTGGGGTGGGTTGTATATTTTACCCAATCAGCCAATTCCTGTGGGGTGCCACTACCTACGTTACCACTGAGGTAAGGTTCGGCGCCGATCTCTTCACAGAAGTTGAGGAATTCATGCGTACCAAAACTATTGTCCTCTCTTGTATTCCCCCACCAGATATTAAGCATGCTGGGTCGCTGGGCTTTTGGGCCAATGCCATCCATCCAATGATAGGTATCGGCGAAGCAGCCCCCGGGCCAGCGGAGCACCGGTACCTTGAGTTTTTTAAGGGCCTGAACTATGTCCAGACGAATACCATTCTTATGCGGAATGGTCTTGTTGTCTTCTCCTACATAAATACCATCATAAATACAACGGCCGAGGTGTTCGGCAAAATGGCCATAAATATGGCGGCTGATGGTATCACGGGCTTTTTCGGGGAACAAAGTAACCGAGTTCTGCGCCTGCACAGCGATCATCAGGACAAGCAGGGGGAGGAGAATTAATTTTTTCATATCCGAACATTTAATTTTTTAGTGAAGAAAGATCTATTACAAAGCGATACTTGACATCGCTTTTCAGCATGCGTTCATAAGCTTGGTTGATTTCCTGGATGGGAATGACTTCCACATCGGAGGTGATATTTTTTTCAGCACAATAATCCAGCATCTCCTGGGTTTCTTTAATGCTGCCTACCATGGATCCGATGATGCTCCGGCGATTGCTGATGAGGGAAAAAGGGCTAACCTTGGGCTCATGTACAGGCAATCCAACGACCAATAATTTTCCATGGAGATCAAGCAGGTCGAGATAAACCGTGTAATCGTGATCGGCGGAAACGGCATCGAGCAATACATCAAAATGATTTTTATGTTTTTTCATCGCTTCCTTATCGCTGGTCAGCAGGAAGTGATGGGCGCCTAACCGGCGGGCATCGGCTTCCTTGTTTTTTGAAGTGCTGAGTACGGTTACCTCGGCTCCAAAAGAAGCGGCAAATTTTACACCCATATGTCCAAGCCCACCCAGACCGATCACACCCACTTTCATTCCCGGCCCAACACCTGCAAATCGTAAAGGGGAATAGGTGGTGATGCCGGCGCAAAGCAGGGGAGCGGTGGCTTTCAGGTCTAACCGGTCATCCACATGCAGCACATAACGTTCATCCACCACGATCTGAGTGGAATATCCTCCCTGTGAAATGGTAACCCCATCTCTTTCATAGCCATTGTAGGTGCCTGTCATACCTTCTTCACAATAATTTTCCCATCCACCCCGGCAATTCTTGCAGGTGCGGCAACTATCCACAAATACGCCAACGCCAACAGTGTCACCAGCCTTGAAACCTTTTACATCCTGACCCACTGCGGTTACCCGGCCAATGATCTCATGCCCGGGAACCATAGGAAAGATATTACTGCCCCATTCCCCTCTTACCTGGTGAAGGTCACTGTGACAAACACCGCAATACAGAATTTCTATGCGTACATCTGCAGGCCTGATCTCTCTCCGGTCAAACTGATACGGAGAAAGCGGAGACTTTGGATCGTAGGCTGCATATGCTTTTGTTGGGTAACCCATGGTGTGAATATTAGACTATTTGATTTGAACATGATTGGTTACGACATTACTGGTCGATTTATTGGGAACATCCGGTTGTCCGCCGCCTACACTGATAACCATCTTACCCGCTGGTTGAAAGAGTACACCTGTTTCAGGATTGACCAGGCTCATCTGGTCCGGGCTCAGGGTAAAACGAATCTCGCGCGATTCGCCCCGCTTCAAAAATACCCGCTGAAATCCTTTCAGTACTTTTTGCGGAGCCTTTCCTTTATAATCAGGAAAAGACAGGTACAATTGGGCTACTTCCTCCCCATCAAAGGGGCCGGTATTTTTCAGGGTGACAGTTACCTCCAGCGCGCGACCGGAAGGAAATTCAACCGGCAGGTATAAACCGCCGTATTGAAACCGCGAATAGCTCAACCCATACCCAAATGGGTAAAGAGCTTTGCCTTTGAAATAACGGTAAGTCCTGTTTTCCATGCCGTATTCCGTAAAGGATGGAAGGTCTTCATCCCCTTTATAAAACGTAACCGGTAAACGCCCTGCGGGGTTATAATCCCCAAACAGTACATCGGCAATAGCCGTACCGGCGCTTTGTCCGCCATACCAGGTATTTAAAATGGCCGGAATATTTTCGTCCTCCCAGGGTATCGCGATCGCACTTCCGGTCATCATCACAAATACAACAGGTTTGCCCGTTTTTTGAAGGGCCTTCATTAATTCTGTTTGCACTTTAGGCAGCAGAATGCTGCTTCTGTCACCGCCATTAAAACCTGGTTCATTGACAGACATTTCCTCCCCTTCGAGTTGAGGAGAAATGCCTCCCACAAAAAGAATGGCGTCTGCATCTTTTACCCGATTGGCCAGGGCTGTAAAATCATTTTTCATCCTTACGCCCGGACGGAGAGAAACGATTGCGAAATCATCGCCCTGCCAGTATTCAAGTACGATCTTGTAACGGGTATCTTTCTTTGCATCCAGGGTAAAGGTCCTTGCCCCCCAGCGGTTGCGGGTCCAGGCATTTATTTTTTCCTGACCATCGACCATCAACCGGTATCCATCATCCGCATTCACCTCCAGGGTTACCGGGCCATCGGTAAGGGCTACAAATTCTGTTGTATACCGGGCGGAAAACTGATTGGCTAATAATCCATTCATGATCGCATCGCCTCTTTGCCAGGAATGATCCAGCGTGGATTCCATGCGGGAGCCTACCGGGGTTCCTTTCAATTCTTTGTTGGAGAAATATTCAGCAAAAAAACCAGGGGTGCCTTTCCACATGAATGAACCGGTCTTTTCAGAATAGACCAATAAGGTATCATTGGTAAAATTGGTGCCCAGTTCATATTGTATATCTACTTTTTCCCCGAGTTTCTCCTTCAGGCCTTCCAGTACGGTTACTACGCGCGAGGGAATACCATTGTAATTGCCCAGCACGGCTATTCGGTTATTGGCATTGGGCCCGATGACGGCGATCTTTTTAATTTTTTTGGAAAGCGGGAGGGTATTGGCTTCATTTTTCAATAAAACGATCGATTGTTGCGCCATTTTTAAGGCATGGGCTTTATGGGCTGGGGCTTCCAATGCAGAGGGCGGGGTATTGGCGAAAGGAACCTTATCGGCGGGATCGAACATCCCTAACCGGTAACGAATGGTAAACAACCGTCTTACCGATTCATTGATCTGTGATTCGGCGATCAGTCCGCCCTTTACTGCACCTACTAAAGCGGTATATACGGCTACACCACATTCCACATCCGTGCCATGTATTAGGGCATCCACTGCCGCGGCTGTGGAATCTTTATGCGTTTTGTGGTACCGGAAAAAATCATCCAGTCCCCAGCAATCGCTGGTCACATAGCCGGTAAATTTCCATTGCTTGCGGAGGATATCAGTCATCAGGAGATCATTGGCGCAACAAGGCTGGGTATTAACGGCATTGTATGCACACATCACCCCGGCGACATTTGCATGTACAACCAATTCTTTGAACGCCGGGAGATAAGTATCCCAGAGATCATAGGTACTGGGATTGAAATTATCGCTGTGCCTTGTTGGTTCCGGTCCGCTGTGCACGGCAAAATGTTTGGCACAGGCGGCCGCCTTCAGGTAGCGTGGATCGGAGCCTTGTAAACCGCGGACAAAGGAATAGCCTAATTGGCCGGTAAGAAATGGATCTTCACCGTATGTTTCCTGTCCACGTCCCCAACGGGGATCACGAAAGATATTGATATTGGGTGTCCAGTAGGTAAGACCCATATATCGTTCTCCATTTCGGCCTTGTTTTGTAGCGAGATTATGGACAGCCCTGCCTTCTGTGGCAGAAAAATCGGCCATCAAAGCAAGGGAAGCAGTATCCCAGGTAGCGGCCATTCCGATGGCCTGTGGATAGGAAGTAGTTTTGTAGGGAGTTCTGGCTACACCGTGTAATACTTCATTCCACCAGTCGTAGGCAGGTATTCCCAATCGGGGAATAGCCGGGGCCGCGTTGAGCATTTGCTGAACCTTTTCTTCCAGTGTCAATCGGCTGACCAGGTCATTTACACGGTCTTCCATTTTTCTGGAATGGTCCCACATGGGGAATTTCTTATAATCCTGTCCCTGGATGGAAAACCCAACCCCGATCAGGAGGAGTGTAAGCAGTATTCTCATATATCAATCGTTGTATGTACTAAGTTATTACCCGCGCGCCCGTAACAACGCGTATTCTACCCCCCTCAATTCTGCCAAACCTTTTAAACGTCCGATGGCAGAGTATCCGGGATAGGTTTTTTTCTTCAGGTCATCCAGCATCTGGTGACCATGATCGGGCCGCATAGGAAGGGACAGGTTTCTTTTTGCCTGGATATCCTGTACCGCATGGATGATGGCATACATATCTGTGTCACCAGCCAGGTGATCAGCCTCATAGAAATTACCCTGCGTATCACGTTTGGTATTGCGCAGGTGGAGGAAATGAACACGGTCGCCAAAGCGGTGCAACATCTTAACCAGGTCATTATCGGCGCGGGCACCAAAACTACCGGTGCAGAAGCAAAGACCATTGGCACTGACTGGCACAGCCTCCAACAGCGCGGCCGCGTCTGCCTCGGTGCTTACGATCCGGGGCAGGCCGAGAATCGGATAGGGAGGATCATCAGGATGAATAGCGAGGGCAATGCCCAGTGATTCTGCCAGCGGGGCTACTTCCTGCAAAAAGAAAAGCAAATGTTTGCGAAGCTGGTTCGCATCAATATGTTTGTATTTATCGAGTTCGGCAAAGATCTGTTCGGGTGTAAAAGCGTCGTCGCTTCCGGGCAAACCAAGCATGGCATTGTGGTAAAGCCTTTGTTTTTCCTGCTCGGTCATATCCTTGAAACGGTCTTCTGCTTTTTGGATTTCTTCTTCCGTATAGTCTTTTTCCGCACCAGGTCTCTTTAAAAGAAAAAGGTCAAAGGCCACAAAGGCGCTTCTTTCAAAATAGAGGGCGCGGCTGCCATCAGCCATTTCATAGTCTACATGTGTCCGCAGCCAGTCGAGCACCGGCATAAAATTATAGGTGATGACCTTAAGTCCGCAAGCCGCCGCATGCTTAAGGCTTGTCTTATAATTTTCGATATGCTGGAGGTAATCCCCGCTTTGTCGCTTAATGTCATCACTTACAGGCAGGCTTTCCACCACAGTCCAGCTCATGCCGGCCTTTTCGATGACGGCCTTTCTTTTCTCTATTTCTTCTACGGTCCACACATCGCCAACAGGAATATGATGCAGCGCAGTGACCACTCCCTCGCAACCAGCCTGGCGAATATCAGCAAGACTGACCGGGTCATTTGGCCCGAACCATCGCATGGTTTGATGCATTCTTAGCATAGTTACTCCTACAAATTTAACCCGCTATACCCCAGGATGAGAAATACATGAATATACCAATAATGATGGCGACAACGATCAAAGAAAGCGCGACATCCCAGGCATTCCACGAAGCTCTGCTGGCCGCTTTGTCCGAATCAACTGTTGTAGCAAAGGTCAATCCTTCGATTTGTTCCTTCGAAGGCGGAGGCGTAGCAAAACTTACCACCACCATCACTACAACGGAGAACAAGAACAGGTATATACAGAAATAAAGGAAATTGATATGGGCAAAATCATATAAGATACCGGCAGGAAGTTTATCCTGTAGCAATTGCAAGGTGAGTTTGATCATACCTACCACAAATCCTGCAACCATGGCGGTATAGGCGCCCTTGGCATTCAGTCTGGGGAAGAAAACTCCTAACAGAAATACGGCGGCAATGGGAGGCGCGAGATAGGATTGAACACTCTGCAAATAATCATAAAGGCTGCTGGAGATACGTCCCATCAACGGAATCCACACCATTCCGAGGATCACTATGACTGCTGTGGCGATACGTCCCACCCGCACCAATTGTTTTTCAGAAGCTTCCGGGTGTTGTTTTTTATAGATGTCAATGGTGTACAACGTTGAACAGGCATTATATACCGAAGCCAGTGAACTCATCAGTGCTGCAAGCAAACCTCCTGCGAGAATACCCCGAAGACCAACCGGCATGATTTGTTTAACCATTTCCGGGAAGGCTGCATTGGTATCTGTCAGTTCCAGTTTTCCTTGTTGATGGAGGGCAAAAGCGATCAATCCGGGAATCAGGAAGATAAAGAAGGGGAGGAGTTTGAGAAAAGCGGCAAAGATGGTACCGCGACGGGCTTCTTTTTCATTTTTTGCCGCGAGGCATCGCTGCACTATATGTTGGTCGGTACACCAATACCAAAGCCCCACGATCGGCGAGGCAAAGAGGAGTGCAACCCACGGATATTCAGGATCACTCAAGGGGCGGAACATATTGAGTTTCTCTTTGGGAATGGAACTCATCAGGGCATCCCATCCGCCTACTTCACGCAAGCCAAAGAATAACAAAACGCCAGAACCTGCCAGCAATACAATGGCTTGAATGGCTTCCGTGTACATAACGGCGTGGAGGCCGCCCAATACTGTGTACACACCAGTGACCACCACCAAAATGATGGCCCCTGTCCAAAAGTCCACACCCAGGAATTGATTGAATACAAGTGCACCGGCAAAAATGGTCACCGACGCCTTGGCAATGATATAGCTAAATAATTGAATGATCGAAAGCAGCCGTCTTGATTGGGGGTTGAAACGACGCTCCAGAAATTCAGGCATCGTATAAACGGAACTCCGCAGATAGAATGGCACGAAAACCCAACCCAGAACCAGTACGAGATAGGAATGCAGTTCATAATGGCCGAGAGCAGTGCCAGACCTGGCAGCGGAACCAGCCAATCCGACGATATGTTCACTCCCCACATTAGAGGCAAGGATGGAGGCACCGATCACAAACCAACCCAGGTTTCGGTTGGCGAGAAAATAATCGGACGCGGTTTCCTTGCTTTTGCGAATGCTCCAGACAGAGACAAGGGCAATTACTATAAGGTAGAGGATGACAAAGATCCAATCGATGGTTCCGAGGAAGTTCATATTGCAGTTTTAAATGGCGAATAAAAAAGAGAAGCAAGGGCCTGCACAGGCAGGCCCTTGCAATGATTAAATATACCGGTTAATGAGATTCTCGATGTATTCTTGTTTCCCGCTTCTGGTTTCGGGTTCCCCTTTTTCGATGGCGAGGGACATCAGGTCTTCCAGGTTCAATTTGCCTTGTTCAAATTCAAGTCCTTTGCCGGAATCGTAGGAAGCGTAACGGTCGGCACGAAGTTTTTTATAGTCGGAAGCTTGAAGGATCTTGTCGGCAGTGATCAGGGCGCGGGCAAAACTGTCCATGCCTCCGATATGGGCGTGGAAAAGATCTTCCGGATCGGTGGAGTTGCGACGGATCTTCGCATCAAAGTTGATACCACCACCCTGGAAGCCACCGGCTTCAATAATGATCAGCATCGCTTCAACGAGTTCATTGATATTATTGGGGAACTGGTCGGTGTCCCAGCCATTTTGATAATCACCACGGTTGGCATCCATGCTTCCAAGAAGTCCGGCATCAGCGGCTACCTGAAGTTCATGTGTAAAGGTATGGCCCGCGAGGGTGGCATGGTTTACTTCGATATTCAGGCTGAAATCATTCAGCAGGTCGTATTGGCGAAGGAAACCGATCACAGTTTCGCAATCATAATCGTATTGGTGTTTGCTGGGTTCACAAGGTTTAGGTTCAATAAAGAATTTTCCTTTGAAACCATTCTTCCGTGCATAATCACGTGCCAGCGTGAGGAAACGGGCCAGGTGTTCTTTTTCCCTTTTCATATTGGTATTGAGCAGAGACATATAACCTTCACGTCCACCCCAGAAAACATAGTTTTCTCCATTCAGGGCAATGGTGGCATCCAGGGCCGTTTTTACCTGAGCAGCACCGTGGGTGAGTACATGGAAATCAGGATTGGTAGCGGCGCCATTCATATAACGGCGGTTGGAAAACAGATTCGCGGTGGCCCATAGCAGTTTGACCCCACTGGCTTTTTGTTTCTCAGCAAAATAGGCCGTGATGGCTTTCAGCCTTCTTTCATTGTCCTTTACATCATTCGTATAATCCACCGCATCCACATCATGGAAGCAGTAGTAGGGGAGTCCAAGTTTGGTGATGAATTCAAAGGCCGCATCCGCTTTGTCTTTAGCCCGGTCAACTGCATCTGATTTTTCATTCCAGGGAAAAAGATGCGTGGGTTCTCCAAAGGGATCGGCACCGGATCCACAGAAGGAATGCCAGTAAGCACAGGCAAAACGAAGCCATTCCTTGAGGGGCTTGCCCGCTACCACTTTATTTTCATCATACCACTGGAAGGCCATGGGGTTATCTGATCCCGGACCTTCATATGCAATCTTTCCGATGCCTTTGAAATATTCCTTGTTGCCTGTTACAATACTCATGATGATACATTAAAAGGTGAAAAACATAATTATGATGTGGGTTCCAGCCATTTCAATTCTTCGAGCGGCCGGAGGTGTTGGTTCAAATGTTGATTCCATTTCTGGTACAGATCCTCATACAGTTCTTTTTCTTCGGGTTCTACAGTATTTAATGGTCGACGGTTGGCAAAGGCTTCTTTTTCATTTTTATAATAGCCTAACCCAATTCCGGCCCCGATAGCGGCGCCATAACTGCCATCGCCTTCATAAAACTCAACTGCAACCTGGTTCACATTGGCAAAGGCACGGGTAAATACTTCACTTAAGAAAAGATTGGATTTGCCGGCACGTACCACAGAAGGGTTCATGCCATTGCTCCGCATAATATCCAACCCATACCGGAAGGAGAAGGCAATACCTTCCTGTACCGCCCGCACCAGGTGGGCCGTATCATGCAGGTTGAGATCGATCTGGTGAAAATGCGCACCGATGATCCGGTTGAGAAATATCCGTTCGGCTCCATTCCCAAAGGGAAGCGCGATCAGCCCGTTACTACCTGCGGGCACCTGGGCCGCCATTTCATTCAGACTGGAATAGGAATGATTGGCCCCGGCGATATTTTTGATCCACCGGTTAAAGATCCCGGTTCCATTTAAACAAAGTAAAACCCCAATCCGGGTATTGTCTTCCTGATGGTTTACATGGGCAAAACCATTGATCCTTGATTCAAGATCATAGTGTAACTGATCGGTGACCCCGTATATGACACCCGAGGTACCAGCCGTAGCCGCTACTTCTCCGGGATGGAATACATTTAAGGAAAGGGCATTATTAGGTTGGTCACCTGCTTTATAGGTGACCGGAATTCCAGCTTTGAGTTGCAGACGGGAGGCGGTTTTTTCAGTCAGTTGTCCATGATGTGAAAAAACCGGACGGATATCCGGAAAGAATTTTTCATCAAACCCAAAATAGCCAAGCACATCTTCCGAAAGACGGTTCTCCCTGAAATCCCAAAAGATACCTTCTGACAAGGCTGAGATGGTAGTGGTCGCTTCTTCGGTCATCTTCATCGCGATAAAATCGCCTGGCAACATGACCTTTTCTATACGTTCATAGGTCTGTGGTTCATTTTCCTGAACCCAGGCCAATTTACTCGCTGTGAAATTTCCGGGTGAATTAAGCAGGTGAGACAGGCACTTCTCTTCACCGATCGATTCAAAAGCCTGTTGGCCTTTGGATACCGCCCGGCTGTCGCACCAAATGATCGAATTACGCAACACATTCCTGTCCTTGCCTGTAATTACCAGACCATGCATCTGGTAGGCAATACCAATAGCACCGATCTCGAACGGATCATAACTTCCTTGTGCATGACATTTGAGAATGGCTTGTTTGACAAATTCCCACCATTGATCAGGGCTCTGTTCCGCCCAACCCGGTTTGAGGGAAAGAATATCCGCCTCGGTTTCAGGATAGAATGCCGAAGATAAAATATGTTGGGAATGGGCATCCACCACGGTAACCTTCACCGACGAAGTGCCCAAGTCTATACCCAGTAGTAACATGATCGAATATTATCTTTTCAAATATACACTTTGTAAAAAATGGGAAGGATGAAGAATCATCCTTCCGTACTGCTTAGCTTGCTTGTCAAAAAACGAAAACGGTTAAGTTCTTTGATGCGTTTTACAATAATTACCCGATCAGGTGAATCGGTCTGGAGTAGTAGCTTGATTGGACAGGCTGGAGTACTTTTTTGAATGCCAGCCAATTCATTTCTCAGGCAGTTATTGCAATCGGTTTATATTTACAAATACCTATATATGTTCGGTCTTTCATAGGCGATCTGTCATCATTTTATAGAGACAAAATCCTGTCAAACCCTTGTCTGATAACTATTGTAGCGAAATTCACCGGACCCTTGTCATTTCTCTTCACAACCGGTCATTTTCGAACCACTGATGCTAAAGTAAGGAGTATTTTTTAAAAATGTGTAACCGATTGCACAATTTTTTTTTAAAAAGGCCTATTTTAGCAGAACAAGGGTTAATAATCCCACCAACATGTCGAAAGAAGTAACGATCTATGACCTTGCCAGGGAATTGAGTTTGTCACCTGCTACTATCAGTCGCGGTTTGCAGAACAATAAGAGGATCAGCAAGGAAACCACGAAACGCATTCTTGCCAAGGCGGAGGAAATGGGTTATCGGCACAATAGTTTTGCCAGCAGCCTGCGCAAGCAGAAATCCCATACCATTGGCGTGATGGTGCATGAATTGAACTCCAACTTTATCACCTCCGTTTTAGCAGGAATTGAACGAGTGACCACCGAGGCAGGGTATGATCTGATCATTGCCCACTCTTCAGAAAGTTTTAAAAAGGAGGCATCCAATGCCAGTAACCTTTTTCATAAGCGTGTGGATGGCCTTATCGCTTCCCTTTCCTTTGATACCAAGTCGCTCGACCATTTTCAACCCTATTTTGACAAAGGGCTACCCGTCATCTTTTTTGACCGGGTAGAAGAAAATTCAGATACGCCCAAGGTTATTATAGATAATTATAAGAGTGGATACCATGCCACCCAGCATTTAATTGAACAGGGGTGCAGACGAGTAGCACTGGTGACCGCCAACCTGAACAGGAACGTATATGCCCAACGTTTCCGGGGATACAAGGATGCCTTGTTTGATCACAAGGTACCCTTTGATCAGAACCTGGTCTTGATCAAAGACCTGAGTGAGAAATGTGGTCGTGAAGCAGCGGAGGAGGTAATGAAGATGAAACCTCGTCCTGACGGACTTTTTATTACCAATGACTTCTCAGCCGCGGTTTGTCTGCAAACCCTCAAAGAGAAAGGGGTGCGTGTGCCAGAGGACATAGCGATTGTTGGGTTTAACAACGATGCGATCAGCAAGATCGTAGAGCCACAACTGTCCACCATCAATTACCCGGGTATTGATATGGGGGAGATCGCCGCCAGAAACCTGATCGGTCATCTCAAGGGGGAGACCAATCTTTTACAGACCAATACGATCATTGTAAAATCTGAATTGATCATCAGGGGATCGTCTATGAAAAAGGGTTAATGCGCTCCAACATGCCAAAACAAGCATACTACATCGGACTATCTTTTTTGTTGCTTTTTACATTGCCCCTCCGGGCTGAAACGGGATATGATCTTTGGCTGCGTTATACAAAAGTGGCTGACCCTGTTCTATTGAAGCATTACCGCCAGTATGTTCAGGATCCCGTTTTTCCTGGCAAAAGCCCCATGCTGGATGTTGCAAAGGCCGAACTCAACAAAGCGTTCTCCGGGATATTTGGGGCCTCTATTACACTCCATTCTACTACCACAAGCCGCTCTACCTTTTTTGTTCAATTGAATAAAACGCCTGAACCCGCCCTTGGCGAAGAAGGCTTTGGTATCTCCACGAAAGGGGGAAAGATCATTTTGCGGGCCAATACAGAAAAAGGAATCCTCTATGGAAGTTTCCATTTTCTCCGGCTATTGCAAAACCGTCAACGGATCGATAAACTCAGTATCCTATCCTCCCCGCGTTTGAAACTTCGGATGTTAAACCATTGGGACAACCTGAACCGGACCGTGGAAAGAGGATATGCTGGCTTTTCCCTGTGGGATTGGCACCGTCTGCCTGGTTATCTCGATCCACGCTATATCGATTACGCGCGGGCCAATGCCTCCATTGGCATCAATGCTGTCTCCCTGACCAACGTTAATGCAAATGCCACTGTATTATCTCCCGCTTACCTTTTAAAAGTAAAAGCACTTGCCGATCTTTTTCGTCCTTACGGGATCAAGGTATTTTTAACCGCTCGTTTTTCGGCACCCATTGAGTTGGGCAAATTAAAGACTGCCGACCCGCTTGACCCGGGGGTAAAACAATGGTGGACAGAAAAGGCCAAAGAAATATATGCGCTGATTCCCGATTTTGGGGGATTTCTGGTCAAGGCTAACAGTGAAGGACAACCGGGGCCACAGGATTACAAACGAACCCATGCGGAAGGGGCCAATATGTTGGCCGAAGCATTGGCGCCTCATAACGGCATCGTGATCTGGCGGGCATTTGTGTATGCGGCCGAAAACCCGGTTGACCGCCACAAACAGGCCTATGATGATTTTGTACCGTTGGATGGAAAATTTCTTCCCAATGTAATGGTACAGGTAAAAAATGGGGCGATCGATTTCATGCCCCGCGAACCCTTTCATCCTTTATTTGGTGCCATGCCCAAAACCCCTTTGATGATGGAATTTCAGGTAACACAGGAATACCTGGGCCAGGCCACCAATTGGGTTTACCTCGGACCTCTCTTCAAAGAAGTATTGGATGCGGACACCCATCGTCAGGGAAAGGGGAGTACAGTGGCCAGGGTGATCGATGGAAGTTTGGAAGGGCATAGCCTGACAGGTATGACCGGTGTCTCGAATATTGGAAACGACATAAACTGGTGTGGCCACCCCATGGCGCAAGCCAATTGGTATGCGTTGGGTCGGTTGGCCTGGGATCACCAGCTTTCCCCTGATTCAATTGCCGGTGAATGGATACGCATGAGTTTTTCCAATGATCTCAAATTGGTAAAGACCATACGAGGGATTATGGGAAGGACCCGCGAGATCATGGTCAATTATATGAACCCACTCGGATTGCATCATATCATGGGTACGGGTCACCACTACGGGCCTGCACCCTGGGTTTCTAATCAATCCAGACCCGAATGGAATCCGGTCTATTACCACAAAGCAGATTCGATCGGAGTGGGTTTCAATCGCACCGCGACAGGAAGCAACGCTCTTGAACAATACCATCCAGGTGCCCGCAAGGCCTGGGAAGATAAATCGACGTGTGAATTACCCTATCTGTTGTGGTTTCATCATGTAGGATGGAAAGAAAAGCTGGTGACCGGAAGGACTTTGTGGGAGGAATTATGTCACCGCTATTATGGAGGAACTGATAGTGTACAATGGATCATACGTGAGTGGAACACCCTTGAAGGGAAAATGGATAAGGAACGTTTCTCACAGGTAAAACAACTGCTGAATGTACAGTTGGAAGAAGCGGTATGGTGGAGGGAAGCCTGTTTGCTCTATTTCCAAACCTTTAGCCGGGAACCCATTCCTGTGACTTACCCGCAACCTGTAAAATCATTGGATTATTATAAAAGTTTACGGTTCCCTTTTGCCCCAGGAAATGGGTAGTGAGGAATTATTAAATCAATCATCATGTCAAGTGCTCAAATTGCTATTGTGACCGGCGGTGGGAGCGGTCTTGGTTTTGCGATCGCTCAGAAATTTGTTCAGCATGGGATCACAACCATAATCGTTGGCCGCGATAAGGAAAAATTGGAAAAAGCCCGGGCCCAGATCGGGGAAGGTTGTCATGCCCGCTCCTGTGATGTAAGTGACCTTGCCACCCTTCCAGCATTAGTTGAAGGTATTGTCCGCGATTTTGGAAAAGTGGATATCCTCGTGAACAATGCAGGCATCAATCAGAAGAAGCCGTTGGTGGAAGTAACGGATGAAGATTTTCAACGGGTGATCACCACCAACCTTACAGCCGTATTTTCTCTTAGCCGGGAAGTGGTGAAAGATATGCTCAAACGTTCTTCTGGTTGTATCATTAATATCTCCAGTATGGCCGCGCAATACGGGTTGCCCAAGGTGATCGCCTATTCTGCGTCCAAGACGGCAATCGATGGCATTACCCGCGCTATGGCAGTGGAACTGGGGCCCATGGGCATACGTGTCAATGCCATCGCACCCGGATTTATTTATAGTGAAATGACCGCTGCGGCACTGAATAGTGATCCGGAAAGGAAGTCCAAGGTATTTGGCCGTACCCCCATGGGCAAAATGGGACAGCCGGAGGATATCGCGCATGCCGCCCTTTATCTGGCCAGTGAAGGCGCCTCTTTTGTAACCGGAATCGTAATGCCCGTCGATGGTGGCAATAGTATAGGTTTCTAACCCTGATCTTCTTTTAATCACCGATCAACTTTTGATCATGTCTACAAATTCCCAAAAACTATCTGTACTTGAAAAGGTTGGGTACAGCCTTGGCGACCTTGCCGCCAATCTGATTTTCCAAACCTTAATGGCCTTTTTGGCTTTCTTTTATACCGATATCTACAACATACCACCTGCCAAGGCAAGTGCGGTGATGTTGGTAGGTGGTATATTTGGCGCCTTTTTTAATATCGTCATGGGGGTCATAGCCGATCGTACCAATACCCGTTGGGGAAAATTTCGTCCCTGGGTATTCTGGACCGCCATTCCATTTGGGGTGATTTCCCTGCTGGCTTTTTCAACACCCAACTTTAATGAAAGCGGAAAGGTAATCTATGCCTTTGTCACCTATTTTCTGCTGGTGATCGTGTATTCGGCCAATAACCTTCCGTATTCGGCGCTCAGTGGCGTACTTACCGGTGATATGAAGGAGAGAAACAGTTTGTCCTCTTACCGGTTTGTTTCCGTGATGATCGCCCAGTTTATCATTCAGGTGCTTTTGTTGCCTATCGCCATTTCGGTGGGACATGGGGACAAAGCCGCGGGGTTTGAAAAGGTGATGCTGGTCTTTGCCATTACCGGTGTGATCTGTTTCCTGATTACGTTTCTCACTACCCGCGAACGGATTGTTCCACCCAAAGAACAAAAGACTCCCATTCTTCAGGACCTGAAAGACCTGGCTGCCAACCGGCCCTGGGTTATCATGCTGGTGCTTACGATCCTGGTGTTCATCACCCTGGCCTTAAAAGGCGGGATGAACATTTATTATTTTAAATATTACCTCACCGAACAGAGCCAGTTGGCTTTCCTTGACCAGGTAGGGTTTAACCGAATCATCAACGGGTTGAGTGGGATATTTGGCGCTGAAGCCTTTGCCGAGTTTAGCAAACCAGGAAGTGCGCCTTATGCGGCCTCCAGTTTTACCAGTGCCTTTAGTACCATCGCCATGATCATCGGTATTTTATTTTCTAAATCATTGGCCGATCGTTTTGGAAAAAGAAATGTGTTTGGAATTTTCATTACACTCTCTGCGATCTGTTTGATCGTCATCCTTTTCTTTGGCCCAACCTCGGTGATGGCGGTATTTATCACGCAGGTTTTACATGGATTTATTTACGGGATTACCATTCCTTTGCTTTGGGCTATGATCGCGGATGTAGCGGATTACAGTGAATGGAAGAATAACCGTCGGGCCACAGCCATTATTTTCTCCGCCATGATCTTCGGCTTAAAGGTCGGATTAAGTGTAGGAGGGGCTCTGTCCACCTGGGTACTTTCAAGGTTTGGGTATGTGGCGGATGCGGCTGTTCAAACCCCTTCTGCTATCAAGGCCATTCAATTCCTGGTGAGCCTTGTCCCCGGATTGATCTTTATTGGCGGAGCGCTGCTTTTATTCTGGTACGCCATTGATAAAAAGATGGAGGTTCGTATAGAAAATGAACTCCGCACAAAACGAGTTAACGCTTAAATCTAATTATATGCCTGAAGACAGCATTGTTCATATCAACTTCAATGAACTTGACCAGAAGGCCATTTCTCAACCGCTGGTGACTCATCTTTACACAGCCGATCCCTCTGCCCATGTATTTAACGGGCGGATCTATTTCTATCCTTCCCACGATATCGAGGCAGGTATACCTTTTGATGATCTGGGTAGCCATTTCGCTATGGAGGATTATCATGTATTTTCCCTGTCCAGGCCAGGTGCACATGTTACCGATCACGGTGTTGCCCTCCATGTGCAGGATGTGCCTTGGGCAGAAAAACAGATGTGGGCTCCGGATTGTGCGGAAAAGGATGGGAAGTACTATCTCTATTTCCCTGCAAAAAAGCCGGATGGAATATTTCAGATAGGGGTGGCCGTGAGTGACCGGCCCGAAGGCCCTTTTGTGCCACAACCAAACCCAATCAAGGGAAGCTATTCCATTGATCCCGCTGTGTACAAGGATGATGACGGCAGTTATTACATGTACTTTGGTGGGATCTGGGGCGGACAATTACAATCCTATCGGCAAAACAGGTATTCTCCAGAAAACCTGGAGCCCGATGCACAAGCGATAGCACTTGGCCCCAGAGTAGCCAAACTTTCTTCTAATATGGTAGAGTTGGCAGAGGAGGTGAAAGAGATCCTGATCCTGGATGAAAAGGGCAATCCTTTATTGGCCGGAGATAATGAACGACGTTTTTTTGAAGCCAGTTGGATGCATAAATACCAGGGTAAATATTATTTCTCTTATTCCACCGGCGATACGCATTATCTATGCTATGCCATTGGCGACAACCCTTATGGTCCCTTCACCTATGCCGGCCGAATACTTGAGCCGGTGGTAGGTTGGACCAGCCATCACTCCATTGTGGAATTTGAAGGGGAGTGGTACTTGTTTTATCATGACAGCAGCCTGAGCAAAGGGGTCACCCATTTGCGTAGCGTAAAAATGACCAGGCTTGAATATGATGAAAAGGGAAGGATCAAGACCATTGATCCTTATGGACGCCAATAAACGCTACTTGCTCAGTAAGGTAGTTTGTTCGAGGATATCCTGCATATCGATCGACAGGTGGCTTTCGTCGTACACAGCCTCACCATTGTGCAACAGGATCACCTGAGGTGATTCGTGATGTACCTTGAACTGTTCCGCAATTTTATTGGATAGCGACCGGTAGGAGAGGAGGTCGAGAAAATGAAAATCCATTGTTTCCGGGAATGGCTCATTTTCCAGTCGGCGAAGGGCGATGGAACTGATGTTACAGCGGGAACTATGTTTGTAAATTACTTGTGGACGAACATACGAACGCTCCATGATCCCAGGCAGTTGGGATTCATCGGTCAATACATTCCATTTCATGGATCTACAACAGTCTTATGCGCGAAAAGGTTTGCTGGAGTTATTGACATTACCAGGGCAGCCTGATTTTTTGGAAGAATAGCAGGAACTGATCAGAACCGTGGCGACCAGAAGGAGGAGGGCGAGGATCGCTGTCTTTTTCATTCTCAATTTGGATTTATTTCAGTTAAAACGGCCAAAGGCCACAAATAGTATGCAAATATAATGCAATAATTTGTCCGACACAGGTATTCAATCCTCTTCTAAACCCCTACCTTTACCGACCCAATTGAAAAAACAGTTAAGTTCTGATGTTGCACCTAAAGAAACCATTGGCCTTCATAGACCTGGAAACCACCGGGACGAATCTTGGCACCGACCGTATCATAGAAATTGCTATTGTTAAACATCTTCCCGATGGCAATCGCAGCCAAAAACGCAGGCTCATTAACCCCGAGATGCCAATTCCTGCTCAATCAACTGAAATTCACGGAATTACAGACGAAATGGTGAAAGATGCCCCTACTTTTAAGCAGGTGGCTCAGGAATTAAAGCAGATGCTCGATGGCTGTGATATTGCCGGGTACAATTCCAACCGGTTTGATATTCCCCTGCTGGTAGAGGAGTTTATCCGGGTGGAGGTTGATTTTGACATGAAGGGGCGGCGGATGTTGGATGTGCAGCGTATTTTCCACCTTATGGAACCCAGGACCCTTAGTGCAGCCTATAAATTTTATTGCGATAAGACCCTGGAGAACGCCCATAGCGCCGAAGCAGATGCCCAGGCAACGGCGGAAATTCTCGAATCCCAGCTTAAACGCTACCCATCTCTGGGTGATTCAGTAGATTCTGTGCTTAAGGCCATCGGCGAGGAAGTGATCGTTGATTTTGCCCGTCGTTTTGGGGTGGAAAACGGGGTAGAGGTCTTCAATTTTGGGAAGCATAAAGGAAGGCCGGTATCGGATGTGCTGCGTGCAGAACCTCAATACTATGATTGGATGATGCGCGGCGATTTCCCCCGACATACCAAACAGAAACTCACAGAAATATATACACGCACCCTCCTTAAAAAGAATTAACAGTCTTAGGGCAAAAATCCTTAGGTTTCCATACCAAAAGATGTAAATTCGTTGCCCTTGCCCTCATTCTTGGAAAAGTTAGTCATTATACCAACTTATAACGAAAAGGATAATATCAATGCTATCCTTTTGGCCATCTTTTCCCTTCAACAAAATTTTCATGTACTGGTGATCGACGACGGTTCTCCCGATGGAACCGCAGATATTGTACGCCGGTTACAGTCCAAGTATCCAGGGGTTTTATTCCTGGAAGAACGGAAAGGCAAACTCGGATTGGGAACGGCCTATATCCATGGCTTTAAATGGGCGCTGGAAAAAGGGTATCAATACATTTTTGAAATGGATGCTGATTTTTCCCATAACCCCGGCGATCTTCAGCGGTTGTATGAAGCGGCACAGGAAGAAAATGCCGACGTGGTTGTAGGTTCCAGGTATGTGGAAGGGGGTGGATTTGTGGATTGGCCAAGAAACCGGATCCTGTTATCCAAAGGGGCCTCTCTCTATACCCGGTTGATTCTCTGGATTCCCGTCAGGGATACCACGGCCGGGTTTGTATGTTATAGCCGAAAAGTACTTGAGGCCATCAACCTTGATCAGATACACTTTGTGGGTTACGCATTCCAGATCGAAATGAAATTCGTTGCCTGGAAACTCGGGTTTACCATCACCGAAGTCCCTATCATCTTCCGCGACCGTACCGTAGGTACCTCTAAAATGAACAAAGGAATCGTAAAAGAAGGAATCCTTGGTGTATTAAAACTCAGATGGTATAGCCTGTTCACGAATTATAGAAAGAGAGTGAAGGTGGGGGGAATGTCGATGCATGAAGCGTGAGACGTGAGACGTGAGACGTGAGACGTGAGACGTGAGACGTGAAAGGATTTTACAGATATAAAAATAATCAAAGTTTTAAATATTTTCTAACTCGCGACTGACGACTCACGACTGACGACTCACGTCACACGTCTCAC
>JANRLV010000004.1:0-29981 GCA_033762195.1 Chitinophagaceae bacterium | reverse complement strand
CGCCTTCATAAAGCGGATATAACTGTCCCAGTCACCTCCCTCAGGTTGACCATTTACTATGGGTTTGCCAAAGCCATAGTCCGACCGGCCCCAATCCAGCAGCGAATAATAGAAATTCAGTTTCAGGCCTTCGGCACGGCAGGCTTCTGCGAGGTCACGCATAGGGTCCTTCTTAAAAGGGGTAGCCTGTATGATATTGTAGGTACTGGCTTTTGTATCAAACATGCTAAAGCCATCATGGTGACGGGAAGTAATGGTGATGTATTTCATCCCCGCCTGTTTGGCTATACGCACCCATTCTTTGGCATCAAACGAATGAGGATAAAAGGCATTCGCCATTCTTTTGTACTTATCGTACGGTATCTTTTTTTGGTGCATGACCCACTCCCCATCAGCGAGCAGACTGTAAATGCCCCAATGGATGAACATCCCGAACTTTCGGTCCTGAAAGTCTTTACGGTTCTCGAGATTGGAAGCGGAAGGCTGGTAATTGGTTTGGGAAAAACTAATGCCCATATAGAAACAGGCGAGGGAAAGAAAAGCAATCTTTCTCATGGCGGTGGTTTGTCTCAAGGTAACAAAATATCCATTTCACTTCACACCATGAATTCCAAATTCCCGAATACTGATCTCCCTACTACCACCGGGCCACGATCTTAAAATTCACCAGCCGCGGGGTCAACCGGTTGGGCATGGTAAATACATTGTTGGCAAAATCCTTGATGAGCAGGTAGGAGATGGTATTGTCGCGGTCTATAAGATTAAACACTTCCAAACTGGCCCAGATATTATCAAATCCACGAAAGGGGCTATGGCTGCGCCGCTTGCTCCGGTCTGAATCCAGAAGCAAGGCACTAAAGCCAATATCCACCCGGATATAAGGCTCGATCACCAGGGCATTTCGGTATTTGACACTGCCGGGGATATTGTAGGGCAAGTTGGTGCCGTAGATGGTATTGAGATATACTTTCAGGTTTTTGTTGGTGGCGAGATAATCCTGATAAAATAAACCAAAGGTGATCAACCGGTCGGTGGGCCGGCGTAGCCAACCTCCTTCAACAGTGCTGCTATCGGTGGGCTGATTGAGTGAATCGAGGGTGTAAATTTTATAGAAATCATTTTCCAGGTCTTCCCGTGTGCGCATAAACCCAAGGCTGACCCAACTCTCGGCATCTTTTACCAGTTCACCAAACAACCGCAATTCGAGTCCGGCCGCATAGGCCCTGGCCATATTCTCTCCAAAATAGCGGATACGCACATTGTCGATATCATACGGCACTACATTCGTCAGATTTTTATAGTAGGCCTCAGCAGTCAGGCGAAGCGGTTTGTCACCTTTTTTGAAATTATAGTCAAATCCTCCTGTGACCTGCCAACTGCGCTGGGCTTTAAGGCTCGTATTCACGGTTCCGTTATACCGACGGAGTTCCCGGTAAAAAGGTGGTTGGTGATAGGCCCCCACAGCAGCCCTAAAAATGATGTCCTTTTCTCCGCTGGGTTTCCAGGAGGCACCAAACCGGGGAGAGAGCAGGAGTTCATTGTTCAGCGTATTATAATTAAAACGCATTCCGGCCTGTAATGTAAACATGTGCGAGGTGTCGCCAAATACCAGATTGTCCTGAATGAAACCCGAGAGCTTGGTGATGTCGAGATCGGCTTTGGATTTGATCACCTGGCTGAGGGAAAGTCCGTTGGGATCATAGGGCAGGGAGTACCCGGCAGAATCCTTGTATTCCCATTCATTCAAACGGTCATTGATCAATGTCTTATCCAACCCGATACCCCATTGCAGGGCATGTTTCCCTTGCTCCAGTTGTCCACGGTGGGAGAAATTCCAATTGGTGACCTTTAATTCGTTCCGCGCATAATTCTGTGTTACACCTGCACCCAATGGATTAATGATTAGTCCAAAGGTGGGTTGGCTTTGATCAAAGTCGCGTTCCCCAAAAAGATAGGCCCCGGTGATATCTATATTTTCTGATTCATCATTTTCAAAACGTGAAACCAGCCATTTCAGCCGCAGGTTGCGATTTGGCTGGTAGGTGGTTGACATACCCAGCATTCTGGTACGGTAGAGATCTTTTTCCCTTCCTTCAAAGAAAATATCCAAACCAAGGTTAGCGCTGAAGAAAGGGGAGAAGACCGAGGAGGTGAGCTGACTGAATTGAGGTATCAGGGTAAATTGAGTTTGGGAAATATTTCCCAGGAATTCGGTTTGCCAGCGGCTGTTCCATTGGTAGGTTATCAGGGCCTGAAGGTCCGCAGAGGAGGGGGTATAGTTTCCTTGTGTCTCCTGCCGGCTTAACAGGTTGCGGTTACTACGGTTTCGGGCACCGATCAAATAACTGAGTTTATTATTTCCGCTGGTTCCTTCCAGGTGAAACCCCTGTTCAAGAATACTGACATAGGCACTTCCGCCAAATTGACGAGGACGTTTATATTGGATATCCAGCACACTGCTCATTTTGTCCCCATAGCGTGCCTGAAAGCCACCATTGTAAAAATTGATATTTCGGACCAGTTCCGGATGGATAAAACTCAATCCTTCCTGCTGGCCATTCCGAACGAGATAAGGACGAAAGATCTCAAAATCGTTTACATAGATCAGGTTCTCATCATAACTCCCACCGCGAACAGAATATTGCGAGGTGAGTTCGTTATTGGAACCAACAAAGATCTTGATCAGGTTCTCCACCCCCATGACAGGTGCAGGCAGATTGATAACGGATTTAGGATTGAGACGGATCAAACCGGCTTCATTTCTTTCTCTTCGGTCGGTGACGATCACTTCTTCGAGGGTACGGGTTCCCCTTTCCAATCGCACCGTAAGGGTTTCTTCTTCCCCTTCGTTCATTAAAAAATTTCGTTGCTCGGTGGAATATCCTGTATAACTGAAAATAATGGCAAAGGCCCGACCGGGGGTTACCTGAATGCGAAATGTGCCCGAGTCCGTAGTAACTACACCAGTGCGTTTCCCCAGGATGGTGACAGATACACCGGGGAGGGGTTTTTCATTTTCATCGAGGACCTTGCCGCTGACAAAAGTTTGGGAAAATGCAGAAAAAGAGAGAAATAAACAAAGAGACACAGAGGCACAGAGGTTCTTTGGATTTATTGTTTCACGAAGTGCTTTCCAGATAGCGCAGCGAGAAACTTTTTTTACACTATATCTCTGTGTCTCTGTGGTTAAAAAAATCATCCGATCGATTTTAATTGAGCGATCGTCGACTTCGGATCCGGTGATTTGAAAACAGTATTACCGGCCACCAATACATCGGCACCGGCCTGAATGATATCTTTGGCATTGTCAAGGGTCACCCCACCATCGATCTCGATCAGGGTTGGAAGCGACCAGGTATCGATCATCGTGCGGAGTGCCTGGATCTTGGTCAGGGTATGTAAAATGAATTTTTGTCCGCCAAAACCAGGGTTCACACTCATCAGGCAAACCAGGTCGATCTCCGGAAGAATATCTTTTAATACATCCACGGGTGTGTGCGGATTGATGGCTACTCCTGCCTTCATCCCCAGTTCTTTGATCTGCTGAATATTGCGGTGAAGGTGGGGGCAGGCCTCATAATGTACGGTGAGATAATCCGCACCGGCTGCCTTGAATTGCGCGGCATATCTTTCCGGCTCTTCGATCATTAAATGCACATCACATATCTTGGAAGTAGAGGCCCTGACGAATTGAATGATCATGGGGCCAAAGGTGATATTGGGGACAAACCGCCCATCCATCACATCGAGATGAAACCAGTCGGCCTGGCTTTCGTTGAGCATTTCACAGTCTTTACGCAGGTCTAAATAATTCGCGGAGAGAAGTGAAGGGGCGACAATGGGCATCGGCGTTTTTTTTGCAAGATATAAAAAGTAGGGTTTATTTATGATTTTATGGGAATCACAGATATTACTGACTGAGCTTATCTGCTGCTTCTTTGGCTTCCTTCAGGGTCTTATCCAGGCCATAGGCGCGTTTGTAATTCAATAAGGCTTCTTCTTTCTGCCCGAGTGCTTCCTGGCACAGCCCCATCCAGTAATAGGTATCTGCGAAGCTGTTTGACACCGTTAACGCCAGTTGGTAAACTTTCAATGCCTCATTATATTTCTTTTGTTTGTACAGGATCCTTCCTTTTTCCAGATAGGCATCAATGAAATTATAGTCGCTTTGAATGCTGGCATCAAAGGCCTTTAGTGCCTTATCCGGTTGCCCCATATTATCATAGTACACCCCTTTGAAGTAATAGGGCTCGGGGGCATTTCGTTCCTGGTTGGCCGCCAGTATTTCGTTGCAAAAATTCAGGGTCTTTGGATTAAGCGTAGCGGCATACAGATTGGCCAGGCGCAGGGATGCCTGTGTGAGCTCACCCGGTTGAACCAATTTTTCCAGCGTGCCTATGGCACCTGTTGTATCCCCTTTTTGCTCCTGTTGCTCCGACAAGCGGAACAAATAATTGGCATAAACAGCAGGATCTGTAGTGTCCGTGGGCGGAACCAGGGGAATGTCCTTTAAAACAGAAGAGGTATCCCCGGAAGGTTCACCAGTTTCGGTTTTTTTTGGTTCTGCATTTTGACAGGAGACCCAGAGAATGGCCAATAGGGGGAGAAAATACTTTCGGTTCATGGTAAATTGTTATGACAAAAGTCTGACATTTATACCTGATTCAAGGTAATAGCTTTGCAAAAATTTTTTCATGCAGAAAATGAGATTCCCATTTTTAATGATGCTGTCCCTGGCGCTGGTCCTGGGAGCTTGTCATCGGCCAATAGCTGGTGGAGCCAGTTCGGCTACGGCTTACGCGGATACCCTGATTTATCCGGAGGAAACACATTTCAAGAATTTGCAACAATTGACCTTTGGTGGTGACAATGCAGAAGCCTATTTCAGTTTTGACGGGAAATGGATCGTTTTTCAAAAGACCAATCCCAAGGAAGGGCTGACCTGTGACCAGATATTTGTGGGAAAAGTGCCTAAACTGGGTGAAAAATTTGAATACAAAATGGTGAGCACGGGGAAGGGTAGAACCACTTGTGCGGCTTTTACCATAGATGGCAAACATGTGATCTATGCCTCTACACACCTTGGGGGTGATGAATGTCCCCCGGTACCCGATCGTACGAAATATGGCAACCGCTATATCTGGCCCTTGTATCCTACCTATGATATTTTTATGGCTGACCTGAATGGAAAGATCGTGAAGCAATTGACCAATGCGCGGGGATATGATGCAGAAGCCACCTTATCGCCTGATGGGAAGAAAATGATCTATACCAGTGATAAGGATGGAGATATTGATCTTTATATCATGGACCTGGAAACAGGTAGTGAAAAACGCGTCACCAATACGCTCGGTTATGATGGGGGCGCCTGGTTTAGCCCGGATGGCACCAAGATCATCTGGAGGGCTTCTCGTCCTAAGACCGAAGCCGAGGTCAAAGAATACAAAGAATTATTGGCAGAGAACATGGTTGCTCCTACCAATATGGAAGTTTTTGTTGCCAATGCGGATGGTAGCAATCCGCGCCAGGTGACCAGCTATGGCAAGGCCAACTGGGCTCCTTCCTTTATGCCCGACAGCAAACGCATCATCTTTGCCTCCAATCATGAATACGCGCGCGGATTCCCCTTCAATATGTATACCATCAATGAAGATGGGACCGGATTGACCAAGATCAGCCGTGACAAAGGCTTTGATGCCTTCCCCATGTTTAGTCCAAATGGAAAAAAGATCATTTTCTGCAGTAACCGGAATAATGGCGGAACCAGAGACACGAATGTGTTTTTGGCGGATTGGGTGGGGGAGTGAGGCGTGAGGCGCCTCACGTCTCACGTTTTCTCCCTACTTTTGACCCACAAAATTCTTTGTATGTACAACGGTCTTCTTCATCTCCATAACGTCCTTCGCTGGGTCATCCTTATTTTCCTGGTATTGGCCCTGATTCATTCCTTTACTAAGAATGCAGGCGTGCGTCGTTCGAGTCTGTGGTTGTTGATCGCGGCACATACTACTTTTTTATTGGGAATTTACCAATGGGTCACCGGCGGACTTGGATTGAAGAATATCCAGAATATTGGGTTTGGCGAAGTGATGAAGGATTCCGTTGCCCGCTTTTGGGCCGTAGAGCATTTAGCTGGAATGTTGATCGCGATTGTGTTGATCACCATAGCCAGAGGGAAAGCCAAGAACCTGAATTATAAAGCCGCCGGCTGGTTATACCTCATCGCCCTTATCCTTATCCTTGCCGTAGTTCCCTGGCCATTCCGGGAAGGTATTGGCAGACCCTGGTTTCCCGGTGTTTAATTTTTATATACACGGATTACTCGGATTACACGAATTGTACGGATAATACAGATTATACGAATACGTGAGGGTGATTTTTTTTGCCTAACTTTAATTATGCCCCTGCATAGAAATTTCACCTATTGGATAGATAAGCGCCAATGGAAATATGTTTTTCTGCTGGCCACGCTCGAGCTATCACTAAAGGCTAAGAGCTAATAGCTATTAGCTTACAGCCGCCTCCCCCGGCTTTCCATAACTTTATTCTTTTCACCAACAACACCCTTGCCATGCCCCATTATTATAAACTTGGAACGATTCCCCATAAACGCCATACCCAGTTTCGCAAACCTGATGGCTCGCTGTATAGTGAGCAGTTGTTTTCAACGGAAGGGTTTAGCGACGACTACAGTTTATTGTACCATTGCCATCCTCCTACCCAGATCATACGCACCGAGCCCCAACAGGATGTTTCGCCGCAGGTAGCAGAGGAGAAGATGTTACAGCACCGTTGCTTTGAAGGTTTTCACGTAAAACCACAGGATGATTTTTTACAAAGCCGGGTTCCTGTATTGGTGAACAGCGACTGCCATATTGTGCTGGCCGCTCCCCGGAACAGCATGACCGATTATTTCTACAAGAATACCGATGGCGATGAAATGATCTTTGTGCATGAGGGAAGTGGCAAGGTAATGAGCCAGTATGGCGAATTGCCTTTTTCGTATGGTGATTACATTGTCATCCCCCGGGGGACGATCTATCAGATCCATTTTAATGATGCCAATAACCGGTTGTTTATTGTGGAATCCTTCACTCCGCTCCGGTATCCAAAAAGGTATATGAGTAAATACGGACAATTGATGGAACACGCTCCGTATTGTGAAAGAGATATCCGTCCGCCCCAGGACCTGAAGACCTACGATGAAAAAGGTGATTTTCTCATTCGGGCAAAAAAGAAAGGGATCATGTATGGTCTTCACTATGGCACACATCCATTTGATGTGATCGGATGGGACGGGTGTTGTTATCCGTATATTTTTTCGATCCATGATTTTGAACCTATAACCGGGAGGGTGCACCAGCCACCTCCGGTACACCAGACCTTTGAAACCAATGCCTTTGTGGTTTGCTCCTTTGTACCCCGGTTGTATGATTACCATCCCGATGCGATCCCGGCGCCCTATAACCACAGTAATATCGACAGCGATGAGGTTTTGTATTATGTGGATGGTGATTTTATGAGCCGGAAGAATGTGACCAGGGGGATGATCACCCTGCACCCGGCCGGGATTCCTCACGGGCCTCATCCAGGGGCTGTGGAAAAAAGCATTGGGGCCCGGGAAACAAAAGAATTGGCCGTTATGGTGGATACTTTTCGTCCCCTGATGTTGACCAAACAGGCCTTAGAGATTGAGAATGAAGGGTATGTGATGTCCTGGGCCGAATAGGGTATACCAGGATTTCGCGGATTTATTGGATTCCGCGAAATCCGTGAAATCAATGTAATCCAAAACAGGAATCATTCTTTCACTATCCGGTAATACCTTAACTTTCGGAGGAAAAAAATGCCATATGATCAAAATCGGACATTTAAAACCGGGCGATATTGTCATGGTGAATGACGATGGCCTGATGCGTGAAGGAGAGGTGGTTGAAACCAACCGGATCGAACACCTGGCCCTGATCGACAACGGAATTCAGGAATTTTGGTATCCCCAGCAGGATATCTTTCCAGTAGCGCTTGATGATTCCCAATTGGCGCGGTTAGGATTTGAGGTGGAGGACCATGAGGGGGCTATCAAATACAAGCGGGGAGCGTTCCGGATGGTACTACCCGAAAAGGGTAATTTCTCCAAAGTGGATATGTGGTACCGGGAAGACCGGCGTCACTTCGAGGTCCCGCTGGCGGTGCATGAGCTTCAAAACCTCCATGCCTCGATGACCAAGGTTCCCTTGGAAAGACCTTGATTATCAACCACTTTTCAAATGAGCTGCCAAAACAGCCGATTTTTCCACCGCCCGGTGGAAAAAAACATCCTCTTTTTTTATTTTTCGGGGTGATACTCTTATCTTTGCGCTCCCAAAAAATATGTCAAAACAACCCTTAATTAAACAGGACGGCACCATCATCGAGGCCTTATCGAACGCGATGTTCAGGGTCAAGTTGGAAAATGGTCACGAGATTTTGGCAACTATTTCCGGGAAAATGAGGATGCACTATATCCGCATTCTTCCGGGTGATAAGGTTGGGGTGGAAATGAGTCCATATGACCTTTCCAGAGGCCGAATTATTTTTAGGTATAAATAAAAATAGCTATTCGCTAATAGCAAAAAGCTGAATAACATGAAAGTAAGAGCATCCATAAAGAAGCGCAGCGCCGACTGCAAGATCGTACGCAGAAAGGGTAAGCTGTACATCATTAACAAGAAGAATCCCCGCTATAAACAGCGCCAGGGATAATTAAGTATTACAAACAAAAACGAAAAGATAACTTATGGCACGTATTGCCGGTGTTGATTTACCCAAGAACAAAAGAGGCGAAATTGGACTGACCTATATCTATGGTATTGGTCCATCTACGGCCCGTTACATTCTGGACAAGAATGATATCGATCGCAGCAAGAAAGTGAACGAGTGGAATGATAGTGATCTGAATGCGATCCGTAACACCATCACGGAAGAATTCAAGGTGGAAGGTCAGCTTCGTTCGGAAGTACAAATGAGCATCAAGCGTTTGCTGGATATCGCTTGTTACCGTGGACTTCGTCATCGTAAAGGGTTACCGGTTCGTGGCCAGCGTACAAAAACCAATAGCCGGACGCGTAAAGGAAAGAGGAAGACAGTTGCCGGTAAGAAGAAAGCACCGAAGAAATAATCGGACAGCTAATAGCCCCAGGCTATTAGCTTTCGGTTTTTATATGCACCCTTATTTTACGGAACGATCGCGGATACCAGGTGCAGGAGGAGGGTCGGTCCGGTTCGCTAAATGCGAATTGATTTTAAACTAAAGATTACCTAGTTCAACTCAGATGGCAAAAGCACAACAACAACAACAAAGCGCCAAAGCCGCCGCCAAAAAGCGGGTGGTAAAAGTGGACGCTTACGGAGATGCCCATATCGTGGCCTCCTTTAACAACATCATCATCTCCCTGACCAACAAAACGGGTCAGGTGATCTCCTGGAGCAGCGCCGGTAAAATGGGATTCCGGGGTTCTAAAAAGAACACGCCCTATGCCGCACAGATGGCTTCTGCAGATGCCGCCAAGACCGCATTTGATGCCGGTTTGAAGCGTGTGGATGTATATGTAAAAGGTCCTGGTTCCGGCCGCGAAAGCGCCATCCGCTCCCTCTCCCAATCGGGTATCGAGGTAGTGATGATCAAAGACGTGACCCCGCTGCCACACAATGGCTGCCGTCCACCCAAGAAGAGAAGAGTATAACAACATATTGAATCGCCATTCAGGTTCATTTAACTAAAGGGTGACAGATTAATTTTTACCGCTTTCAACGATCTGCTCACCGGTTTTAAAAAAGCGGAAATGAATAAAAACTATGGCACGTTACACTGGTCCAAAGACCAAGATCTCCCGCATTTTTGGAGAGCCCATTCTGGGTAATGGAAAATGGCTGAACAAAAACAGCAACCCTCCCGGTCAGCACGGTGCATCACGCAAGCGTAAGACCCTCGGAGAGTATGCCCTTCAGCTTCGCGAAAAACAAAAGGCCAAATACACATATGGTGTTTTGGAGAAACAATTCCGTAAAACATTTGAAGAAGCCGCCCGTCGCAAAGGGGTAACTGGTGAAAACCTGATCAAACTCCTCGAAGCACGTTTGGATAACACTGTGTTTCGTATGGGTATCGCTCCTTCCCGGCCTGCTGCTCGTCAGTTGGTCAGCCACAAACACATCACCGTAAATGGAGAAGTAGTAAATACGCCTTCCTTTGAGGTTAAACCCGGCGATGTGATCAGTCTGAAAGAAGGTACCAAAGAGAAAACGTCCATTACCAGCACCATTGGTGCAAAGAACCCCAAATTCAGCTGGCTGGATTGGAATGAAACGGAGATGAAGGGTACTTTTATCGCGTATCCCGAGCGTGAAAGCGTTCCTGAGAATATCAAGGAACAACTGATCGTGGAATTGTACTCTAAGTAAGCTGTTTTGCTTGCTGGTGCCTGGCACCAGTTGCTGATAGCTCCAATTTGTCAACCTTTTAAATCGCTAATATGTCCATTCTGAACTTCCAAAAACCTGATAAAATCATCCTGCAAAAGGCCACGGATTTTGAAGCCCAGTTTGAGTTTCGTCCGCTGGAGCCTGGCTATGGTGTCACCGTTGGTAATGCCCTCCGTCGGGTGCTGCTGAGCAGCCTCGAAGGTTATGCCATTGTAGGCGTGAAGATCGAGGGAGTGGAGCACGAATTCGCTACCATCACCGGTGTGAGCGAAGACGTGGTGGAGATGATCCTGAACCTGAAACAGGTTCGTTTAAAGAAGATCGTTGACCATGAAGTGGCCAATGAGCGGATCATCCTTTCCGTAAAAAATACAACTGAATTTACCGCCGGTATGATCGGCCAGGCTACACAGAGCTTCCAGGTGATGAACCCGGAGCAACTGATCTGCACCCTGGATTCCTCTGCCAAGATCGATATCGAACTGACCATCGGTAAAGGACGTGGGTATGTTCCTGCTGAAGAGAACAAACCCAAAGATGCCCCCCTGGGTTATATCCCCGTGGATTCCATCTATACGCCGATCAAGAATGTGAAATATACCATTGAGAACACCCGTGTGGAACAGCGGACCGACTACGAGAAGCTGATCATGGAAGTTTCTACCGATGGTACCATTCACCCCGAAGAGGCCGTAAAACAAGCCAGCCGGATCCTGATCCAGCACCTGATGATCATCACCGACGAGAACATCACCTTTGACAATAAAGAAGAGAAGAAAGAAGACCTGGTGGACGAACAAACCCTGCAATTGCGCAAGGTGTTGAAGACCCCGCTGGAAGACCTCGACCTCTCTGTTCGCGCCTTCAACTGTCTGAAAGCCGCCAAGATCAACTCGCTGAGCGAGCTGGTTCAATACGAGCAGGAAGACCTGATGAAGTTCCGGAACTTTGGTCAAAAATCACTGGCTGAGATCGAGCAGGTACTGACCGAAAGAGGATTGTCCTTCGGTATGGACCTCGTTAAACTCGGCGTAGATCCGGATGAACTGTAACTATAAATGCTAAAGGCTATTAGCTTTTAACTCTGATTATCTATTCATAACCGGCTGCAATTCCTGACACGGTGCAGTCGATAAAAACAAAAAGTCATGCGTCACGGAGACAAGATCAACAACCTGAGCCGCACCAAAGCACATCGCGATGCGTTGCTCAGTAACCTGGCCGCTCAGCTGATCACCCACAAGCGGATCGTTACCACCCTGGCCAAAGCCAAAGCTTTGCGCACATATGTAGAACCCCTGGTTACAAAAGCCAAAAACAATACGACCCATCAACGTCGTGTGGTATTTAGCTACCTGCAGGATAAAGAAGCCATCAAGGAATTGTTTGGCCCGGTTGCCGAAAAAGTAGGTGGCCGTCCTGGTGGTTATACCCGTATCATCAAACTGGGTGCACGTCCTGGTGATAATGCCGAGAAAGCCATGATCGAACTCGTTGACTTTAACGAGATCTATGGAAAAACAGCCGGAGATGCTTCTAAAGAAGGAGCGAAGAAAACCCGTCGTGGCCGCGGAGCTAAAAAAGCGTCCGAGACCGGAGCCGAAGAGGCCGCTGAAACCAAAGGAGAAGAATAATGACCGATCACTTTATTCATACAAGGGGCCCTGTTGTTTACAGGGCCCCTTTTTTATGTGACCAATTAACTTTTGACCGCACCCCTTTTTTCCTTTTTTTTGCAAAATCTTTCTAAACCATGAATGCTACCCCATCCCCCGCGATCCTACTCCTCGAAGACGGAACCACTTGTCACGGCTTTTCTTTTGGCGCCATCGGTACAACCGGCGGTGAGATCTGTTTCAACACCGGCATGACAGGATACCAGGAAGTATTTACTGATCCCAGTTATTTTGGACAGATCCTGATCATGAATGCAGTGCATATTGGCAACTATGGGGTTAAGAATGAAGATGTGGAATCCGGGTCGGTGAAGATCCGCGGACTGATCGGACGTAACCTGGAAGATCAATACAGCCGCAAAATGGCCAATGGGTCATTGGATGAGTATTTAAAGAAAAACAATATTGTGGCCATCGAGGGTGTGGATACACGGTCACTCGTTTCCCATATCCGCACCAAAGGGGCCATGAACTGTATCATCTCCTCCGAGATACTGGATGTGGAAGAATTAAAGAAGGAATTGGCCAAAGTGCCTTCCATGGCCGGTTTGGAACTTGCGTCGCAGGTGACCACCGATCAGGAATATGAACTGGGAGACCCTTATTCTCCGATCCGGGTAGCCGTACTTGATTTTGGCTGTAAACAACATATCCTGGAATGCATGACCGACCGCGGAGCCTATGTCAAAGTGTTTCCTGCTAAAACACCTGCTTCCCGGCTGAAGGAATTTAATCCAACCGGATACTTTATTTCCAACGGGCCCGGCGATCCTGCTGCCATGGACTATGCCATTGTATCTGTCAAAGAACTACTCAAAGAGGGCAAACCCACTTTTGGCATCTGCCTGGGGCACCAATTACTGGCCCTGGCCAATGATATACCCACCTTTAAAATGCACCATGGCCATCGCGGGCTTAACCACCCGGTGAAGAACCTGGTGACGGGTAAAAGCGAGATCACCACCCAGAACCATGGGTTTGGCGTTGATCCGGAAGCGGTGCGAAAGGCAGAACATATTGAGATCACTCACCTGAACCTGAATGATCAATCCATTGAAGGGATCAGGCTTAAGGGTAAACCCGCATTCTCGGTACAATACCACCCTGAAGCAACACCTGGTCCACACGATTCGCGATACCTGTTCGATGACTTTATCGACCTGATGAAAACATCCGTGGCAAGCGGGAATTAGGTAAATTCGCTGAAAGCCCCCCCGATCTATGCGGATATCCATCATCAATGGCCCCAATCTTAACCTGCTGGGAAAGCGGGAACCTGAGATCTATGGTGATCAATCGTTTGAGCAATATCTGGAAACACTTTCCGGTAAATATCCATCGGTCAGTTTCACCTACTTTCAAAGCAATGTGGAAGGGGAATTGATCGACCAGATACAACGCACCGGGTTTGATCATCACGGTATTATTCTTAACCCGGGTGGATACACGCATACCTCCGTTGCCATTGGGGATGCCATTGCCGCGGTTAAGGCCCCCGTTATCGAGGTTCATATCTCCAACGTACATGCCCGGGAAGACTTTCGTAAATTTTCCCATGTCTCTGGCCAGGCCAGGGGCAGCATTTTTGGTTTAGGGCTAAGCGGCTACGAACTCGCGCTTCAATGGTTCCTATCTCAACAAAAGGCCTGATGTATATCAGGCGCAGGTCTCCGATGAATCAATGCAGGGGAATGACAATTTTATAGTTTTGTGTTCAGTTAAATTTGATTGAATCATGAAAGTTCCGGTAACCTATACCCCAGCCCAGGAGGCCTTATCTGTGATCAAATCCGGTAGCCGCGTTTTTATCCAGGGTAGTGCCCAAACCCCTTTGTTTCTGCTTCGTGAATTGGCCCGAAAGGCCCCTGAACTATCCAATGTTGAATTGGTCTTTATCACCGTACAGGGTGATATCACAGTAGATAAACCCGAGTACAAAGATTCTTTTCACATCAATTGCATGTTTGTATCGGAGTCAGTGCGAAAAGCGGTCAACGATGGCCGTGCGGATTTCATCCCCGTATTTTTAAGTGACATCCCCGATCTTTTCCGCAATCAAATGGATATTGATGTGGCCCTGATCCAGGTCTCTCCCCCCGACCAGCATGGCTATTGCTCTCTCGGTGTGTCGGTAGATATTGCCCGGAGTGCCGTAAATACAGCCCGTCATATCATCGCCCAGGTTAACCCCAGCGTTCCCCGCACACACGGCGACAGCCTGATCCATACAGAACGATTTGATTACATGGTTTATCATGAAGAGCCTTTACCCGAAGTGGATTATGGTTCGAAAACAGGGGAGGAGGAGTTTCAGATCGGAAAGCACATTGCCGGAATGATCGAAGACGGAAGTACCATCCAAATGGGTATTGGTACCATTCCGGATGCGGTCCTTAAATCATTGTATAACCACAAGAACCTGGGTGTCCATACCGAAATGTGCAGCGATGGCATCATCGACCTGGTTGACAAGGATATCATCAACAACTCAAAGAAAAGAATTCACCCCTATAAGACAGTGACCGGTTTTGCCGTAGGCACGCGGAAACTGTACGACTACGTACACGACAACCCATCATTTGTATTCCTGGATATTGACTACGTAAATGATCCGCATGTGATCAGGCGTAACCCGAAAGTCGTGGCCGTCAATAGTGCCATCGAAGTGGATATCACCGGTCAGGTTTGCGCGGACTCTATTGGTACCCGGCAGTACAGTGGTATCGGTGGACAAATGGACTTTATGCGTGGAGCAGCGCTTAGCGAAGGTGGTAAGCCCATCATTGCCCTCACCAGTCGAACCACCAAAGGCATCAGCCGTATCGTTCCCTTCCTTAAAGAAGGAGCCGGCGTGGTAACTACCAGAGGACACGTTCACTATGTGGTCACCGAATACGGGATCGCTTATCTCTACGGAAAAAACCTGCGTGACAGGGCCCGTGCTTTGATCAATATCTCCCACCCGGATGACCGGGAATTCCTGGAAAAGGCCTGCTTCGAGCGGTTTAAAATGTTCTGATACCAGAAGTGTTTAAATGATTACACGGATTACACCGATTTCGCGGCATCTGCGTAATCCGTGCAATCCGTGTAATCCGTTTAATCAATAAACCTACTTCATAGCTTTTCGTACCTGATCCAGCTTCGCTACATATACACTTCTTCCATGGGTACCCAGTATGATCTCGTTATCGCGCTCGTGAATGGCAATATCATGAATGGGAACAGACCGTGGCAGCCCTTTATCCCACATCATGAAGCTGGCCCCCCGGTCAAGACTTACATATAGACCACCGTCGGTACCTACGTACAGGATGCTGTCATTCTTCGGATCCTCACGTACCACATTGATCGGTTCATTCGGGAGGTCAAGACCGATACGGGTCCAAGAATCACCCTGGTCGTTGCTGATGTAGAGATAAGGGAGGAAATGGTCAAACCGATAGCCATTCAAGGATACGTAGACCCTGTTTTCAGCCGCATAGCTGGCTTCAACCCGGCTTACCCAGAGTTGCTGTGTATTTAATTTCGTATCTGTTTTCTTCTTTTTTGCTTTGGGGTCAGCAGGTTGGCTATGCAAGGCTTCCCAGGTATAACCACCATCCCGGCTGCGATGCAGGTTGCCATCATCCGTACCTACATATAAGAGGCCAAAACGCAATGGCGATTCTGTCAGGGTAGTAATGGTACCATAAGGTACGTTGCCATCCACCCGGCCACGCGTCAGGTCGGCACTCAGGGTTTTCATACTGTCACCCTGATTGAGGGAACGGTGAAAATGGTTGCTCCCAAAATAAAGAATATCGTTGTTGTGCCTGCTTAAATGGATGGGTGTTTGCCAGTTAAAGCGATAGGGTTTTTCACCCAGTTGATGAGAAGGGGTAATCCGCGCTGCTCTGCCGGCTTGGCCCAATACTCGACGCACATAATTTCCGAATTGAGAGCCATAGTAAGCGGTCGCATTGTCCCGAAGATCTACCTGAACCTGCATGCCGTCACCACCGCCCAGGCTTTTCTCTGTTCCATCAGCCAATCCCAAACCTGAATTTGCAAAGGAGTTACGTGGAGACTGGGAAGGGAATGACCATACGCCATTGTCCTGCAATCCACCATATACGTTATACGGTTTTGCATTATCCGTGGCTATAGCATAGAACTGCCCTACCGCAGGTGTGTTGGCTTTAAACCAAACTTTACCATCATCATAGGTGATATTGACGCCCCCATCATTTCCATTGATCAAATGAGAGTCTTTTTTGGGGTTGATCCAAAGTGCATGGTGATCGGCGTGTACATTGTCCTTGTCCATTTCACTCCAGTTTTTTCCTCCGTCATACGACACCATGGAAGAAAATCCCAGGGCATACACTTTCTCCGGGTTATAGGGAGATACATAGATCTTGGCGAAATAATATCCATAGGTAAAGAAGATCGGTATATCTTTCTCATTGGCCTTTTTCCAGGTCTTACCCGCATCCAGACTTTTATATACCTCACAACCGATGGGTGAACCCTCAAAGCCCGTATTCACATCGAGAAAATCGAAGATGGCTGTAGGTTTGAGTTTACCGGATGCAACATCCTCTTTGATCTGTTTAGCCTTATAACGACCAGACATCCGGTTGTCCCGTAAAAAGCTATCCAACTTTTTTTCGTCGAGTTGTCCAAATTGTTCAACTGTCAGGTTTTTGAGATCCTCCAATTCATAGGTAGTTCCTTTTTTAGCGGAGGTATCTGGTTTTACGGCCTGGTTATCGAGTATCGCGTATACCATGTTTGGGTTACCTGGATAAACGGTCAACCCGATTCTTCCGACCCCATCACCGGTGGGAAACCCGCTTTCGGCATTGGTGAGGAGCGACCAGGTCACCCCTCCGTCATTACTTTTGTAGATGCCGCTTGTCTTTCCGGCTTCCTCAAAATTCCAGGCCCGCCGGGTACGGTACCAGGCGGCTGCATAGATCTCCTGGGGATTTTTGGGGTTGATATCCATTTCAACAACGCCGGTATTATTATCAATGAACAGCGTATGTTTCCAGGTGTCTCCGCCATCCGTACTCATAAAGACCCCTCGTTCTGCATTGGGAGAGTAGAGGTGTCCCAGTGCCCCTACCCACAGTTTTTGGGGATCGGTGGGATGGAGTAGGATCTTACCAATATGGTGTGATTCCGGAAGACCCTTGTATTCCCAGGTCTTGCCTTTGTCCACACTTTTAAAAATTCCAATTCCAGCGTAGGAAGAGCGGCTGCTGTTCACTTCACCGGTTCCTATCCAAAGGATCCCCTTTTCCCAGTTCACCGCGATATCACCAATGGTGATCACGTCGGCTGAATCAAAGACCGGAACAAAGGACAGGCCATTGTTTGTGGTATGCCAAAGTCCACCACTCGCGTAGGCCACATAGAATTCGGTGGGGTCTTCGGGGTTGGCCTCTATATCCACCACACGACCACTCATGGTCACAGGCCCGATGCTTCGGAAGGCGATCCCATTCAGCACGGAGCGGTCACGCAGGTTTTTTCTTTGTTCCATGGTTTTCAGGCGTTCAGCGGCCGGTGTCGGCGCTGGCTGGGCCAGGGATAGAAGGGGTTGTAACAGGAATAATACCGGTAGGAACTTTAACAGTCGGCTCATAAACAAAGCGATTTTTCGTTAGTAACTTAGTTCTGGTATTCTCCCGTGCGAACGGGAGGGATTCAAACTTACTAAACTATGCGATATATTCTTTCCTTATTTCTCTTCATCAGCCTGAGTGGATATGGCCAGTATAAAAGCTATATCACCGGGGTAAGGGGCGATACCCTGAATATCGTTGACCTGAACGGGAAAAAGCAAGGCCGTTGGGTGAACACCGTACAACCTCTTCGGGGTGAACCTGGTTACGAGGAGCAGGGCGTTTATGTAAACGACCTCAAAGAAGGCCGCTGGCAACAATTCTATTTAACCGGCGATATACAGTCCATTGAGAATTATAAGTGGGGCAACAAGCACGGGAAATGTTTTTATTACAATCGCTGGGGCGCCCTTGTCCGCGAAGAAAGCTGGAAATCGGTGAACCCGGAAAATCCCTATGACACCGTAGCGGTCTATGATATTGATGATCCTACCCGGATCGTTGACCACGTTGTTGTAAAACTGGAAGGGACCACACTTCGCCATGGCACCTGGAAATACTATGACCCCGATTTCGGAACCATAGAAAAGACGGAAGAATACGTACACGACAAACTCAAAAACGGCCTGGATGAACTGGCGCCGATCGATGTGCGGAATTCCTATAAACCCACCACCGATTCCCTGGGCAATAAAGCAACCCCCAAACCAAAAACGGTACTCGAATTTGAAAAAAAGAACTCAGGTAAAAAGGCCGTAAAAGTGAGGGATGGGAAGACCGGAGGATAAAGAATAAGAAATAAGGAATATTAATTAAGGAACAAAGAAGTAGGTACACGTACTTCTTTGTTCCTTTTTTTTATTCCTTATTTCCCGGGTTTTCCTAAAAAATTTGGAGATCACGGAAATCTTTGTACATTTGATATCGAAATGATATCAAAATAAATCACTCTTTATATGGAAAAGAACACCAACCCCATGTCGGGTTTTTTAGCACTGCTTATTTCATTGGTCATGATGGCCGCATCCATCTATTTCTTTATTCGGATCAAGGAAGGCGGATGGATCATCGCGGCAGCGGTTATCCTGCTCATTGCCAGTTTCTTTGTGATGTCCGGACTAATGGTCATTTATCCCAACCACTCCCGGGTATTGAACTTCTTTGGTAATTATGTGGGAACCGTGAAAAAGGACGGATTGTTCTTTGTCAACCCCCTGTTCACCAAACAGAAGATTTCCATGCGTGCGGAGAACCTGCAGGGGCAGACCTTGAAGGTGAATGATAAAATGGGTAACCCCATTGAGATCGGCGCCGTAGTAGTATGGCAGGTTGGCGATACCTACAAAGCCGCTTATGAAGTAGAAGATTATGAAGGCTATGTAAAAATTCAAAGCGAGGCGGCGGTACGTCACCTGGCGAATAGTTTTCCCTATGACAACCTGGAGGATGAGCATGCAGACATTACGTTGCGTGATGGCGGTGACAAGGTGAATGGTATCCTGGAAAAGGAATTGGCCGATCGCCTGGCACCTGCGGGTATCATCATTCGGGAGGCCCGTATCGCGCACCTGGCTTATGCCCAGGAGATCGCGGGTGCCATGTTGCAAAGACAACAGGCTACTGCCATCGTGGCGGCACGTACCAAGATCGTAGAAGGGGCTGTAGGTATGGTTGAAATGGCCCTGGAAATGTTGAATAAAAAAGAGATCGTAAACCTGGATGAGGAGAAAAAAGCGGCCATGGTCAGCAACCTGATGGTTGTTCTCTGTGGAGAACGTTCCGTTCAACCGATCCTGAATACCGGTACTTTGTATCAATGATCCCAATTACATGCAAGACAAACAGATCAAAGGAAATATTGTCTTCAAAGAGACACAGCGGTTTAGCCAGACCTGGTTCTGGCTACTGCTGATCTCACCCATTGTGATGTCCATTGGTATCACTATCCTCGCCCTGAGTACTGATGATAAAAAAGAGGCTTGGTTTGTTGTACCGTTTGTACTGATTCTAAACCTTTGCATTCTCTATGGATTTTATATCACCCGTCTTGAACTGATCGTGACCGATTGGGCGGTATATTATCGATGGAGGCCATTTTCCCGGAAATACCGGCAGGTATCCAGGTATGATATTAAAGAGGCACGAATACGAAAAAGCCCCTTTTTGCAAATTGGTTCCAAACGCATGGTGTTTGGATACGGACATGTTCAACACACAGGCACTAAAGAAGGAGTACAATTTGTACTTCATTCCGGAAAGAAAATTTTTATAGGTTCGGAGAAAGTAAAAGGCTTTTACCGGGCCGTCGAGGCGCTGGTCCCCGATCCATCTTAAATCCAATAAGGTGAGCGAGAAAAAAAGTTTTGTACTCAGGATAGATACGGAAACCTACAAGGCCCTGGAAAAATGGGCCGCGGATGAGTTTCGCAGCGTCAATGGACAGATCGAGTATTTGCTTCACCAGAAATTACTCGAAGCCGGAAGAGGGAGGAAGAAAGGGGAGGAAGGCACAGGGAAGAGCAAAAAATAAATGGAGAAATAAGGAACACTAAAAAAGGAATAAGGAAGTAGTTCAATACTTCCTTATTCCTTTTTTAATGTTCCTTATTTCTTATTAGTATTAAAAGCCTTTTTTCTGCTGGGCTTTCTGCATCGGGTTTATCCCTTGTGATTGGCCACGAGCAGCTTGTCTTTGTTTGAACAGTTGAAACTTGCTGGGTTCGGCAGCGATCTCTCCCCAGGAATTATTCTTCTCGTTGATATCCGCTGTTTCTTTAAACGGATCAAGTTTTACTGACTTCACTTTTTTATCCTTGACAAAAGCCTTTACGATCTTGTTTTCATTCTTTCTCCAGATCTGAGCGGGGATGCGCTCAACCTCTGTGGTACCATCCTCGTATGTCCATTCAATGATGAGGGGCATTACCAGTCCGCCTTTATTGCTAAAGGTCAGTTCGTACAGGTGCTTGTTGCTATATGCCTGTTTGGTGGCTTCATCCATTTCTTCCACACGGGGAGGATTGGTCACTTCGTATTTCGTGGTGTCATACGACTCAATGCCGCGGGCGTATTTCCAATAAAAATCACGCAGGGTGGTATCTACATCGGTCTGAAATTGAATCGATTTGTCTTCGCGATTGCGGATCTTGGAGACATCTTCAAATGTATTGACCTGAGGTTTGGGAAGACTTACTTTGGTCTTTGTTTCCTTAAGCATGTTGGTAACGTCTGCAATTTCCGGTTTGGCATATTTCACGGTATCAAGGGAGATATCGCAGGCATCGGTGCTATAGAACCATCCTCTCCAGAACCAGTCAAGGTCTTCACCACTGGCATCTTCCAGCGTACGGAAGAGGTCAGCGGGTTCGGGATGTTTAAAGGCCCAGCGACGTGCATATTCTTTAAAAGAGAAGTCAAACAATTCACGACCCATAATGGTTTCGCGAAGGATATTCAATCCGGTGGCCGGTTTGGAATAGGCATTCGGGCCAAAACCAATGATATTCTCAGAATTGGTCATGATGGGTTCGAGCTGATCTTTGGGAAGGCTCATGTAGTCGGTAATGGTAAAGGCAGGTCCGCGGCGGCTGGGGAATTTGTTATCCCACAGTTCCTCTGCCAGGTATTCCACAAAGGTGTTAAGGCCTTCATCCATCCAGCTCCATTGACGTTCATCGCTGTTGATGATCATGGGGAAGAAGTTGTGCCCAACTTCATGTACCACCACACCGATCATACCGTTTTTGGTGCCTTCGGAATAGGAGCCATCATCTTCAGTACGTCCAAAGTTGAAACAGATCATCGGGTATTCCATACCGTTAGCGGCTTCCACGCTTTGGGCAACCGGGTAAGGATAGGGGATCGTGAATTTGGAATAGGTCTTGATCGTATGGGCTACCACCTTGGTGGAATAGGGACGGTAAAGTCCGTATGCTTCTTTTCCATAAAAACTCATCGCCATCACTTTTTTGCCTTCCACATTTACGGGCATGGCATCCCAAACAAATTTGCGGGAAGAGCCCCAGGCAAAATCGCGGACATTATTGGCTTTAAATACCCAGGTCTTCTTTTGGGTGCTTTTTTTCACTTCAGCCGCTTTGGCTTCTGCCAGGGTAACGATCTCTACAGGTTCTTTGGCGGTCTGTGCCTGTTTCCAACGGGCCAATTGTGCCGGGGTAAGTACCTGAGCGAGGTTTTGGCATTCGCCGGTGGAGCCGATCACATGATCGGCCGGAACAGTCATCTGCACTTTGAAATTGCCAAAGGTGAGGGCAAATTCACCACGACCGGTGAACTGATGGTTTTGCCAGCCCTGGAAATCACTGTACACGCAAAGCCGGGGATACCATTGGGTGATGGTGAAAAGATGGTTACCATCGCCCGGGAAGAATTCATATCCGCCACGACCACCCATGGTCATGCGGTCGGCGATCTTATAGCTCCAGTCAATTTTTACTACGTATTGCTGACCAGGTTTCAGGGGAACGGGAAGGTCCACCCGCATCATGGTTTTGTTGATCGTGTACTTCAGTGGTTTACCCAGTGCATCGGTCAACTTCGCGATCTTATGTCCATATCCGTTGTCCTCTTTGGATCCTTGCATCCGGTCAAGCACCTGCGGGCTGGCCTGGCGGGGAATGGAACTTCCGTCTTCATAACCGGCATTATTTACTGTGCTATGTTCATTCTCATCCAGCTGAAACCAGAGATAGGTGAGGGTATTGGGTGAGTTGTTGAAATAGGTTATGGTTTCACTACCTGTCAGTTTCAGGTTCTTTTCATCCAGTTCACATTTGATATCATAATCGGCCCGTTGTTGCCAGTATTTGGGGCCGGGGGCGCCGCTGGCTGTGCGGTATTCATTTGGCGTAGGGAGAATGCTGCCTAACTGCTCAAATTTGTTCCCGTGGTTGGAACCCGGGTTGTTTTGCGTGTTTTGCGCCTGGATACCCATCGAAAGGGTTAGCAGGAAGGCGCAAAAGACAAGTAGTGACCTCATGTATGTATGGTTTTGTTTATTGAAAACGATGTTTAATTTACCAGGGAGTTCTTTCCAGGGTCATGATCAATGCGATGCCAAATACGGCACCAGATACAAATAACAAATAAGTCCTTCGTACCACCCGAAACAGTTGCAGGAATATCCAGGAAATCAACATGGCCAGCGCCACAATCATCAATTGACCCAGCTCAAGTCCCAGGTTAAAGGCCAGCAGGTCAGCCACCAGGTTGTCATTTTTTCCTAAGATACTCTTAAGGTAGTTGGAAAAACCAAGACCGTGAATCAATCCAAAGAATAAGGCAAAGAAATAGATCAGCGGGAAACGGCTTTTGAATTCAAATCCTTTTACACCCAGATTGCTTAAAGCGGTGATCAAAATGGTTACCGGGATCAAGAATTCGATCCAATCGGAAGGTATGTCCACATAATTCAACGTACTCAGGGCCAGGGTGATCGAATGCCCGATCGTAAAGGCCGTCACCAGCACCAGGACCTTTTTCAAGTCAGCAACCGAATACCTCAAACAAAGAGCCAAAACAAACAAGATATGGTCATATCCCTTCCAATCGGCAATATGGTCCTTTCCCATGTCGAAATAGATCCAGAAATCTTGCATTTTTATAGAAAACATCAAAATAAATCAGACTTTTGTAATCTGGCAAAAAAATATGTCAATGGTAGATGGCTTATATAAATGGTTCTCAATAGGCATCCTGGCCTTGTTACACCCCTTCTATGTGAGTGTGATTGAGTTGGAGCATAATGCCGAAGAAAAGACCCTGGAGATCAGTTGCAAGATATTCACGGATGACCTTGAGGCAATCCTGCTCAAGAATTATGGAACACTGGTTGATTTCAAAGTTGCCTCCCAAAAGGAGACACAGAATAAACTGGTGACCGATTACATTCAGAAACATCTGGTTCTAAAAGTGGATGGAAAACCTTTAAAGCTGGAGTTTGTCGGCTTTGAGGAGGAAAGAGAAGCAATCTGGGTCTATTGCCAGGTTTCCGGCGTAGCGACAGTAAAAAAACTAGAGGTGGATGTAAGCATACTCCATGATTACAATGAAAGTCAGATCAACCTGGTTCATGCGACCGTAGGGGGTGAACGTAAAAGTTATAAACTGGACTTTCCGAAGCGAACAGTACAGTTCGAATGGGGGAAGTAATGCGGGGAACTATTCCATCTCGTCCCGGATCCCACTACTGATCTTTACCATCACTTTATCTATGCGGTGACCATCCATATCGATGATCTCAAAGGTGAATCCCTTCCATTCAAAGGTCTCCCCGGTCTGCGGGATATGTTCCAATTCATGCAGGATAAATCCGGCCAGGGTATCAAATTCATGTTCCCCTTCGTTCATCCATTCCGTTTTCTCAAATTTATCCAGGAATTCATAAAAAGGAATCTGTGCATCCACCAGGTAGGAGCCATCGGCTCTTTCCACGACCTCATAATCCATGATATCGGGCTGAGGTAATTCCCCGACTATCGCCTCCAGGATATCATTAAGTGTGATCATACCCTGTAATGTGCCGTATTCATCCACAATAAAACAGGCATGCTGGGTACTGGTCTTGAATTTTTCCAATACCTGGTAGGCCGAATTATTCTCCGGGATGAACAAGGCAGGTTGCATGATCTTACTGAACTGAACGGAGTCCTCTGTGATATAAAGGTCCTTCAACGTAACCACCCCTTTCAGGTTATCAATATCCCCGTCACATATCGGGTAAAGCGAGTGAGGTTCACCCAGTATCTTTTCTTTGATCGTATCTTCTGAGTCATTCAGTTCAAACCAGATGATATCACTCCGGTGTGTCATCAGGGAGGTGATATTCCGGTCACCCAGGTGAAATACCCGCTCAATGATCTCCTGCTCGGCCTCATCAATGGTCCCGGCTTCTGTTCCCTCAGTGATCATGGTCTTGATCTCTTCTTCCGTCACCGCATCTTCTTTCAGCCTTTTTATATTGAATAAGCGGAAAAAAATATTACTGACCGAGTTAAGCAGCCAAACGATGGGGTAGGTGAGTTTGGCAAAAAAGGTAACAGGACCTGCCACCATACGCGAGATCATTTCGGCCCGCAAGAGCCCGATCCGCTTAGGAATGAGTTCACCAAATACGATGGAAAGAAAGGTAACGAGAATGACGATCAAGGTCGTGGCGATCGTTTCTGCATAGGGAGCCAGCACTTCCACCTGCGCTACATAAGGTTCCAGATCGCCACTGAACTTCTCGCCGGAGTAAACCCCGGTCAGGATGGCGATCAGGGTGATCCCGATCTGGGCAGCCGAAAGAAATAATTCGGGGTTTTCGGCCAGCTCAAGGGCTTTTTTGGCCTTCAGGTCTCCTTTATCCGCCTGGCTTTCCAGACGGCCTTTTCTCACAGAGACCAGCGCGATTTCCGACATGGTAAATAACCCGTTCAACAAGATCAGACCCGCCAGAATAAATATTTCCATTAACCTAGGTAGTTGGTGCTTTATCGAAGATACTGAATCCAAACCTCTTGTTGAATATCCAGGCTGTGGCAGCGCCAAAAATCACACCAATCAGGGCTCCACCCAATATATCCAGCGGATAATGAACGCCTACATATATCTGGGAAAACCCGATCAATGCTGCCCAGGCAAACGCGATAAGGGCCCATTTACCCAAAAAACCGCGCGTGGTGAGGTAAAAGAAAATGGCGATCCCTGTATGGTTGGCCGCATGGGAAGAAGTAAAACTATACCCCCCCGCACACCGGTCAAGCACGAGGCGGATATGGTCTATCATGCCTGGGTCCTGGCAGGGTCGCAACCGTTCAAAATACATTTTAAACCCCTGGGAACTGACTATATCGGTCAACGCGACCGTGGAAAGAAAGAACAACACCCACCACCAGCCTTTCCGGCCAAAATTGAGCGTAATAAAGACAAACAGGAAAAGATAGAGCGGTGTCCAGTATACCGAGTTACGGATATAAGGGAATGCCCGGTCAAACCAGGAATTGGCCAGGCCACTGTTAATCCATTCAAAAACATGCCTGTCCCACGAAATCAAGGTGTCCATCATGGAAATCAGATAAAACCCACTGTTCATGGTCCAAAATTAGTTGAACGGTCGCATTATTTGCCCTGCAGGTTGACGGGTTGTTCAATATTCCGTTTTTTTGCATTTCAATGCTGGTTCGCTATAAAATACCCAAGACCATCCTCTGGGTCATCAACCTGTTCCTCCTTTTCCTGGCAATCTTTACGATATTCCGGTTGGCTACCTTTTTTGCCTTCCGGCCAGAGAAGCTGAGCTGGTCGGATTGTCTGCCCTCGTTTTGGCTTGGACTCGGATATGATCTTCGCTGGATTGCCCTGGTATTATTACCCATTGTTTTGGTGAGCCTTTCCCCCCGCTTGTCTCCCTTTTATTCAGAAAAGAATAAAAAATGGTGGACCTGGTACCTGGCGATCGCCACTTTTGTCCTCTTTTTCTTTTTTGCAGCCGATTTTGGAAGCTTTACCTATAACCGCACCCGATTGGATGCCGGCGCCCTCAACTTTGCGGAAGATGCGAGTATTTCCCTCTCCATGTTATGGCAATCCTATCCCTTGTTCTGGTTGGTGATGGGATTGGTGGTAGCTGTGTTGTTCTTCCGCTGGATGTATCATCGTTCGCATTGGACCGTAATCAACTGGACCGACGGCCACAAGATTCCCTACCGCCGAAGTTGGTTTATTATCGCTGCTGTTTTCCTGCTGGTTCTGGTGTATGGTTTGGGTTTGCGTCCGCTCACCTGGAACCGGGCCTTTCGCATGGGGGATAATTTCAAATCCTATCTGGCCCTGAATCCCTTGCAGAATTTCTTTTCTACCCTGCGTTTCAGAAAGCCGCAGATCAACGAATCAAAAGCCAGGGAGTATTTTCCGGTTATGGCCGATCTGCTTCAGGTGCCTGACCGTACCACATTCAACTTTCGCCGGCAATACCTGCCACATGGCAATTCCATTGAAAGCAAACCCAATATCGTTCTGGTTCTTTGTGAATCCTTTTCCATGTACAAGAGTAGTTTGAGTGGCAATCCCCTCAATACGACTCCTTATTTTCAGGAAATGGCCAACAAGGGGATCTTTTTCTCCCGTTGTTTTACGCCTCATTTCTCCACCGCCCGCGGTTTGTTTGCTACGATTACCGGTATCCCCGATGTACAATTGTATAAATTCTCTACCCGAAACCCGCTTGCCCTAAACCAGCATACCATCATCAACAGCTTTGAGGACTATCGGAAAATGTATTTCCTCGGGGGAAGCCCGGAATTCAACAACTTTGAAGGGATCCTGAAAAATATCAACGGGCTGGAGATGTACACGGATGGTAAGTTTACTTCACCCCGTATCAATGTATGGGGTATAAGTGACAAGAACCTTTTCCTGGAAGCCAATCAGGTGTTTCGCCAGCAACAATCACCTTTTTTTGCCATCATTCAGACAGCAGATAATCACCGCCCTTTCATGATTCCCGAAGAGGATAGTGATTTTGAGAAATTAAACCCTTCCCGTGACTCATTACGACGCTATGGTTTTGATTCGCCGGAAGAATTCAACTCCTTTCGTTATTCGGATTATTGCATTAAAAAATTTATGCAGGCAGCAGAGAAGGAAGCCTATTTTCACAATACCATCTTTGTATTCGTGGGCGATCATGGTGTGTCTGGAAATGCGAGAGAAATATACCCGGCACCCTGGACCGATCAACGCCTGACCGATGAACATGTACCCCTTCTTTTTTATGCTCCCTATTTGTTGACACCTCAAAAAAGAGAGGAAGTGGTATCTCAGATCGATGTGCTCCCTACCATGGCAGGCTTATTAAGCCAGCCATATGTTAATACCACACTCGGAAGAAATGTGTTGGATCCGGCGCATAAGAAACATATGGCCTTTATCATCAATGGACAAGGGCGGATCGGATTGGTGACCGACCAGTACTATTTCACCATGAATATTGATATGACGTCGGGTGATCGCACTGATACAGCTGCCAGGGCCTTTTTCCCGGATCCGCAATTGTATCCCATTCAACCGGGGGCAGCAGACCTTCCAGCAAAACAAGCTGATTCGATCAAGCAGCAGATGTCGGAATTGACACAGGCCTGGTATGAAACGGCTAAATGGATGTTGATTAATAATCCGAAACAACCCGCTCACTAATACTTCTCCGCCACCACGATCAATCGGGGCGATTTTCGCACGTCATAAGGTTGCAGGGCATAGTTGCCAAAGACCTCCTTTACCTGAAAATGTTCATAGGCGAGCATTTCGGTAAAATCACCCAGGCCAAACTTCATCACCCGCTCGGTGTATTCAATGGGTTCCCGAAGTGTGGGGTCGGATACTTTGATCCGTTTAAAGAAATAACCCTCCTCCTGCCAGCGGAGTATTTCATATGTGGTATCCTTGATCTGCCGGACCTCTTCAGGTATGAGATGGTCTTCGGCATAGTGGGGATTGAGATAATCAATGATCAGTTTTCCGCCGGTTTTTATAGCCCCTGCCATCGTACGCATGGCATCTTCATGTTCGCGACGGCTGGCGAAATATCCAAAACTGGTAAAGAAGTTAAAGCCGTAATCATAGTAGTTGACCCGAAAGGGTAACCGCATGTCGTGTTGAAAGAATTCCAGGTTATCGGATTCAAACTGCCGGGCGTATTCGATACTGTCGGGGGCCAGGTCAATACCGGTGACAAAAAAACCCTTGTCAGACAATTGGCGGCTATACCGGCCTTTTCCACAGGCGATGTCCAGCATGCGGGACCCGGGCAGGGGTTGCAGGTGCTCGATCAGGTGATCGATAAATGCTGCTGCTTCCTTTTCATCCCGCTGAAAATAAAGTTTATGATAGAAAGGGGAGTTGAACCAATCCACATACCAATTCTTGTTACCCATACCCTGCAAATATACTTGTTCTTTAAACCATTAATTTTGCGGTCAAACTATCATTACTGTGGCACTGATAAAAAGCATTTCTGGCATTCGTGGTACGATCGGCGGTAAACCAGGAGAAACGCTCTCTCCCCTGGATGTGGTCCGTTTTACAGCAGCCTATGGCACGATCATTTCCAAGGGGAAAACCAATAAGGTCAGGATCGTTACGGGACGCGACGGGCGAATAAGCGGGGCATTGGTCAGAAGTCTTGTGAACAGCACTTTAAATGCGCTGGGTATTGATGTGATAGACCTGGATCTTTCGACTACCCCTACGGTAGAAGTGGCCGTGACGATGGAAAAGGCCGATGGGGGCATCATTCTTACGGCAAGCCATAACCCCCGCGAATGGAATGCGCTTAAGTTGTTGAATGAAAAAGGGGAGTTTATTTCTGCCGAAACAGGAAAGGAAGTACTTGACCTCGCGGCCCGGGAGGATTTTGTCTTCAGTACCGTAGATAAATTAGGTGTGACCACCACCCCTGCAGATTATCTCGCGAAACATATCCAGGCTATCCTGGATTATCCCTTGGTGAATCGTGCTTCCATTGCCGGGAAAAAGTTCAAAGTAGTGGTGGATGCCATTAATTCAACGGGTGCCATTTACGTACCGGCCTTATTAAAAGCGCTGGGTGTGGAGGATGTAGTGGTACTCAATGGGGAGATCAATGGACAATTTGCCCATAACCCCGAACCGCTTCCGGAGCACCTGGTTGACCTGAGCCGGGAGGTGGTGAGACAGAAAGCGGACCTGGGTATTGCAGTAGATCCGGATGTGGACCGGCTCTGTTTTGTCAATGAAGATGGATCCATGTTTGGCGAAGAATACACGCTTGTGGCGGTAGCGGATTATGTGTTGGGAAAACGAAAAGGGAATACGGTCAGCAATATGAGTAGCACCAAAGCGCTAAAGGAAGTGACCCTTCAACATGGAGGACAATATTTCCCATCTGCCGTGGGTGAGGTAAATGTGGTGAAAAAAATGAAAGAGGTAGAGGCGGTGATCGGCGGAGAAGGAAATGGCGGGATCATTGTACCCGACTTTCATTATGGCCGGGACGCCCTTATCGGGATCGCACTGTTCTTATCCCATCTGGCACAAAAAGGAAAGTCCATTGGCTCCCTTCGGAAATTGTACCCGCAATATTTTATCTCCAAGAACAAAATCGAATTAGAAGCGGGTGTTAACCTCCCTGCTGTTTTGGAGAAGATCCGCGAGAAATACAAGAACCATCCGGTCAATTACGAGGATGGCC
>JANRLV010000003.1:0-16560 GCA_033762195.1 Chitinophagaceae bacterium | reverse complement strand
GCATCACGGATCCAGAAATAGAGTTCACCACCCAGGGAGTCATTCACCGGGATGCCTGGCATCGTCACCCGCTTCATTTCTTCATCACCTAAAGCGAGGTAGCTCTTAAGCTGGGCGATTGGCATTCCCACGGCCGAGACTTTGTTTCTGAACTTGATCATTTCATCCTGGGTCAGTCCCAGATTACGGGTGGTGTTCATATTACTGATCACGTCGTATTTGAGCTGGGGGCTGGCCTGGACCAACATTTCGAAGAAAACACGTCCGGCGCTGTCCACGGAGACCAGAACGGCATCATTATCAGGCAACAATTCAGTCGACACGGAATTGGGCGTAGTAATCTCCGCTGCTTCCGCTGGCTTGAATTTGGTCGCCATGATGAAGAAGGTAAGGATGAGGAAGGCCACGTCCACAAAGGGGGTCATGTCCACGTCCGTACTCTTCTTTGGTATCTTAACACTTGGCATGTTTCAAACATTTAATAATTGAGATTCAATTTTTACCTTTTTCCATAATCCGGATCCCTGAAATTATTTGTACAGGGAAGCGAAGCTCTGGGTCAGTGTAAAGCCTGATTCGTCAATGCCGTAAGTGATAGAATCGATCTTGGTAGTGAAAATGTTATACATGATCATCGCCAGGGCCGAAGTACCGATACCGAGGGCGGTATTATACAGGGCTTCCGAGATACCGATGGCCAGGGCTGCGGCATTGGAACCACCACCACCACCGTCATCAGAACCGAGGGCGGAGAAGGATTTGATCATACCAATTACCGTACCCAACAGGGCGATCAGGGTACCTACCGAGGTGATTGTAGAAAGGAACACCAGGTTCTTTTGGAGCATGGGCAATTCCAGGGCGGTAGCTTCTTCTACTTCCTTCTGAATGGCCAATACCTTTTGTTCTGTATCCAATTCGCTATTCACCGTCATTTCTTTGTACCGACGGAGACCAGCGCGCATCACGTTTGCTACGGAACCACGTTGTTTGTCGCACTCAGAAAGAGCGGCTTCCACATTGCGGTTGGCCAGGTGATACTGTACTTTACGGATAAAATCGGCAATAGAGCCGCTACCCAATGCTTTACGAATGGTCAGCAAACGTTCGATGGAGAAAACGACTACCATCAGGAACATACCGATCAGCAGGGGAACGATGATACCACCCTCATAGATACGGTGCAGGGCGTTCTTGGGTTCTTTGTGCTCAGGCCAGAATCCACCTTCTTTATCGGGGATCCCAAATCCACTATCAGCGCCGAGTACAAAACGCCAAAAAGCGTAACCAGCAATAATACATAGAATGGGGGCAAGCCAGGAAATCGCATTCGAGCTTTTTTTCACTTGCACAGATGTCGCCTTAACTGTAGCTGCGGCAGTCGGTTTTGTGTCAGCCATGATCTTTGTTTTTAATTTTTAAGTTTAGAGAATTCAGTCCAGAATAAAGAGGTACAATTCTACTGAAAAAAGTTAATTACAAATTGGTACCTATTGGTTTTTTTTAAACAGGTGGTCAAGTTAATGATTTTTTAATAGGAAACAATTCTTTAGGTCAGAAAATAACCTGAGTTTCATCAGTGAATTACAGCCTTTTATGAAGAAAAAATAACCTAACACCTATTCGTATCGGAGGGCCTCAATGGGATTGAGTTTCCCGGCTTTGAGTGCAGGATATAGACCTGCAAGGAGTCCGACAAGGCTGCAAATGGCAATACCCAGCCCTACCCATTGCCAGGGGACCACAAATCCGGTGTTGAAAACCGTTGCAGCCAGGTTGCCTAATAAAATGCCCAGCACGATCCCAAACAGGGCGCCGAGCAAACTGATCAATATAGCTTCGAGCAGGAATTGAATACGGACAGAACTGCTTTTGCCACCAATGGCTTTTACCAGCCCAACTTCCTTGGTTCTTTCCGTGACGGATACGAGCATGATATTCATCAACCCGATGGCGGCGCCAATGAGCGTGATCAATCCGATGACCGTAGCTGAAATGGTCAAAAAGCCAAGACTATTGATGGCTTTCTCTGCTACACTATCATTCCGGTCGATCACAAAATTATTTCCTTCTGTAGTAGTGAGTTTACGGACCGCCCGGAATACCCCTTCGGATTCGCCCATGGCCTCCTCAACCTGGTTCACCTGATCGGTCATGATGGCAAGGGTATAGGAGAACCCTGAATTGAATTGCTTTTTGGAATTGATATACCCGGTAATGAAAACATTGTCGCGGCTAAACCCAAAGGAAGAACCCCGACTGGCCAATACACCCAACACCCGATAGGGGATATTATTCATGCGCACAATGGCATTGACTGCCTTCTCCGGTTTTCCTTTGAAGAGATTATTGGCCACATCATACCCCACAATACATACATAGCGCCCACTGTTCACATCCTGTATACTCATGTTCCGACCGGCCAATAATTTAAACCCATTTAGGGCGAGGTAATTTTCATCGGCCCCGAATACAAATACATTGGGACTTGTTTTTTTGGACTCAAAGGAGACGAGTCCGTTCCGCTGGGCAAAGGCAGAAATGCCTACGGTTGCCGGGAACTTGAAATGCTGTTTGAAAAGTTCGGCCTCTTCCTTGGTGATGATACGACCGATGCTTGATTTCTTTTCTTTCTTCTGTCCTTTCTTTTCTTTCTGAATCTCATTTCCTCCGCCACCAAAGCGAATATTCCGCTCCCGGTAACGAATGGTAAACCCATTGGCCCCCATGGTGGAAAAACTCTCCGTGAGTTTTTGGTTCATGGCCTTGATCGCGGTAATGATCCCGATCAGTGCCATGATCCCCACCGCGATGATCGCCACCGTGATGCCGGTACGCAGCTTATTGCCTCGTACGGATCGCCAGGAGAGGGATAATATATCGCGGATGACCATGGTGTAAAGGTAGGAAATTGAAAGCAGAGATAACGGATGACAGATGACAGATGACCGACATCCGTCATCTGTCATCTGTCATCAATCATCTATTACTTCGGATCAAGAGCCTCATCAATCCTCGATACCAGGTCCTGCAGATGATAGCGGGTCATGGAATCGGGATTGGAAGAAGCGGCAGCACGGGCTTCGCTGCGCAATTGCGACAGATGGGCCCTAACTACGCTCTTGATGTCTGATTTGTCAATATTAGAACCACCCAGGCTAATTGTTCCGCCACCAAGAGAGATAGTCGGAGAAGCCGGAGGATTGATCAGTCCGCTCAACTGGGCCACATAGGATTTCTGCAGGTTTCTGCGATAGATATCCACGGGTTTGTTCCCAGCGAGTTCGCTGAAAATGCCTTTTTTCAGATCACCCAGCAGGTCAGTGATGCGGTAAGCGGCTGTTCCGAGATTGGCCTCGGCCTCTACCAGTTTGGTGAGCGTACCACTGTTCAGCAGGGAGCGCAACACATTATCCTGGATGCCACCGATCACAGAAAGTCCGGATTGACCTGTGCGGGCAAAAATGTCCTTATTGATCAACCATGTAGGCGTGGTAAACAATTGCTGGTTGAGGAAAGTAACCGCGCTTTGCTGATTGGCTTTGGGTACGATCTCGTACACAGCGCCGGATTCCTCCACGGTTTTTGGTGTGCGGTAAATACCACCAACATGTCGGGAAACATGGCCCATATAGCGATTGAACTGACCACTCACCTGGGAATACATATTGCGCAGATTGCTGTAATCCTCATTGGGTTCTTTTGTCCATTCGGCTAATTGGGGAACGATACGCTGCAGGTTCTTGATACCATACTGGCTGGCTTTGATATTATCACTGCTCAGGTCTTCTGACTGGCTGCGTGGATCATCGCGATTGGCTTCTCCATCACCCCACCAGAGACGGCGGTTCTTTAGTTTTTCGATCACCCAGTTATTAACATGGGTTTTTTCGGCCTCGGGGCTGCTGTATTGAGGGAAACGACGGTAACCCCATTCAATGGCCCACTGATCGTAATCACCGATCTTAGGGAACATGCCCGCACGGGAGATATTGTCTTCGGGTTGGGCTACGTAGTTGAAACGGGCATAGTCCATGATCGAAGGGGTATGACCATTGGCTTCTACCCAGGCTTTGTTCCGGAGGTTCTCTACAGGTACTGTAGCACTGGAACCAAAGTTGTGACGGAGACCAAGGGTATGTCCTACCTCATGCGAAGAAACAAACCGGATGAGTTCACCCATCAGTTCATCATCAAAGTTCATTTTGCGGGCACCGGCATCACTCATGGAAGCTTGCACCATATACCAGTCGTGCACCAATTGCATGACGTTATGGTACCAGTTGATATGGCTTTCCATGATTTCACCACTACGGGGGTCAGCAATACTGGGACCACTGGCATTGGGGATGGCCGATGATTTATAAACGATCGCTGAATTGCGGGCATCATCCAGGCTCCAGGTGCTATCCTCTTCCCATGTGGGGGCGCGTTTAGCCATGATGGCATTTTTGAAGCCGGCCTTTTCAAAAGCAATTTTCCAGTCATTCACCCCCTGCATCAGATAGGGAACCCATTTTTCGGGGGTAGCAGGGTCAATATAAAACACAATGGGTTTCTTGGGTTCAACCAATTCACCACGCTTGTATTTCTCCATGTCTTCTTCTTTGGGTTCCAGACGCCATCTTTTGGCGAGGCGAATGGATTTTACGCCTTGTGGATTGGCATCAAAATCAGTATATCCAACCGTGAAATAACCTACCCTGTCATCATAGTGACGGGCTTGCATGGGAACCTCGGGCAAAATTACCATGGAGCTATTCAGTTCAACGGTCAGGTTACCGGTAGGAGCTGCCCCACCTGCTGCACCGGGTGATGGAGCACGGCCATAGGTCTTTACGGTTCTGATCTCTACGTTGATAGGAAAAGAACGCATGGAAACGATGTAAGATTTATCAGCCTGCATGCCGCCGATCGACAATGCTCTTTTCAATCCACTATTGAAATAAAGTACTTCATTGTCACTGGCCACAAAGCTCGTGACATCAATGACCGTACTGGCGGAATCTTTTCCAAAAGCCTTTACCTCAAAGGAGGCAACAATCGGCTGTACATTGGAATTGGAAACAGAACGGAACATGGGAGAAGAAGAATCCTTTGAATATTCAGCATAGGAAATTTCGCGCAGGAACACTTTATCCTCCGGCCCTTTTTCAAACCGTACTACATTTTCGCCGATCTGGTCTCCGCCATAGCCAAAGAATCCACCGGCACGCATATCCGCAGCGGCTTTGGATAACCGGTTAACCACCAGGATATCCCGGCCAAGCAGGGAATTAGGCACTTCAAAATAATATTTGTCTTCTACTTTGTGCACTGTGAACAAACCTTCATCAGATACCGCTTTGGCAGTAATGACTTCTTTGTAAGGTTTGGGGCCTGTGGCAGGACGCGCAGGCGGAGCTGGTTTCTTGGTGGAGTCTGAAACAACCGGCGCAGCAGGTGGATTACCTGTGCGACGCTGTCCAAACATCGAAAAAGACAACAAGGTGACCCCTGCAGCCAGTATCAGTTTTTTGTGGTTCATGTGTTTAAGTTTTGGAAAAAAGGTTATTGACGAATATACTGGAATATGTATTCACTCACCCTTTAAGGGGCTGTTTTCTTGATGAGAACAGAATAGGATGGATTAGCGGCAAAATCAGAAATAAAACCAATAGAGCAGCAGGTTGGGAAATACCCCGATGGCCAGGATCAGAAAAGCCAGGATACCCAACACCCAATGGAATACCGGGCCTGTCTCCAGTACTACCCCCTCCCCTTCTTTAAAATACATGGCTTGTATCACGCGGAAATAGTAATAAACGGAGATCACAGCCATGATCACGGCAAAGATCACCAGCCAAAGAAAACCTCCGGCTTCCATGGTGGCTTTGAGTAAATAAAATTTGGAAAGAAAACCTGCCGTAAGTGGTATGCCTGCCAGCGAAAGCAGGAAAACGGTGACGACGCCGGCGAGAAACGGATGTTGCCGTGCCAAACCGTTGAAACCTTCAAATGTATAATCCTTCATTTTTACCAATACAGCAAACACCCCGATCGTTGCCAGACTATACGCTGCTGCATAAAGCAACAAGCCTTCGGTAGCAGTAGCATTGAGGGAAAAAATAGCCAGCATCATAAAGCCGGCCTGGGCTATACTTGAATAGGCCAGCATGCGCTTAACGCTCTGCTGAAAGACGGCGGTGATATTCCCAATGAAAAGCGTGAGGGCGGCAATGATCGCTGCCATCAGGCGCCAATGTTGGTGAATGGATTCAAAGGCACCGGAAAACAAACGCATGAACCCGATAAAGGCAGCTGCTTTAACGATCGTGGCCATGAAAGAAGTAAATACCGTAGGTGCCCCATCGTACACATCGGGTGTCCAGAAATGAAAGGGCGCTGCAGACACTTTAAAAGACATGGAGAACAACAACAACATCAAACCGGTCAGGGCCAGTGCCGAGGGTTTATCGGCCGATTTGATCAGCTGGTAAATATCAAAGGTCCCGGAAGCGCCATACAACAAAGTGATCCCCATCAGCATCAAACCGGTGGAGAAAGCCCCCAACAATAAATATTTTAATGAAGCCTCATTGCTCTTAAGGTTTTTCTTATCACTTCCGGTAAGGATATACAGGGGGATGGAAATGATCTCAATCCCCAGGAAAAGAATCAGCAGGGATTGAAAGGATGAAACAAGGGCGATACCGGATAGAATAAAAAAGATCAGGGAAAAATATTCGGCATAATTCAAACCCACTTTTTCCATATCCCGGGCAGAAAGCAGGAAGAATAAAAATGTGCAGGTAAAAGCAATGGTATTAAAGAAAAGCGAAAAACGATCTGCATGGATCATGTCATTTGCCGGAAAGGAGACGGTGAACATGCCCGTCATTTCCAATACGTTCATGACCAGGACAAAAAGCATCCCCAAGATGGCCAGGTTGCGAATCAGCTTGGAGGAGCGGACCAGGAAACTGGCGAACATCATCACAACGCCCATGATCGCTGAAAATAAAATTGCATTCATATCCTGTTATTTCCCTTAGCGGGTTAGTTTATTTTCCTGAAATTATTTTTTGATCATTGTACTGAGATCTGTTTCCTTCAACAGATCGAAAACGGCTTGTTTTGCTTCTTCGATCATGGGTTGCGGATAAACACCCAGCACCAGGATCACCACTACGATCACCACCAGCGCGATCTTTTCATTCCACCGAATATCTTTCACCATACCAGTCCGCTCTCCTACATTTCCATACAATACTTTCTGAATGGCCCGGAGTGTGTACACGGCTGAAAGAATGATACCAATACCTGCCAATACGGTAAATACCAATGATAAATGAGAGGCATTGATATGCCAACGGCCCATTACCGTATAGTTACCATCGTATGCAGTTGAAGTGAACACCCCATTGAACATAAGGAATTCACCGACAAACCCATTCGTGAGCGGTAAAGCAATATTCGCCAGGGCAACGATCACAAACAATATCGCCAGCGCAGGTGCCTGTTGGGCAATGCCCCCCAGTTCGGACATCCGACGGGTGCCAAATTGTTGTTCGATCCATTCAACCACGATCCAGAGACCGATGATATTGATCCCGTGATTGAACATTTGGATGACCACACCCTGAATACCTGTTTCATTTCCGGCAAAAAGAGCGAGTGACATCAATCCAATATGCGCGATCGAAGAATAAGCGATCAATCGCTTCAGGTCATCCTGCCGCATCGCGATCAGCGATGCATAGATGATACCGATAACGGATAAAAACGATGCGGAAACAGCCCAGTTGTTAACCCCAATGGGTAACAAAGGCAATAACCAGCGGATGACGGCGAACAATCCCATCTTGACCATCAAACCACTCAATACCATGGTGACGGCTGTAGGAGCCTGCTCATAGGTATCCGGTTGCCAGGTATGAAAAGGGAACACCGGCATTTTGATGGCAAAGGCGCCAAAGAAAAGCCAGAACAACCAACTTTGGGTTCCTCCACTCAGCACCGCCTGATAAAAAGAGGTCTGTGCAAAAGAGGAATCGGGTGTTTTGCTATATACATAGATGATGCCGACCAACATTAAAAGAGAACCGGCAAACGTATAAATAAAGAATTTGAAGGTGACCGGGATCCTTCTTTCTCCGCCCCAGGTAGAGCAAAGAAAATAAACAGGGACCAGCGCCAGCTCCCAAAAGAAATAAAACAGTAAGGCATCCGTTGCCAGAAAGACACCCATCAATCCGGCTTGTGTCAGCAAAAGCAGACCAAAGAAACGGTTAGGGTTTTTGTATTCGTGTGTCCAGGTCGACGCCAGGATCAGGGGATAAGCGGCCGCGGTCAATAAGGTCAGCAAGCGGGAGATGCCATCGGCCTGTAAGGAAAACTTGGCGCCTAACATGGGGAGCCATTCGGCGGAAAAGGCGAGGCTGCCTGCATCCTTGGTCAATACCGCCGCCAAGGCCACACCCAATGTACCCAGAGAAGATAGCATAGCCAATCCACGTGCACCTTGCCCGTTCCGGAGGAAGAAAGCAAGGGTTCCGGCAATCAGTGGAACCAATATGAGGAGAAAAGCGATCATACGTTGTTAGCGCTTATTTTTTAATAAAAAACTGGTACACAAAAAACAGGAGGATACTCACAACCATCAACAAAACATAACTCCCCACCTGCCCGCTTTGCACCAATCGTATCTGACGGCTGAGGTATTGAACTCCCCGGCCAACATTATTCACAATGGCATCAATCCCGGTTCTTTCCATGCCTTCTTCCAGCCAATTCCCCAGGCTGGTGATCGGATGGACAATCACCTTGTCATAGAGTTCATCCACATACCATTTATTACCGAGGGTTTTACCCAGGGCTGTTTCTTTTTCTTCTTTGTATTTCGCATACCGGTTCCAGGCCAACCCGATCATCAACAGTACAAGTGCCGTGGAAGTACCCATCAACATCCATTCGGTGCGATGGGAAACCGTATGCCCCTCCGACAGGGGTATTACCGGGGCCAGGAAATGGGAGAGGCGTTCACCACCTTCCATTATTATTTCGGGAATGCCTACCCAGCCGCCCACGATGGAAAGAATAGCGAGGATGACAAGGGGTATTGTCATGGCAGCCGGGCTTTCATGCAGGTGGTGTTCCTGATCATGTGTGCCACGGAAGGAGCCATGAAATGTGGTAAAGAACAAACGGAACATATAAAAGGCAGTCAGCATGGCCCCGCCCAGCGCGAGGTAATACACCACCTGGTGGAACATGCCTTCGTGTGCAAAGGCGCTCAATAGAATTGCGTCTTTGGAAAAGAAACCAGAGAAGGGAGGAATACCTGCAATGGCAATACAACCGATCAGGAAGGTCCAATAGGTAATGGGCATCTTTCCTTTTAATCCTCCCATCCGACGGATATCCTGCTCGCCACCCATGGCATGGATCACACTACCTGAACCCAGAAAGAGCAGAGCTTTGAAGAAGGCATGTGTCATGACATGAAATACCGCTGCTACATAAGCGCCGGTACCAAGGGCGATGAACATATAACCCAATTGGCTGACGGTAGAGTAAGCCAACACTTTTTTAATATCATTTTGCCGAAGCGCAATTGACGCCGCCAATAAGGCCGTGGCCAAACCGATCACGGTGATCACGGTTTGTGTAACGGGCGAAGCAGTAAACAATACATTGCTCCTTGCGATCATATAGATACCCGCGGTTACCATCGTTGCGGCATGGATAAGGGCGGATACCGGTGTAGGACCTGCCATCGCATCCGGCAACCAGGTATAGAGTGGAATCTGGGCACTCTTACCCGTGGCGCCCACAAACAACAACAAGGTAATGATAGTGATATCGGTACCACTCAAAGTTTGCAGGGAACTGAATACATCACTGTAGTTCACCGAACCCACTTTGGCAAATAACCAGAATACGGCCAACAGAAAACCCAGGTCGCCGATCCGGTTCATGACAAAGGCCTTGCGGGCCGCGTAGTTATAATCGTTGTTCTTAAACCAGAAACCGATCAGCAGATAGGAACACAAACCTACCCCTTCCCAACCGATGAACATGACCACGAAGTTGGCGCCCATAACGAGCAGCAACATGGAGAATACAAAGAGATTGAGATAGGCAAAATACCGACCGTAATGTTCTGTTGGTTCACTGTGCATGTAAGAAGCCGAATACACATGGATCAGAAAACCCACGCCCGTAATGATCAAGAGAAAAAGAGAAGAGAGTGCATCCACCTGAAAATCGAAGGGGATATGGATATTGCCCACCCGGATAAAATCAAAATAATGGACCACGCCTGAACCGGTTTGCCCTGCCCGTACATCCAGGAAAAGGATGAGGCTGAATACAAAGGAAGCCAGTATGACCCCGCTGCCAATGGTGGCAATGACCGATTTGGACAACCATTTCCTACCCAACCCATTGATCAGGAAACCCAGTAAGGGGAGTAAAGGAATAAGCCATGCAAACTGTAAAATATGTTCCATAAAATGATCCGGTCTTTAATTTTTCAGCCTGTTTAAAAAGTTGACATCCACCGAATGGATGTTCCGGTACATCATCACAATGATCGCCAATCCGACCGCCACCTCCGCCGCAGCCACGACCATGATAAAAAACACAAAGAGCTGCCCTTCTGTGCCGGCTGTTACAGCCCCTGCGGCAGCTTTGAGGTGATGCATTTTTGAAAAGGCAACCAGCAACAAATTGACGGCATTGAGCATAAGCTCAATACACATGAAGATGATGATGGCATTACGCCGTGTCAATACCCCGGTGATGCCAATGGCAAAAAGGGCAAGTGACAGGAATATGTAATAGTTGATCTCCATTTGCTTAATCTTTTTTACCGATGACCACAGCCCCTACCATGGCGCTGAGAAAAAGTATGCTACTGACCTCAAAGGGTATCACGTATTCATTGAAGAGGGCCTTGCCCAGGTTTTCGATCAATCCAATATCGCCATACCCGGTTTGGGCTTTATCCATTTTTATATCAATATCCTTCAGGGCAGCCACAAGAACAAGCAATAAAGTACCTCCGGCTACCGCGCCTGCCAGTTTCACCCACTTATTCTTACGCGGCTCGGAATCCTTTTTCAGGTCCATTAACATCAGTACATAAAGAAACAGTACCATGATGGCACCGGCATAGACAATGATATTCACCACCGCCAGGAACTGGGCATTAAGCAATAAATAGTGTCCGGAAATGGAGAAGAAGGTCATGATCAACCAGATCACACTATAGATGGGGTTCTTTCGGGTGATCATCATCAACGCACTGAGCAACGCCAGCGCGGTAAGAAACCAAAATAGTATTGTAGTTATGTTCATGTTAGTTGGTGTTGGCTATTACTAAAAGCGAATGGCTAAAAGCTTTTAGCTGACTGACTGCCTTTCCCCTCTTGCTTTCGCAAAACCCTCCGGGTCATTTTTTGGATGGGGGATCAGCAGATTATCTTTCCCATAAATAAATCCTTTTCTACCATAGTTCGCCGGGGCAAAGGTTTGTGATAAATAGATCGCATCCTTTGGACAGGCTTCCTCGCATAAGCCACAGAAAATACAGCGCAGCATATTGATCTCATATTTGGCTGCGTATTTCTCTTCGCGGTACAGGTTCTCTTCGCCTTTCTGTCTTTCGGCGGCTTCCATCGTGATCGCTTCCGCCGGACAAGCCACAGCGCAAAGTCCACAGGCTGTACAACGCTCTCTTCCTTCCTCATCCCGGTTCAGGATATGCAGCCCGCGAAAGACCTGGCTAAAGCTTCGTTTCTCTTCCGGATACCGGATCGTTGGTTTTCGCTTGAAGATATGGCTAAACGTAACAGCCATTCCTTTGGCGATATTCCAAACATAGAGCTTTTCCACCCAGGTCATGGGTTTGCGATCTACGGGTTTTGCTCTGTTGGTTAACGCGTTCATGCTTTTTAAGCTTTTAGCTACTAGCTTTTGGCTATTAGCTTATTCATAATACTTTGAGTTCTAATTATACCTGCTTATATAAATTCAACTAAAGGCTAAAAGCTACTAGCTATTAGCCAATAGCTAATTCCTCCATAATACCACCAGTGCCGTGATCAGCATATTGATCAGGTCCAAGGGGATCAAATTCTTCCATCCCAGGTTCATCAACTGATCATACCGGAAACGGGGGATGGTCCACCGGATCCACATGAATATGAATACAAAGATCAGGGCCTTGGTCATCAATACTCCAAATCCGATCAATCCTACCCACCAATGGTCGCCCCAGGCGGCCTCATTTACAAAGGGTATATCATATCCACCAAAGTACAGAGTGGACATCATGACGCCGCTCATGAACATGTTGATGTATTCTGCAAAAAGATAGAATCCAAGTTTCATCGAGGAATACTCCTGATGATAACCAAAGTTCAATTCGTTCTCCGCCTCGGGGAGGTCAAAAGGCGTCCGGTTACATTCCGCGAGGGCACATACAAAAAAGATAAAGAAGCCCAGGGGTTGGTAAATGATATTCCAATTGAACAGGCCTTCTGCTTGTTGTCCCACGATCCCGCTGAGGCGTAAAGTACCTGTAATCATCAGGAGGGAGATGACGGATAAGCCCATGGGTAATTCGTAGGAGATCATCTGTGAAGCTCCGCGAATACCGGCTAACAAAGAGAATTTATTATTGGAGGCCCATCCACCGATCATGATACCATATACCCCCATGCTGACCACAGCAAAGGAATACAATAAGGCCACATTGATATCTGCGATCTGAAGTGCCACCTTACGGCCTGCAATATCAATGGTGGTCCCCCAGGGAATGACAGCACTGGTCATCAGGGCGGTCACCATGGCTAATCCGGGACCCAGCACAAAAAGAAATTTGGCGGCTGAATTGGGAATGATCTCTTCCTTCATGAATAATTTCAGTCCATCGGCCAGAGGTTGAAACAAACCAAACGGTCCGGCCCTGTTGGGTCCAAGCCTGTCCTGAATCACAGCCGCTACTTTACGCTCACCCCAGGTAGCATACATGGCTGTAACGAGGCACACGGTTACAATGAAAAGGATGAGTATCGCTTTTTCCAGTAACAATAACCACGGAATCGTCAACAGGTCCATCAGGCTTTATTTTTTTCTTTTGAAAATGTGGCTCCGGTGGCAGGGCCATTGATCTTGCTCAGGTCCACCGAAGGATCATTCACCTCGCTCACATCATGAATATCCATCAATAATTTAGGTGCCCTTCCTCCCATCACTTTGGCCACCGTTTCTTCCGGTTTCACCAGGGTCTTATATTTATTGGCCGAGATCACGGAGTGACGGCTGATATTTGCCGGCCCTTCGATCACCCAATCTTTCAGGTCTTTTTTCTCAAAACGACATTCGTTACAGATCCATCCGGTTTGGCCGGGTGTGGAATCCTCTACCTCTCCCCATTGATCTTTGCGCGCGGTGACACGCAATACTTCTTCGCCACGTAACCAGAGTTGAGTTTTACCACAGCATTTGCTGCATTCGCGGTGGGCATTCACGGGTTTGGTAAACCATACACGGTTTTTAAACCGGAAGGTTTTATCGGTCAATGCACCAACGGGGCAAACATCAATTACATTCCCAATAAAATCGTTGGTCAGTGCTTTTTCAATTTGCGTAGCGATCTGGGCATGATCACCCCGGTCGAGGACTCCATGTTCGCGTTTAGCAGTGAGTTGATCAGCTACATACACACAACGATAGCAAAGGATACAGCGTGTCATGTGGAGCTGGATATAAGGACCGAGATCGTGTTTCTCAAAAGTCCGGCGGCCAAACTCGTAGCGTGTACCTTCTTTCCCGTGTTCATAGCCGAGGTCTTGCAGGTGACATTCCCCGGCCTGATCACAGATCGGGCAATCGAGCGGGTGATTGAGTAAAAGAAATTCCACCACCCCTGCACGCGCATCCTGCACTCTTTCCGAAGTAATGTTCTTTATTTCCATGCCATCCATTACTGTGGTACGGCAACTGGCCATCAGTTTGGGCATGGGGCGCGGATCTTTTTCTGATCCTTTGGATACTTCTACCAGACAGGTACGGCATTTTCCCCCACTCCCTTTCAATTTGCTGTAATAGCACATCGCGGGCGGAGTCACATCCCCACCGATCTTGCGTGCCGCCTCAAGGATCGTAGTCCCTGGCGCCACCTCAATGGAGATGTTATCGATCGTTATTTTAAATAGTTGCTCAGACATATTTTTTTTATTTCTCGCAGCGGGCGCTAAGTTTTAGGCGGACGCGGCGGCAACCCTTATTACAAATTATTAGCGATTCTTTTTATTCCCGTTCTTAACATAACTACATTAAAATTAATCAAGAGTCCAAGTCGGATATTTGCCAATTTTAAGTATGTTAATACTTGTTTAAAATGTACCTCCGCAAATCCCTCGGTACTTTTAAATTCTAATAACACTTTATTATCCAATATCACATCTGCCCTAAAGCCAACTTCCAATTTCACTTCTTCATGAATAAGTGGAATACCTTGTTGTCTTTTAAAAGGAATTCCTGTTTTTTCCCATTCGTAGCAAAAGAGCTCTTCGTAAACACTCTCAAAAAGTCCTGGACCATATTTCTTATGTAATTCAAAACAGATATCCAGGGCCATAGAGGCCAGTTCATTCTCTGCCATTTTCACAAGGTTAAGGTTTAAAAATATAAGACAGCCGCCGCGTCCGCCAAAAAACTCTGCGTGCGCCGCGAGAAATACTAAACTTCCATCAACTTCAACGGATTGGCATAACCCGCCAATCCATAATTTCTCTTCAAACAATCTGCCGGATTATCCACATGCCACTCAAACTCATCCCTGAAATGCCTTATAGCTGCCGCAACCGGCCAGGCAGCCGCATCTCCCAACGGACAAATCGTATTTCCTTCGATCTTACGTTGAATATCCCACAACAGATCAATATCACTCTTCTTTCCTTTTCCCTGATCAATATTCAATAAGATCTTCTCCATCCAACCTGTTCCTTCGCGGCAGGGACTACATTGTCCACAACTTTCATGACGATAGAACCGGGCCAGGGTATAGGTATGTTTTACCACACATTGATCTTCGTCCATCACAATAAAACCACCCGAACCCATCATCGAACCGGTGGCAAAGCCACCATCCGACAGGCTCTCATAGTTCATATACCTTGTTTCGCCTTTGGCGGTCTTTAACAATAAGTTCGCCGGTAAAATAGGTACGGAGGACCCCCCGGGGATACAGGCTTTCAGCCTTCTTCCATTGGCGATACCACCGCAATATTCATCGCTATAAATAAATTCCTCTACACTGATCGTCATATCGATCTCATACACCCCGGGTTTATTGATATTTCCACAAGCGGAAATAAGTTTGGTCCCGGTGGAACGACCTACCCCGATCTTGGCATATTCCTCGCCGCCTTCGTTGATGATGGGTACTACGGCTGCAATGGTCTCTACATTGTTCACTACGGTTGGACAGTCCCACAAGCCCTTTACGGCCGGGAAAGGTGGTTTGATCCGTGGGTTACCTCTTTTTCCTTCGAGTGATTCGATCAAAGCTGTTTCTTCCCCACAGATATAAGCACCGGCACCGCGTTGAACATATATTTCACAATCAAATCCGGTTCCCAAAATATTCTTTCCTAACCAACCATTGTTTCGGGCTTCGGCGATCGCCTGTTCCAGAATGTCTACGATCCAGGCATATTCTCCACGGATATAGATATAAGAGCGATTTGATCCTAATGCAAAAGAAGAAACGATCATTCCCTCGATCAGCAAATGGGGAATGAATTCCATCAGGTATCGGTCTTTAAACGTACCCGGCTCACTTTCATCGGCATTCACCACCAGATAACGGGGAACGCCCTCCGGTTTGGCCAGAAAACTCCATTTCATACCCGTAGGGAAACCGGCCCCGCCACGTCCCCTCAACCCACTCTTCTTTACTTCTTCGGTAACAGCATCCGGGTTCATGGTCTTCAGTGCTTTCTCCACGCTACGGTACCCCCCCTCGCGGCGGTACACCTCATAGCCCCGAATGCCTTCGACATGTGCTTTATCCAGTAATAATTTTCGACCCATTGTTATGGTTGTATTTTTTCTTGAGACCAATAGTTAAAAGCGATTAGCGATTAGCGTTTGGCCTTTAGCTTATATCTTGACGGCTTGTCTTGCCATTAATTTCCACTCCTTTCTTTCTTTCACCCAAACAAACAAAACCAATAATTTCAATGGCCTTTTCTGATTGTCTGCCAACAACTCATTAGCGGTCATCACGTGACGGGTAACAGCCGTATTTCCTACCAACTGAACTTGTATGCCGTCTATAGTAAGATCCACAAAATTAATCTTACTGTGTATGATCCCTCTTATCGCTTCTTCCCTGTTCTCCACTTTTCCACTTGAATGTCCATAAGTTACTGAGGAGCCAAATATATTATCCAACACGAGACTGTCTTTTGTCTCGAAAACGGTTTTGTGTAAAAGGCGTGTATTATTCAATAAACGGATCTCGTCGTTTGACTGAGCTATACCGGATAGAGACATACACAA
>JANRLV010000002.1:0-34820 GCA_033762195.1 Chitinophagaceae bacterium | reverse complement strand
CCATCAGATCCTGTAATTCCTTATCGGATGGATCGGATACCAGACAGGTGTGTTGGGCCAGGTGAGCTACCGTCTTTAACCGACGGGAAGGATTTCGACCGGCAACTACAAAGGGAAGCCGGATCTTGGTGAACACCTGTTCCAATAGCCAGAGTGCGGCTTTTTCATTCTCGGCCACTTCAAGATTTCCGTGGTAGAGACAAAAACTGCCCATGCCTTGTTCAGCGGTTATTTCCTGGCAGGGAATGAACACAGGCAATAATGAAACGTTCTTTTTCCCAAATGCCTCCCTGAATGTGCCGGCATCCTTTTCAGAGATACATAAAATGGGTAAACTGTCCGGAAGGCTTTTTTCATAGCGCCTCAATAGCCAACTCTCCACCAGGTAGTATAATTTTTTTGAAAATGTCTTTCCACATCGTGCCAGTTCGCGGTAGTACACCGATTCCACGTTGTGGGCACGCAGAAATACCTTTCGGTTCTTTTCCAATAATTCCTTCAGGAAACCGGTACAATGGATGCCTTCCATTAAAACAGGATGGTTATCCTTTTCAAGGCGTGTTAGCAGGGCAGGTACCCGCCTTGATTGAACGATATATGGTCTGTTAATGGTTACACTTTTCCATCCGGTGGCCCGGGGATAGTAATGAACCTCATCGCAATACTTCTCTAATTCCAGATCGGGCTTACGCCGGTATTCAAAACAGTGGAGGATGATGCCTACTCCCAGTTCATGTAATGCTTTGATCTTGTAAAATAGATCCATCGCGCCCCCATAATCTGGCGGGTAGGGGATGTCGTGGCAAATGATATGTAATTTTCTTTCACTCAACGCCTGAATAATGTCTCATAAAAACCGATAAGCTTGGCTTCTTCCTTTTCCCAAATAAGTTGGGTGGCTGCCAATTGGCATTGGGAACGGAGCCTACTATATAGAACAGGATCATGATACAAATTGTTTACCGCCGAGACAATCGATTCAGGCGATAGGTCATTAATTAATACGGCTACCTCAAATTGGCCATTGATCCGGGCATATTCGGGGTAATTCATGGTCACCTGGGGCAAGCCGGCCTGAATATAGTCAAAGAACTTATTGGCCAGGGAAAAATACTGGTTTAAGCCATGACGCTGAAATGGATTGATCCCAATCAAGGCACGGTCCGTGTAAGATCGCAAAGCCTCCGGATCTAACATACCAGTCAGCGTTACTTTTCCGGAAAGGTTTTTTTGCGTGATCCAATGCCTGATGTCCTTCATGGCATTCCCATCACCCGCTATAACCAATGGAATCTCGATCTGCTCCATGGCTTCGAGCAATTGTTCCAATCCCCTTCCTTTATTAACGGCACCCTGATACAAGAGAAAAGGTTCCCGTTTTGTATCCGTTTGTATCCGGTTTTGGCGTGGTAAGTTTCGTATAACAGAATAGCATACGCCAAATTCCTTTTCAAATGCCTCTGCTATGGACTGACATACCGTATAGCCTTGGGGGAAACGAGGGATCAGCCATTTTTCCAATCCATGCCAGATGCGATAGATCCGGGGACGACTTATCACCTCTTCCATTTGCGAAAAGAATTCATGTGCATCATATACCCGGCGAATCCGTCGTATGCGGGACACGCTATAAACAGGGAGAAGAGTGTCCATATCAATCGCACAGATCAGATCCGCTTTTTGAAAAAGTAAATAGAAAAACAGCCGGATATTGTACTCTGCATAAAATAAGGGGCCTTTGGAAAACCAACAGCCCAATCTCTTCTGTTTGTAAGGACTTTCTTCCAGGGCAGGGGAGTCCCTTTTCTTTCTTCCGATCAGTACAACATCATAACCATTTGAGGCAAGACTGCCACAAATACGGCTCATGCGTTGATCGTACCGGAGATCATTGGTTACAGTGAAGAGTAAACGTTTCAAGAAACCTGGGTTGTGGGGTTGCAGGAGCGATAGATCTTTTCAATGGCAGCAACGGTACGCAAACCATCTTCAGCACCTGTATATAAACCAGTTTGTCCATTGAGTCGTGCCACTACCTGATCATAGACCAGGTCATGATTGCTCATGGAACCCACATAGGTACCATAATCATTCGCCGAGCGGGAAGCCGTTTCAACCTCTCCCTCCAAGCCATTCCCTATTTTATATACAAGGGTATTCAGGTATTGGCCTCCAATTTTCACAGCGCCTTTCTCACCCAGGATCGTCATGGACCCTTCCATATTTTGCTGGTAACTGCTTACCGAAAAATGAAGAGTAAATAAGGCCCCGTTCTCCATTTCACCGGCGCATACGATATTGTCCTCGGTCTCAATAAGGCCTTCCAGAAGCTGGTTTTTCCTGTGGCTTTGCACTTCCTTAATATCCCCGAAATACCAGGTTAGCAGGTCAATGAAATGACTGAATTGTGTAAACAGGATACCTCCGTCCATATCGAGACTGCCCTTCCAACTGTGTTGATAGTAACTGGCCGGGCGGTTCCAAAAACCATTTACCTGTACAGCCACAATTTTTCCAAGTTTACCTTCTTCCAACCATTTTTTTACCACCTGGACAGGAGGATTGAACCGGTTTTGTTTGACCACAAAGAGCTGTTTCCGGAAAAAATGAGCCGTATCCCGCATACTCCAACCTGCAGGGGAGCAAAGACACATCGGTTTTTCACAGAGCACATGCCGGCCTTGCTGAAGCGATTTTATCGTATGTTCTGCATGTAATCCATTGGGGGTGGCTACCACAACCACGTTGACGGTTGGTTCCTTTTCCAGCATTTCATCAAAAGAAGTATACTCCCGGCAGGAATAAGTTTGGGCCAGTGCTTTTGCCCGTTCAGGTAAAATATCACAGACCGCCACCAGCTTTCCGTGCCGGACGATCTGGGCCGCATGACGGGGAGCAATATTCCCGCATCCAACAATGGCAAATTGAAGATCCATGAACGTCAAAGATACCAAAAAGAAACCCATGACCTAAGCCATGGGTATTCCTATCGGTGTTGATAATAAAGCCGGATTACATGCCGATCCCTTCACTCATATTTTGCATACCCTCACGCTCGCCTTTCAGGTTTTTGCGTTTAAACAGATTGGGGTCGAATTTTCCAAAGCGCCAGTTGAAATTGAGACGGAAAACCTGGGGATCTCGGCGGCGAAACACATCCTGTGTGAAATAAGCTGACTCTGAATACACCCAGGAACGACGAGTGCGGAAAATGTCATTTACATTGAGGGACAATGAAGCCATATTGTTTTTCAGGAAGTCGAAACGCAGACCGGCATCCACAAAATAATTCGAGCGGATAAAGCCCTGGGCGGTAGATGCACTTTGCCCAAACATACCCCCGCCACCAAAACGGCCACCACCGCCTCCGGGAGGCAGAATGGTTTTGGATTGGTATTCACCAGACAATTGCAGGTTCAGGTTTTTAGCCAGCTTAAATGTGTTATTGATCTTTCCAAACCAGCTAAAGAACTGCTCTTGTTCCGGAATGGTAGGATCATCAATATCGATCTTTGAAGTAAAGAGATTCAGGTTGCTGGTCAATTCCCACCACTTGTTCAATTTGTTCTTCATCGTCATTTCCAAACCGGTAATATAACTGGAGTTTGCGTTTACATAGGTGTTAACCAGTTGTTCCTTTCCAGAAGATGGGTTTGTCTCCAAAATCTGGTTCCGGGTGATCAGGCCATTGGTATTTTTAAAATAAACGGAGGCCAGGAAATTATCACGATTCTTGAAAAGCTTCTGATAAGATACCTCGATCGAATTGGTGAACTCTGGTTCCAATCCGGGGTTACCACGGCTCAGGTTCAGGGTATCAGAATAATCAATAAAAGGGAACAATTGCCAGAAACCAGGTCGGTTGATCCGACGAGAGTAGTTGAGTTGTAATTCCTGGTCGTTCTTCATCTTTTGGCTCAGGAAAACACTGGGGAAAAAGCTAAGGGGGAAATCGATTTCAAAGGGTGTGCCTTTGCTGGGGATATTCCCATCGAAAGTGGAACTTTCTGCCCGTAATCCCAATTGGTATCCAAAATCTTTAATCTTATTGGTAAAAGTGGCATAGGCTGCATACACAGTAGAACGGCTATTAAAATCACTGGACAACAAGCTGGACAGGATATAATTGCCAGAGCCCTGATCAAATTGATAGATATTGTTCACGGAGTTGTTATCATTGTATGCCATCCGTAAACCCATTTCAAGCTTGGAGTTATCTGAAATTGGGTTTACAAAATCGGTCTGGATCACCAGGTTGCTACCAAACCCTTCACTTACCTGACGTTGTACATAGGAACTATCTACCGGCGCCCCTTTGGATGCGGAATAATCCGTGAAGATATCGTTGTCATTTAAATTATCCCTGCGGTTGAAAGTAACATCGGCAGTCAGTTCCCGTCCAGGTTTAGGGAAATTGTGCTTGAATCCACCCTGAAGTCCTTTGAACCGAAAATCGCCAGTGGAAAAGGAATTACGCTGACCAAAAAGTTCGGATATGGGTGTACTATTAAAGGTGGTGTACAGATCGCTGTAGTTTCTGGAATCGAATTTACCACCACCCATACTTCCACTTAAGGAAAAAGTATTGCGGTTGTCAATGAAATAATCAAAACCGGCACGGGCAAAAGCCATACGCCCACGGTTAAAATTCTTGTCCACCTGCTCCAGTAAACTGGGAGGGTTCCCTACAAAGGTATTCCGCTCGGTAAACCCATTGCTGATGGATTTTCTGTTAAAGTAATTGATGCTGCTGGAGAAATTCACTTTATTCTGACGCACGTTGATGTCCGCACCGGCGCCGGGCATTCCCCGGCTATCCATATTCACACGAACACTACCATTGTAACCTACTTTTTTATTCTTTTTCAAAACTACGTTCAGGATACCGGAGGTTCCACCTGAGGCATCGAATTTGGCGGATGGGTTGGTGATCAACTCTACAGATTCAATGGCATCAGCAGGTATTTGATCCAATTGCATGGTGGTAGGACGCCCGTCAACAAATACAGTAGGGGCGGCATTTCGTAAGGTCACATTACCGTCGAGGTCCACAGAAAGGGAAGGGATGTTTCGCATTACGTCCACGGCCGTACCGCCTGTAGATGTAATACTCTTTTCCACATTAAATACTTTCCGGTCGATCCCAAGCGACATCAGGGGTTTATCGGCAGAAACAGTAACATTGGCCAAAACCTGGGCATCGATTGTCAATTTGATATTTCCCAGATCCTTATCAGCCATATTTAACATGGCACTCATATCCCCGCTACTCATAGCGTTCCGATCAGGCATCTTTATATCAAATTTTACGGTCTGCTCCATGAGCTTATACCCAATCGCCGTAATCTGTAATTTGTATTGACCAAAAAGGGGTACATTTTCCAGGCTGAAATCGCCATTGGATCCGGTGAGCATTCCGGCGATCACGAAATCTTTTCTTTTTTTGGCCACTGTATCCATTTTATTCTGGATCAGTTGGACCGAAGCTCCATCAATCCCTTTATTGAGCAAGGAATCCATGACCTTTCCGTAAAAACGACCATTCATTTGCTGGCCACCGCGGTTGCCATTGGCCGCTCCAGGAATCTGGGCAACGGCAAGGGTTTGGATAAGGAAAAGGCTTAATACGAAAGTGACAATTTTTCTCATGACTTTTTTTGTAGGTTTTCTCTCTATAAGTAATTGATTGGCACAGCAAAAAGCGTATGACAATCGAAATGAAATTTGGTTTGATTAAAGCGAACAGGGAATTAGATGCCTTTCCGGAAAGGAACTTTTACCGTTCATCCTGTTAACCAGCCGTTAGCAGAGTGATAAGCACCTGAATTACACCGATCAGGAACCCGATGACCCCACCCAGAAGCTCTACAAATCCCAACTCTTTTTTCATGATCTGGTTAAGGATGGATTCCAGCTTATCGGAGGAAAAGCCAGCCACCTTTTCGGCAACAATCTTTTCGAGGTCGATCTCCCCCTGGAGATTATCCGCGTATTTCTGCATAATGACCGGAAAAAGCTCCCGGAGCTCGGTCATAAACAAGGTTTTAAGGGAATTAATGGTTTTATCCCCAATAAACATGCTGATCACCGGCATTTGATCGCTCAGGCGGACCCGTAAAAAATGGTCAATATGATTATCGATCACCGGCATTACCTTTTCGAGGTTATCCGGGTTGCTGATCTTGTCTTTTATGTCTGAAAAGGACAAAAGTTCCTCGCTCACCAGTTTTCCCAGTTTCTGGGCAAAAGCAGCCTGTCTTTTAGGAAATACACCCTGAAAAGTGAAAAACAGGATTTTTCGGGGTTCCCGGGGGTGAAACAGCATTTTTATGGCGATCCAGTTGGTGAACCAGCCAATAAAAGCCGATAAAAGAGGAATAAGTATGTACCAGAAACTCATGGAATTGTCTAATTAAAAACCCCGGATACCTGATTTTGGGATACCCGGGGTTGGGAAGGGTGACCAATGGGACTCGAACCCACGACCCTCAGAACCACAATCTGATGCTCTAACCAACTGAGCTATGATCACCGTTTTGGGCGGCAAAAATAAGCAAAAACCACGCAGGTAAAAAATTATTGGCCCAAAGTTTTTGTGCTTTATCAATTCTAACCGCCTCAGAACCATTCATCAAAAACCTTTGTTAAGAGAGGCGGGTGCATATTAAAAACCCTGTTTTTACGTTATTTTTGGTCATATGCGTAGTGCATTAAAATACATGTCTGATATGAAACGATTACCGATCCTCGTGCTGCTGATTGTAGCGGGTGTGTTCCTGGCTTTCCGTTCCCTGGGTACTGGCGAAAACAACCCTCCTGGTGACTATGAAAAAGTGCTCAAAAATGTAGGGGCTATGCTCATGGAAGGGCATTACAGTCCCAAATCCATTGATGATGAGTTCTCGAAAAAGATCTTTATCCGCTATTTTGGCGAATTGGATCCTGCCCGTAACATCTTCCTGTCCTCCGATATCGAGTCGCTTCGGAAATACGAAACCCGGATCGATGATGAGATCAAAGGCGCCCCGGTAGAGTTCTTCCTGGCTACTGCCGTCGTGTTTAACAAACGAATGGAAGAGGCTTCATTGATCTATAAAGACGTCTTATCCCAGCCATTTGACTTTTCAGTGGATGAATCCGCCAACCTGGATGGAGAGAAAACCGGATTTGCCAAAACAGAAGCCGACCGAAAAGAAGCCTGGCGAAAAAGGCTGAAATATCTTTCATTGGAGCGTTATGCAGATCTTTTAGACATTCGCGAAAAGAACAAAGGGGTAGAAGGGTTTGTGGTAAAAACCGATGAGGAACTGGAAAAAGAAGCACGGGAAAAGGTCATGAAGATCATGGACCGGAGTTTTGACCGCTACCGCAATAAATTCGACAATGATGAGAAGTTCAGCTATTTCGTGAATACCATCACCAAGTCGATGGACCCCCATACCGATTTCTTCCCCCCGGTAGATAAACGCTATTTTGATGAGCAGATGAGTGGCCGGTTCTATGGAATCGGTGCCTCGCTGATCTACGATGAAGGCAATATCAAGATCAATACCCTGCTGGCTGGTAGCCCCGCCTGGAAATCGGGTGAAGTACAGGCTGGCGATATCATTTTAAAAGTTGCACAAGGAAAAGAAGAACCCATTGATCTGATCGGTTATGAAGTGGAAGACGCTGTGAAAGTGATTCGGGGTAAAAAGGGTACGGAAGTGAACCTGACCCTGAAGAAACAAGATGGAACCATCAAACTGGTAACCCTCATCCGGGATGAGATCGTACAGGACGAAACATTTGCGCGCAGCGCGATCGTAAAAAACTCTTTCTCCAAGATCGGTTATATATACCTGTCTGAATTCTACGCTGACTTCGAGCGGCCCAATGGTGCCCGTTGTGCCGTCGATGTGGCCAATGAAGTGCGTAAACTTAAAGCTGAAAATGTCGATGGCATTATCCTTGACCTGCGTAATAATGGGGGAGGATCGTTGTATGACGTAGTTCAAATGGCCGGTTTGTTCATTGATAAGGGACCCATCGTTCAGGTAAAAGACCGGGATGGTAAACCCAGTATCCTGGAGGACCGTGACCGCAATATTTTGTATGATGGTCCCCTTGCCGTAATGGTCAATGAATTCAGTGCCTCCGCCTCTGAAATTTTCGCTGCTGCGATTCAGGATTACAACAGGGGAGTGGTGATCGGAAGTACCAGTACCTATGGTAAAGGAACCGTTCAGCGAAATATAGGTCTTGATCCTTCTTCAGGGTTCCTGACCGCCAATTCAGATATTGGTACGATCAAACTGACCCTGCAAAAATTCTACCGCATCAACGGTGGGTCCACTCAGTTGAGAGGGGTTAATTCTGATATTGTACTTCCCGACAACTACGAATACCTCAAACTTCGTGAAAAGGATGATCCGGATGCTCTTCCCTGGGATGAGATATCCAAAGCCACGTATTCACCCTGGAACCCTGGTTATGACCTGACGAATATTCGTCAATTGAGTAAAGAGCGGGTAGAAAGCAATGTAGCTTTCAATATGATCCGCGAGAATACCGAATGGCTGGCTCGCCAAAGTGAAAAGGAGATCCCACTGAAACTGGATGTATATAAGGCCCAACAAAAAAAGATCAGTTCTACCATCCGGCAGATCGAGAACCTGAAAAAACTGGAGCAAAGCATGAATGTAAGCTCTTTACCAAAGGATGCTGACCGGTTTGCCGGTGATACCGCTAAACAGGAGCGCTTTAATAATTGGATTAAAAACCTGCAGAAAGATATTTACCTCGAACAGGCCTCCAGGATCATGACCGATATGATCACCCAACGGAATTTAGCCTTGGGTAAAGGACAGGGAGATGGGAAGAAGGCATTTTAGAACAACGGTTATACGAATTACCTGGAATTCCGGGTAGATTCTCCCGAGGAAAGTAAAATGACAAAGAACGCGGCGGCAAGATTAACATCGATAGTTAAACTGCCGCCGCGTTCTCTTTTTCATTGCGTTCGCTGCGCGAAATCCTATAAGTATCTTTCTTCTAAAACTGATTGATGATGGGCACAATGTCCTAATATCACAAACCCTAATGCCAGAACATAATTTTTCAGGTTACCCGACGAAATTCCACCGGCCTCTAATTGCTCGGCATTAAAGGAACGATAGAGTAGTATCGTCGCTTTTCTCAAACATTCAAATTCCTCAATCAATTCATTCCAATTCCGGCTATCCGCGCGCGAAGCTTCGGCATAGGGATCCTCATCAAAACCTGGCAGGGGTTGGGTATCCTTTCGGGCAAAACAAAGGGCCCTGTAGGAAAACACACGCTCTGCATCCACGAGGTGCTGCACCATTTCCTGTATACTCCATTTACCCGGGGCATACCGGTATAATCTTTTCTCCTCCGGTATGGATTTTAAATAAGAAATGAATGGAGCAGAATGTGCTTCAAAAGCGGTCATCAGGTCGTCTTCATTAACGAGCTGAATGTACTTATGATAAAAATGGGTGACGCGGCTGAGGTCGGGACGTGGCATGGTTTGATTTTATTAAAACGGCTTCTTATTCGACGGATTAGAGCGCTCTCCTTTCAAGGTAGCGGCCAGTTTTACAGCTTCATATAAATTCACCAAGCCACCCGTTTTGCTGATCTGGCTCAGGGGTACATCTTTACTGGTGCCTGGGATACGTACCAATTGATCGGTCTTGGTAGATGACGCCTCGATCACAAATTTTACCTGCTCGGGGCTTAGGTCGGGAAAATAGGAAAGAATGAAAGCGGCCATACCTGCCACAACCGGAGCGGCCATGCTGGTTCCTTGCGCTATGCCATAGGTATTACCACCGGGAATGGTGGAATAAATTTTCATACCCGGAGCGAAAACATCCACATCCTGCTTACCATAATTGGAGAAAGAAGCAGTCAGGGAATTGTATTTTTCACCGTTAGGATCCATTTGATCCAGTCCTAAGTCTCCACTGGCTCCCACATTGATCCAGTTAGTGGCTTTTTTGCCATTGTCCCAGAAGTAGGCATTGGGAAAACTGGGAATGCTGTCCACATTTCTTGATTCATTTCCGGCCGCGTGAACAAGGAGTACGCCTTTGCTGGCTGCGTATTGAACGGCTTCATCCACCCATTTCTTTTCGGGGGAGAAATATTTACCGAAACTCATATTGATCACCTGGGCCCCATTATCCACCGCGTACCGAATGGCCAGGGCAATATCTTTGTCATGCTCGTCGCCATCGGGTACAGCCCGGATGGACATGATCCTGACATTATCCGCCACACCATCAATGCCAATGCCATTGTTTCGTACAGCACCAATGATCCCCGAAACATGGGTCCCATGAAAAGGGGTACTCGCCATCACATCACCATTACCATAATATTGGTCCTTAAAATCACCATATTTATCCATGACGACCGAGCCGCGGTAATCGATAGGAGCACTTTGACCGGCTTCGGCTTTACGTACTTCACCGGCCAGGTATTCCACATATTCGCTAAAACCTTGCAGGATATCCCTGTTCTCTTTATCCTTCAGGTTATTGGCCTCCATCAAATAGGTAAATACGGCCTTGGCCCTTTTCACGCTTTTATCCTCGCTGGTAATATTCTTGATATCCTCATAACCAAAGGCCTTTTTTCCGAGGTGTGACTGGAGCAAACTGTCCATCATGACCACATCCTCATAGTTCTGTCTGGTATCGGTATAATCCTGCTTCAGGGATTCAATATTGGTCTCTTTCCCCTTGGCCTTTGATTCTTCCATTTCCTGTTTGGCACGCAACCAGGTTTCATATTGATATTTTTCCTCGGCGCTTAATTTTTTAACATCAATTTCCTTTCCTTCATACTTGTCTTTCCAGCCATAATAAACACGATGTACTTCATAGGAATCCTCTTTTACGTTACGGCCATCACGTCCACCCAGAAAATTCCAGCCATTGATATCATCCACGTACCCGTTTTTATCATCGTCTTTTCCATTTCCTGGTATCTCTTTTGGGTTTACCCAGAGAATACCTTTCAGGTCTTCATGGGTGGTGTCTACACCTGAATCGATCACCGCAACAATAATGGTTTTACTTTTCCGGCCTTTGACAAATTCATAGGCCTTATCTAAACTGATACCGGAAAACCCATCTTTCTGGGCGTCCTTCAAATGCCATCCATTGGGAACCTTTTCTTCGGTCAGTTGACCATAGGAGAGGGGGGATACGGCAATAAAGCAGATCATGGCTGCAATCGGCGCGAGGAATTTGAACTTCATTCGAATCTTTGTTTTTTAAGAAGGTGCGAAAATAGAGGAATTCCCTATTGACACGACACAATTAACTAATATTCATGTATAGGTTCTAACCATTCATCCAAAATGACAATCCGGGGAGGATGAACCGGGAGTCCTATTCCGGTTAATGGACGGAAAAAAAAATCTCCCGGTTGTCTGACCGGGAGATTTTAACAACTATGGTTATCAATTGTTTTTGAGCTTTAATTCTACCCGGCGGTTAAGAGATCTTTCCGCGGAGGTTTTTTCCTGGTTCAACAATTGGCTGGATCCATATCCGGCACTGGCTAACCGGTCGGCAGCCACCCCTTTCTCCAGCAGGTAGTTTTTAACCGCCCCGGCCCGGGTTTCCGACAGGCGCTGGTTATAGCGGGGGTCTCCTTCACTGGAAGTGTGTCCCTCAATGTTGATCTGCAATTCAGGATGGGCGATCAGCAACTCGGCCACTTCATCCAGCAGTTTCTTTGAGGGATCGGTCAATATGGATTTGCCTGTTTTGAATTGGATCTGACGGGCCACAAAATTCACTTTTTCCACAATCTCTTCCTTCACCGGCGGGCAGCCATTGTTTTCTTTCAATCCAGGTACATCGGGGCAACGGTCCTGTTCATCATCTACGCCGTCTGCGTCCGTATCAGGTATTGGACAGCCCTGGTATTTGGCCAAACCAGCCAGGTCTTTACACTTATCTTCCTTGTCATTGACGCAATCCCCATCGGAGTCGGGAACCGGGCAGCCTTTGTATTCAGCTAAACCAGCCACCTGAGGACATTCATCTTCTTCATCGTTCACTCCGTCCTTATCACTATCCGGAATCGGACATCCTTCATAGCGCATCAGGCCACTTACTCCCGGACATTTGTCTTTTTGATCAGCTATGCCATCTCCGTCGGTATCCGGGCAACCTTGGGTTAAGGCCGTGCCGGGTTCTTCGGGACAGAGATCTTCGATATCGATCACGCCGTCATTATCACGGTCCTTGGGTTTATCAGAAAGGTCAACCGGTTGACCAATAAATACCCCTAAGGTCGCACCAATCACCTGGTGTTTAAAGGAGCCAGGGTAGGAGGCTTGATATACATCAGTGATGCTTCGGCTGTATTGAGCAGTCAGGAATATTTTCTTAAACTCGATTCCGGCAAGGGCGTTGAACCCTATATCCATGGTCCGGTATTTATCTGTCCCTTTACCCACAGCGAGGTCATTGTTTTCTTCGGATTTGAAATCAACACCCACAAGGTTGCTGCTTCGTTTTTCAACACCATTATAGAAAAAGGAAAGATAAGGGCCGCCGCCAATCAGGAATTTTGCATTTTCCCCGATCTTCTTTTTAAAGACAATGTTCAATGGAATATCAATATAATTCAGATATTGGGTGCCATCAACATAATAGCGGGTTGCAAAACTGGTATCAGTAGACGTATAAAAACTGTCGGCCGCGTTGGAGTACTTACGGCCTTTGTTATAAAATACAAATCCAGGCTGGAAATAAAAGGAGGATTTTTGACCCAGTTGAAGGTCACCAACAAATCCTACGTGAAAACCTGGGCGGGCGGTATATCCGCGGCTAATGGAATCCCATCCGGGGAGGTTGTTTGTTTCTTTGATCGTTGATACATGGGGCCCGCCAACCAAGGCAATCCTCAATTGCGCGAGGGAAAACAGGGGAGTAGCGATCGTCAAAAGGACAATAAGTCGAAGTTTTTTCATCAGGACTTGTTTTACACAGAATTGGATAGGGGAATAACGAAAAAACTTCGAAAATATTATCCTGTAAATCAAAGTTTTACAGGCTAAAGGTCAAACTTGATCCCTTGAGCCAGAGGCAGTTGGTCACCGTAATTGATGGTATTGGTCTGCCGGCGCATATAGGCCTTCCAGGCATCGCTTCCACTTTCACGCCCACCGCCTGTTTCTTTTTCACCTCCAAAAGCGCCGCCGATCTCAGCCCCGGAGGTACCGATATTGACATTGGCGATGCCACAATCACTCCCTGCTGCCGAAAGGAAACGTTCCGCCTCCCGCAGGTTGAGGGTCATGATCGCCGAAGACAAGCCCTGGGGTACTCCATTCTGAATGGAAATGGCTTCCTCGAGGGTAGAATATTTCAGGAGATACAGTATTGGGGCAAAAGTTTCGTGCTGTACGATGGCATAATGGGGTTTTGCTTCAGCTACACAGGGTTGAACATAGCAGCCGCTTTCAAATCCATCCCCCTCCAGCACTTTGGCTTCCACGATAAAGTTCCCACCTTCCTGGCGGCAGGCCTTCACAGCCTCTTCGTACATTTTTACGGCGTCCTTGTCAATCAGGGGGCCCACAAGGTTACGTTCATCCAATGGATCGCCGATCTTAAGTTGCTTATAGGCCGCAATCAATTTACCCTTTACCTGCTCATAGACCGACTCATGGATGATCAGCCTGCGGGTGGAAGTGCATCGTTGACCCGCTGTGCCTACGGCACCAAAGAGAGCCCCTCGAATGGCCATATCGAGATCGGCATGCTGCGAAATAATGATAGCGTTGTTGCCACCCAATTCCAACAGAGCGCGTCCCAATCTGGCACCTACTGTTGCCCCCACGGCCTTACCCATACGGGTAGAACCGGTAGCAGAGATCAGAGGGATACGGGTATCCGCTGCCATCCATTCTCCTACATCACGTCCTCCGGTAATCAGACAATTCACCCCTTCGGGTATCCCATTCTTTTCAAAAACCTCATTGACGATATGTTGACAAGCCACACCACAAAGGGGCGCCTTCTCAGATGGTTTCCAGATACAGACATTCCCACATACCCAAGCCAGCATACTGTTCCAGCTCCATACCGCAACAGGAAAATTAAAGGCGGAAATGATCCCGGTAATGCCTAACGGGTGCCATTGTTCATACATCCGGTGTTGTGGTCTTTCGCTGTGCATGGTCAATCCATGTAACTGCCGCGACAATCCTACAGCAAAATCACAGATATCGATCATCTCCTGAACTTCTCCATATCCTTCCTGTAAACTTTTTCCCATTTCATAGGAAACCAGTTTACCCAGGGGCTCTTTGTACGCTCTCAATGCTTCACCTATCTGCCGTACTATTTCGCCTCGCTTAGGGGCGGGTACCATTCGCCAGTAGTCAAATGCTTGCTGGGCCTTGCTGATTACAGCTTCGTATGCCGCTTTATCGGCCAGTGTTACCGCGCCAATGATTTTCCCATCCACCGGGGAGGTTGAAACCAGGTTGCCACCTGTGGTTTCCAACCATTCTTTGCCTGTACTAATTCCTTTGTTTGTTTCACCGATCTTAAGTGCCTTTAAAAAATCCATATGGTAATTTTATCGTTTCAAATAATAGGCTTCATTAAATCCCTAAATCAAATCCTTATAATTCTTTAAACCTAAAATCCTGGTCAATACTGTTCCTGCTCATTTGGAAACTCTCCACTTTTCACATCACTGATATAATGTTGTACAGCGCCTTTAACCAGTCCATGCAGGTCAAGGTACTGTCTTAAAAAACGGGGTCTGAATTCAGTATTGATCCCAAGCATATCATGCATCACCAAAACCTGTCCATCACAATCCGGACCGGCGCCGATTCCAATGGTAGGTATGGTCAGGCTTTCGGAAACCTCTTTGGCTAATTTGGCTGGTATCTTTTCAAGAACAATGGCAAAACATCCGGCTTCTTCCAGTAGCCTGGCATCCCTTTTTAGTTTCTCCGCTTCGGCTTCCTCTTTAGCCCGAACGGAGTAGGTGCCAAATTTATAAATGGATTGAGGGGTCAATCCGAGATGCCCCATGACAGGAATACCTGCGGATACGATCCTGTTGACAGATTCAAGCACTTCTTCACCACCTTCCAATTTCAGGGAATGCGCACCGGTTTCTTTCATGATCCGGATGGCAGAAGCAAGGGCCTCTACCGAATTGGATTGATAGGAACCAAAAGGAAGGTCCACTACAACCAGACATCTTTCCACCCCTCGGATGACCGATGCGGCATGATAGATCATTTGATCAAGGGTGATAGGTAAAGTGGTTTCATGTCCAGCCATGACATTGGAGGCAGAATCCCCCACCAGGATCACATCTATACCTGCCTCATCAAATAACCGGGCAAAAGAAAAATCATAGGCCGTGATCATGGCGATCTTCTGACCCGATGCCTTCATTTTGTTCAGGGTATTGGTCGTGATACGTTTGACTTCCTTATTAACGGACATATTAGGGATTTGAAGGACAAAATTAGTCAAAACCCATCAGGAAATGGAAGTCTTCACCTCTTCGTATAAATTGTGAATGAGGCCATCGGCCAGACCTATTTTGGGGACATAGATCTCTTCGGCATCGGCCCAGCGCATCACGTTGATGTAGATCAGTAGGGCGGGAACAATAACATCAGCACGGTCTTCCCTTAATTTATATAACATCATTCGTTGGGAGAGGGTCAGGTTACTAAATTCCTTGTAATAATCACGCAGCAGTTCAAGATGCAAGGGCTTACCTTCTTTCTTCTTGGAGAGGGAAAATAGTTTGTTGATATTTCCTCCGGAACCAATAGCTGTTACATGGTGGTGCCCCTTGGTTTTGGACTTGATAAATTCCTTCATGGCATCCCACTGCGATTCATTGACCTGGTTCTTGAGCAAACGGATCGTTCCGATATTAAAGGACTCTTTAAACACCATTTTTCCATCGCTAAAGAAAGTGAGTTCGGTGCTACCACCCCCCACATCGATATAGAGGTAGGACTCATCCTTGTTCATGCTTTCTGCCACATGGTTCTCGTAAATAAAGGAAGCTTCTTCCTGCCCACTGATGATCTCTATTTCGATACCTGTTTCCAATTTAACCCGCCGGATGATCTCCTCTGCATTGGATGCATCACGCATGGCGGAAGTGGCGCAGGCCTTCAGGTGTTTTACATCATAGACATCAATAAGATGTCGGTAGGATTTGATGGTTTTGATGATCTTTTCTTCTCTGACCGGGGTAATGGTACCTTTCTCAAATACATCGAAACCCAGCCGAAGGGGTACCCTCACAAGGGTCATTTTTATGAATTCCGGTCGTTGGGTTCCATTTTCGATCACATCGCTGATGAGTAACCTTGCTGCATTACTTCCAATATCAATGGCTGCCAGTCTCAAGAGGGGTCAAAGTTTTTTTATACAGGTAATTATAGATCTCGATCTGGGCGCGAATCCGTCTTTTCCCCGTACGAACATATTCATTGCTTAACGAGTTGTTCAGGATGCGTGCTTTCACGTTGCCACTGAATTGGATATCGAGAATGTCCTTGAGTTCCTGTTGAATCTCCGGGCTCAATACCGGACAAGTGGCTTCGATCCGATGGTCAATATTCCTTACCATCCAGTCGGCCGAAGATAGGTAAACTTTTTCGTTGCCTGCATTGTGAAATACCCACACGCGGGCATGTTCGAGATATTCATCCACGATACTAACCGCATGAACGGGTTCTTTGAATTTCGGGTTCTCTGTCAGCATACAGCAGATACCCCGAATCACCATCCGAATCTGTACACCTTCCCTGGCTGCTTCATATAGTTTTGAGATCAACCCTTCATCCGACAGGGAATTCATTTTAAGAATAATGGAAGCTGGTTTTCCCGCTTTTGCCTGCCTGATCTCAAACTGGATCAGCTTCTCAATTTCCTTGCGCACAATCCCAGGGCTCGGAATGATCATGCTGCAATTCTTTAGAATAGCCAGGCCTTTTTTGGGTTTTTCCAGAAAGGCAAAAATGCGGTTGATATCCGCCATGACCCGTCGGTTACTCGTCATCAGGCAATGGTCACCATAAACTTTTGCCGTCCGTTCATTGAGGTTACCTGTACTCACAAATCCATACTGTATGGTTTTATTCTTTACCCGTTTTTTAATGAGACAAAGCTTGGCATGAACTTTCAGATTGGGGATACCAATCAACACTTTGACCCCTTCTTCTTCCAGCAGTTCCTTCCAGGCCAGATTCGCTTCTTCATCAAACCGGGCACGAAGTTCAAGCATGACCGTTACCTGTTTCCCATTTCGAACCGCATTGATCAGGGCATTGACCACTTTTGAATTAGGGGCAAGGCGATAGGCGGTGACTTTAATGGCTGTAACATCCGGGTCGATCGCCGATTCGCGCAACAGGTCGATCACCGGGTTGAAGGAATGATAGGGGAAGTGCAACATCAGGTCGCCCTCCAATACGGTTTCCGTGATCCGCTTTCCATTACGCAGGGCAGGGTGGGGGAATGGTTTTCTGCGATGTCGTTTAACATGAAAGACATTATCGGGGAAATCCATGAAATGCCGGAAATTATGGATACGCCCCCCGGGAATGATGCTATCCTTTCTGGCCAGGTTCAATTTACTGATCAGGAATTCCAATAGTCCCGGGTCCATTTGCTTATCATAGACAAAACGCACCGGTTTTCCTTTTCGGCGGTTCTTCAATCCTTTTTCGAGTTTTTGGATAAGGGAAGTAGAAATATCATTATCGATATCGATCTCTGCATCTTTCGTGATCTTAAACACATGGGAAGAATAACGATCATAACCAAAATACGAAAAGATCACCGGCAGGTTAAAGCGGATCACATCTTCCAGCAAGATGATATGGTGCTCATCCGGATTGGGAGAGGGAAGTTGGATAAACCGTCCAAACACCCGACTCGGCACCTCGATCAATGCATATTTCTTTTTCAGGGCAGAATCTCTTTTCCACATCACGACTCCAAGATAGATCGACTTTTCGCGCAGGTAGGGAAAACTGGGGATGCTCTGGATCATCAGAGGAATGACATTCGAACTCACTTCCTCATCATAGTAACGACGCACAAATTCCTTCTGGTCTTTGTTCAATTGTCGTTCCGTAACGAGGTATATTTTTTGTTCGCGAAGTTGGTCGACAATATCCTCCCATATCCGGTCAAATTCCCTTTGCTGGTCCAATACAATTCCCTGGATCTGGTCAAGAATATGTTGTGGATTGGACTCGAGGTACATATTCTTGAGCCGCGTTCCAAATTGGATCATCCGGCGAAGTGTGGCTACACGTACCCGAAAGAACTCATCCAGATTATTGGAGAAAATGCCCAGGAACCGTATCCGTTCGCGCAAAGGAACAGATGGATCACCTGCTTCCTGGAGTACACGGGCATTAAAAGACAGCCAACTGATATCCCGATAGATCGTTTTTGCTTTTTGTTCACTCATGCCATGCTAACTTTTCCGATTCGGGTAAAATTAAGGAACAAGCCTTTTTGTGAATGTTAAGTTTTCCCGGATTAACGGGCAAGTTTTGCAATGATAGATGTGGTAGAAAAACCCTCCAGGATCGGGTTGATTACAACCTTGCCTCCAGCGGCAATGACCTCTTTGGCCCCAGCCACCTGATCAATGGTATAATCACCACCTTTGACCAACACATCCGGTTTTAATTGACGAATAAGTTCCAACGGCGTGTCTTCTTCAAATATAACCACCGCATCCACCATCACCAGGGAAGCCAATACGAGCGCGCGGGAATATTGATCATTAACAGGTCGCCCTTCACCTTTGAGCCGGTGAACAGAGCCATCGGCATTCAGTCCTACCACCAGGTAATCCGCCTGGTGCGCTGCCTCGGATAAGGAATAAATATGGCCTTGATGAAGAAGGTCAAAACAACCATTGGTAAAAGCCACTTTTTTCCCGGTCACCCGCCAGGCAGCCATGCGGGCCATCAAAACCTCAACCGAAATGATTTTCTGGGTGATATGGGCTGTTGCTTTCATTTTTGTTTTTTCTTATTGAGGTGAGGCATCAGGATGAAACTGGCAAACCCTCCTAATAGAATCACGGTCGTTTGTGCCAGCCAGATCAACCATCCAAAAGCAAGTGCGGTGCCTTCATTTAATCCATAAACCTGCATGGTTTTCTGCACCAACACGGCATAGGCTCCGATACCTCCGGGTGTGGCCACCATGCCCACACTTCCGGCGCTTAGGATGGAGAAGGCTTCCGGAACGCCATATTGCACCGTCTCTTTTAGCGCATTAAACCCAATATATCCTCCAATGAAATAAAGAAACCAGATGGCAAAGGTTAAGAACAGGAACTCCCACCGCTTTTTTAAATGCTGAATGGTGCTGATGCCATTCCAGATGCGTAAGAGGATCTGTTTCCCCAGGTCAATTACATCCCTGATCGTCTTCTTCTTGATCAACATCCAAAGGATGACCACGATCAGCACAGCGCCGATAGTAATCGAACCAATCACCCAACCTTCAATCTTATTTTCCTGTACACCTCCATTCGGCGATGAATTAAAAAAGGCATTCATCAGATCGGAATAGATACCCGGTTGTAAATACAAGGTGATGCCAAAAATAATCAACAAGCAAAGGAGGTCTATGATCCTTTCCAGGATAACGGTACCGATCAATTTGTCAACAGGCACTTTTTCGTAGCGAAATAAGAAGGTGCACTTGATGAATTCACCCAACCTTGGCAAGGCCTGATTGGTCAGGTATCCGATCATCACCGCAAAAAACGTATTTCGAATGGAAGGATGATAACCCATGGGCTGGATCAACAATCGCCACCGGAGGGCCCGGAAGAAATGCGCCAGGATCATGATCCCAAACACCGGGACCATAAGGAGATAATTGGCTTCCCTGACCGCCGAGCGGATATGTGCCTTATGGTCATCCGTAAGTCCCCGTATGGACCACCAGATCAGAAATATACCCAGTCCGAAAAAAAACAGGTATTGAAATATGGTGCGCAACCTTTTGTTCATGGGGAGGGATTAAACCTTATTTCCCTCTTTGGGAAACAGTAACCAGGGTTTAAATTGCTTGGCTTCTTCAAAATCCATCAGGGCATAGGAGATAACCACGACGATATCACCAACCGCGCCTTTTCTGGCGGCAGGTCCATTCAGGCAACATACACCCGAACCCCTTTTCCCCCGGATGACGTAGGTTTCCAATCTTTCTCCATTGTTCACATTCACCACCTGCACTTTTTCGTTTTCAATGATATGGGCGGCGTCCATCATATCCTCATCCAGGGTCAGACTGCCCACATAATTCAAATTGGCTTCGGTGATCACCGCACGATGGATCTTCGATTTCAGCACTTGTATCTGCATAAGGAACAAAATTAAGAATAATTCGTAATCAACTACTTGAGCCCGGAATAACGAGGTTGTCGATCAATCGCACCTCCCCGAGAAAAACGGCTGCGAGGGCTACCAGGTCGTTTTTCCCATTCCAGACAGCCACGGGTGCCAGCGTTTTAGCATCGGCCACTTCAAAATAATCAATTTGAAACCCCTGTTGGCGAAGGCTATCCGCTATGTCATTCACCAGGAAACGGGTATCTCCTGGTTTTATTTGTGCTTTGACACTTTGCAGTCCTTTCTGGATGACCGCTGCCCGCTGTCTTTCCTCCTCACTTAATCTCCGGTTACGACTGCTCATGGCCAAACCATTTGGCTCACGAAGGGTAGGGCAGAGCTGAAGTTCGATTTCCTGACGACCGGTGATGGCCAGCATACGGGCAATTACCATGCATTGCTGATAATCCTTTTGGCCCAGGTAAAGAAGATCGGGGTTAACGGCAGAAACCAGAATATCCACTACCTGGCAAACCCCCTGAAAATGACCAGGCCTGTATTTTCCTTCATAGACCGTTTCCAGAAAACCCAGATCGTAGGATTTTAATTCATTTGTTCCGCCTGGGTAGATCTCAACCCGGGTAGGTAGAAACAGTACATCGCATCCTTCCTGTTCGAGCATGCGGATATCCTGACTTAAAGTGACCGGGTATTTTTCATAGTCTGCCGGGTCATTGAACTGCGTGGGGTTGACAAAAATGCTGCAAACTGTCAGGTCAACCTGCTCACGGGATTTGCGAATCAGCGACATATGCCCGTCATGCAAGGCCCCCATCGTGGGCACAAACCCGATCTTTTTACCCTTTTTTCGGTAACCTGTCAGGTGGCTTTCCAGGTCCCGGATATGCTTCAAAATGGTCATCATGTAGTATAGTATGGTGGTTCTTAAGCTCCCTTATCCCGCAATTAGCGAGAATTTAATTACCTTTGCGGCTTTCTGTGCAACAAGTACGCTAATTCAGGCGGATAAATCAAACAGCGAAAAACATGTCAGCAAAGAAAAGAATTTTATTTATTGCCAGCGAGATGTCACCGTACCTCGAATTCACCGAATTCTCGGAAACGGTCAACAAATTGGCAATAAAAGCGAATGATAATGGATATGAGGTGCGCTGTATCATGCCCCGGTTTGGGGTGATCAACGAACGCCGGCACCGCCTTCATGAAGTCGTCAGGCTCTCCGGGATCAATATCTCCATCGAAAATGACGACCTGCCGCTTCAGATCAAAGTAGCTTCCCTGCCCAATGCCCGTTTACAAGTGTATTTTCTGGATAATGAAGACCTGTTCAAGCGGAAATATATTTATCATGATGAGCAGGAAAAATGGTACCCGGACAATGACATTCGAACCGTTTTCTTTTGCAAGGGCGCTCTTGAAACCGTGAAAAAATTTGGATGGCCTCCCGACCTGATTCATTGCAGTGGCTGGATGACCGGACTGGTGCCTGCCTTCCTCAAAACCGTTTATAAAAAGGAACCCGTATTTGCCCATAGCAAAGTGATCTATACAATTGGACAAAATACCTTCAAGGAAAAATTAGGCCCAGGACTTCTCAAAAAGGCCCTGATCCATGCGAATATCAAAGAAAAAGATCTTGAAATGTATAAGGATGGAACCAATACAGCCCTTTTCAGAGGAGGTGCCACCTATGCAGATGCCATCACCTTTGGAGATGAAAAGATCGATAAGAAATTGGTCGAGGAATTCACCAAAGTGAAAGGAAAGAAAACCCTGTTGTATAATGCAGAGTCTGATTTAACAGACTATTTGCAATTGTATGGCGACCTTGCAGGCAAGTAAACATCAACCCCCAATTTATACCGGTAAAATAATTATAACCCCGTGAAGAACAAGCATCTGGTCCTTTTTTTCCTTATTGTTTCCCTGCTTTCCGGCGTCACCATCTTTACCGCGTGTAAAAGGATCAATGCCTTTACAGATATCGGATCGGGGCTGATTCCGGCAGTAGATAATATCAACACCTTTGATACAGTCCTCAATGTAGAGACCTATAACGGTATTTTCGGAGACAACGAAGATTCGATCCGGATGCTCTCTTCAGAGATACATTTTCTGGGACAGATCACGAATGATCCTTTCTTTGGCAAGACTGATGGCCGTATCTACCTCCAACTCAAACCAACCCTGTTTCCCCATGCATTTGCCCGGGCAGACAGTCTGACCATTGACTCGGTGGTATTGGTCTTGGATTATAAAGGTGCATATGGTGATAGCACCATCCCTCAGACCATCAATGTGTACGAGATCGCAAATATCCCGACCAATGTTTTCAGGGCGGATTCGAACTATCTGGTAAAATCCACCACTTTTGTCAACGGTGACCTGTTGGGATCCAGAACCATTGTTCCCCAAAACTTAAAGGACACCGTTAAAGCCTATAAGGATACAACGGTCAGCCAACTCCGTATTCGTCTGTCCGACCTATTTGGACAACGCATGCTGGATTATGACTCAACTGCCGGAGGGGCCTATAAAAGTGACTCCTTGCTGAATACCTTTTTCAAAGGCTTTGCTGTTGAATCTGCCGCCGGATCGGGAAATGCCCTGATGGCCTTTGCTCTCGCCAATGCCCCAAATACCAAACTGGCCTTTTATTACCGTTATCCAAAGAACGGCCAGCCAGATACCACGGTTAGTTATTTTACATTTTCACCCTATAGCATATTCTCTTCCATTGGATGTGCCTCGCACAACTATGTGAAGCGTGACTTTACAGGCACCCCACTTGAAGCTGCAGCCAATACGACTGCGGCAGATGATTTTGTTTACCTGATCAACTCACCCGGATCTTATGCCAGGATCAAAGTCCCTGGTCTTCAAAATGTTAGCAACCGTTTGATCCATCGGGCCGAACTTGTGGCCGAACAGATCTACGATCCAAGTGATGATATTTTCTTTGCTCCGGAATCGATTTGGATGGATGCCTACGATTCCAGCATCAGTAGTTACCGGGTCATCCCTTATGATCTCTATCCAGGCGGAAGTGGTACCCTGAACCTGGCTTCATTTGGGGCCTATGGTAATACCGTACCCAATGGATCAGGAAAAGAAGTGGCCCGCTGGAGCTTTGACCTTACGCGGTATGTACAAAAGATCGTTACAGAAGGGCAGAAGGTCATGGATTTCAGGATGATGTCTCACAGGTACAGCACCGACTCCATTCGGCTCAATAACTTTGATAATTCCGGCAATTTTACCAGCTTCGTCCAGACCCTGAACAATAATTATGTTACGGGTAGGGTCAGGCTCGGCGGTACGGCACATCCTACCCGTCGAATGAAACTGCGGATCATCTACTCTAAAATTTAGTCTGGACTTCATTGGTAAAGTATCAAATGGGCTATTATCTTTGCGCCCAAACCTTTTTGCTTAATCACAATTAACAAACATGCCCTATCTCTTTACCTCTGAAAGTGTTTCAGAAGGTCATCCTGACAAAGTTGCCGACCAGATTTCCGATGCCCTGATCGATAATTTCCTGGCTTATGACGCACAGTCTAAAGTAGCTTGCGAAACCCTCGTTACTACCGGACAGGTTGTATTGGCCGGAGAGGTGAAATCGAAAACCTACCTGGATGTTCAGGACATTGCCCGGGAAGTAATCCGTAACATCGGGTATACCAAGGCTGAATACATGTTCGAAGCCAACTCCTGTGGTATCTTCTCAGCCATTCATGAGCAAAGTGCCGATATCAACCGGGGTGTTGACCGTACCGTAAAGAAATTGAGCTTTGAAGCCAAAGCCAATGCACAAGGTGCCGGCGACCAGGGTATGATGTTTGGTTATGCTACCAAAGAAACGGACAATTATATGCCCCTGGCACTTGACCTGGCACATAAGATCCTTCAGGAATTGTCTAAAACCCGTCGCGCCGGTAAAGAATTGAAATTCCTGCGTCCCGATGCCAAAAGCCAGGTGACCATCGAATACGATGACAATAACCAACCCGTGCGTATAGACACCATCGTGGTATCTACCCAGCACGATGATTTTGGCACCGATAAACAAATGCTGGACCAGATCCGCAAAGACATCATCGAAGTCATTATCCCCCGGGTGATGAAACAACTGAAACCTTCACTCCGTAAATTATTCAACGATAAGATCACCTACCATATCAACCCCACCGGCAAATTTGTGATCGGCGGGCCTCATGGAGATACTGGTCTGACCGGAAGAAAGATCATCGTTGATACCTATGGTGGAAAAGGTGCTCACGGTGGTGGTGCTTTTAGTGGAAAAGATCCTTCCAAAGTAGACCGCTCCGCAGCCTATGCCACCCGTCACATCGCCAAGAACCTGGTGGCTGCCGGTCTCTGTGATGAAGTACTGGTACAGGTTTCCTACGCCATTGGTGTAGCTAAACCTTGTGGCCTTTATGTAAACACTTACGGTACGGCCAAGGTGGACATGAGCGATGGAGAGATCGCGCGCAAAGTAGAAGAGATCTTCGATATGCGTCCTTATGCCATCGAACAACGCCTCAAATTGCGTAACCCTATCTATAGCGAAACAGCTGCCTATGGTCACATGGGCCGTGAGCCAAAAGAGGTTGTTAAGACCTTCAACAAAGGCAAAGACAATGAGAAGAAAGTAACCGTTGAGCTGTTTACCTGGGAGAAACTGGATTATGTGATCAAAGTGAAAAGGGCTTTTGGATTGAAATAAGTCCGGCGGTTTTTTCAACGCTTTTTACAACAAAAAGAAGTTTATAAAGAAAGACCTCTCCATACCGGAGAGGTTTTTTAATTTCACGGTATGGAATCCACCAACCCCTGGACAATATTGGGCGAAAAACCCATCTACGAAAATCCCTGGATCAAGGTGACGGAATATGATGTATTGAACCCCAATGGGGGAAAAGGGATCTATGGAAAGGTACATTTCCAAAACATCGCCATTGGTGTACTGCCTTTGGATGAGGAAGGGAACACTTACCTTGTGGGCCAATATCGATTCACCCTCAACCAGTATAGCTGGGAAATACCCGAAGGCGGTGGAGAAATGGGGGTGGACCCGCTGGAATCCGCAAAACGCGAACTAAAGGAAGAGACCGGAATGGAGGCCCTGGCCTGGCAAAAGATTCTTACCATGCACCTCTCCAATTCATGCTCCGATGAGATAAGTGAGGTCTTCCTCGCCCGTGATCTTAAACAAGGGGAGGCCATGCCGGAGGAAACAGAACAATTGATGGTTAAAAAACTGCCTTTTGAAGAAGCTTTTGCCATGGTGGAAAGGGGAGAGATCACAGACGCCATTTCGGTGGCTGCTATTATTAAGGTTAAACTCATGTTACTGAATGGAGAGATCGGATAAACGACCAAGACCCAAGAAATCCTCATTGGTTTTAGGAAGACAACCGCTGGTAGAAGCCATCCGGTCAGGAAAAGCCATTGATAAAATACTGATGCAAAAAAATGCGTCCGGTGATTCCATTGCTTTGATCCGTGAATTGGCTAAGGACCACCAGGTGCCGATACAATACGTACCGCCAGAGAAATTAAACAGCATCAGCCGGGGAAACCATCAGGGCGTGATCGCCTTTACCGCGGCCATACAATATCTCGAACTACAACAAGTGATCAGTTTCGTAGTCGAGAAAGGGGAAACCCCATTATTCCTTCTGTTGGATGGTATCACGGATGTGCGAAATATTGGGGCCATTGCGCGTACCGCTCTTTGTATGGGCGTACAGGCCCTGGTGATACCAGATAAAGGAGTGGCACCTTTACAGGAGGATGCGATCAAAGCATCTGCCGGTGCCCTTGAATCAATCTTTGTTTGCCGTGTCAACAGCCTGATGAAGGCCGTGGATGAATTACACCTGAACGGGATCCGTGTCTTTGCCAGTGAAATGACCGCGGAAAAAACCCTGTTTGACTGTGATTTCCGGGAACCCTGTGCCATCGTCATGGGTGGGGAGGAAAAGGGTGTTTATCCGGCACTGATGAAGATATGTGATGAGACCATGAAGATACCGATGGTGGGAAATTTTGAAAGCCTCAATGTTTCGGTAGCGGCAGGAATGATCCTATACGAAGCATTTAAACAACGTTTGCCTTGATTGAACAACGCATACATCTGGTTGAATGTCCGCGCGACGCCATGCAAGGTTGGAAAAAACCGATTTCGACAGAAAAGAAAATTGCCTACCTGAACCAACTCTTGAAAGTAGGTTTTCACACCCTTGATTTTGGAAGTTTTGTTTCGCCAAAGGCTATCCCGCAAATGGCCGATACAGCCGAGGTAGTAGCCCGATTGGATAAAACGGCTTCCACTACCCAGCTACTTGCCATCATTGCCAACCTGCGTGGGGCTGAACAGGCCGTTGCCTTTGATCAGATCGATATTCTGGGTTTTCCTTTCTCTGTTTCTGAAACATTTCAGCAAAGAAATACCCAGGCAAGCATGGAAACAGCCATTGAACGGGTCGCTGATATCCAGGATCTTTGTGTGAAAAAAGGGAAAGAACTTGTTGTGTATATATCCATGGGATTTGGAAATCCGTATGGTGACCCGTATGATGAGGACATTGTATTCGAATGGGTGAACCGGCTCGTTGGCATGGATATCGGTATCATTTCACTGGCAGATACGGTAGGAGTGGCCACACCGGAACAAGTGTATGATATGACCGGTTATCTCGTGGAATCTTTTCCCGGAACCGAAATCGGCGTTCACCTGCATTCACGCCCTGATAACTGGAAAGAAAAACTGGAAGCTGCCTGGAAGGCAGGATGCCGTCGCTTTGATGGTGCCATAAAGGGCATTGGCGGTTGTCCCATGGCCGATGATGAACTGGTCGGAAATTTGGATACATTGAATATCGTTTCCTTCTATCGGGAAAAAGGGGTTTCCATGGGTATAGACCAACAGGTATTGTTAGATAGCCTTCCGATGGCAGAAGATATCTTTCAGTAAAAGGGAGCAGGAGCGGGAATAAAGCAGCTAAACTACATGCAATTTCAACTAGATATTCAGATCAAAAAGCCGGAGGAACAGATACGATATGGGCAAAAGATCATGCTCATGGGGTCCTGTTTCACCGAGCACATTGGAAAGGCCTTGCAGGAATTAAAGTTTGATGTATTGCAAAATCCCCATGGCATTCTTTTCGATCCGGCCAGTGTTTGTCATAGTCTTCTCTCCTACATTGAGGGAAAAAAATACACCTCCAATGACTTGTTTTACCTGAACGAGGTCTGGGCCACCTGGCATCATCATTCCCGTTTCTCGCATTTGAAACAGGAAGAATGTCTTGAAGAAATCAACCGGTCGCAGGAAAATGCGCACGCTTTTCTTCGTCAGGCAGAGTGGCTGATCATCACCCTCGGTTCTTCTTTTAGTTATAGACTAACCGACCAGGCGGATAAAGCTTCCCTATCGACAGGATCGGCTGTAGCCAATTGCCATCGGGCACCCGGACAATGGTTTCAGAAGCATATGATGGAGATTGCCGAAACCACAGCGGCCCTCGATCAATTGATCCACCGTCTGCGTGCTTTCAACCCGGAATTAAAATTGATCTTTACCATTAGCCCGGTAAGGCATATTCGGGATGGCGTGGTTGAAAACAACCGAAGTAAAGCACGGCTCTTGGAATCCGTGCATCAATTGGTCAATAAATTTGATAAAACCTGGTATTTTCCGGCCTACGAACTTGTGATCGATGTATTGAGAGATTATCGGTTTTATGATATTGATATGGTTCATCCCAATTATCCCGCTACTCAGTTTGTGATGGAAAAATTCATGGAGGCGATGGTGGATGAACCTTCCAAATGGCTTAGCCAGGAGATCAGAAAGATCGTGATAGCCAGAAACCATAAAGCCTTTCAGGCAGCAACCAGGGCCCACCAACAATTCTTACAACAACATCTTCAACTCGCCCAGGCTTTACAGGAGAAATATCCTATGGTGGATTTGAGGGAGGAGATAGAGTATTTTCGTCAGGCTTGAGCTTCGTTTATCGTGAGGCGTGAGAGGTGAGAGGTGAATAGTGAATAGTGAAACATATACCTATATATTATTAACTTGCAACCCAAAACTTTTTATCACTATTCACTATTCACTATTCACTATTCACTATTCACCTCTCACGCCTCACGCCTCACACCATACACCACCCGCTGAAAATACCTTTCCCCCGGCCTTAACACTGTATTGGAGAAACCAGGTATATTGATGGCATTGGGCTCTTTCTGGGTTTCAAAGCAAAAACCTGTACTTGGGCCGAAATATTTTTTTCCATCGAATTCAAGCTCAGGTAAACCGCTTCCTGTATATAAATGAACAATGGGGTCAGTGGTCAACACCTGTAATGAAATGCCAGTGATGTCTCCCGTGGCTTCGGCGGCCAATTGCAAACTACCATCCGCATCCTGGATACAAAAACTCTGGTCATAACCGGAACTATCGCCGAGGAGTTCTTTGGTCCGTTGAAAATCAAAGGGCGTACCTTCCACCGGTATCCTTCGTCCATCCGCGACCAGTTGTCCATCCTGCCCAAGGTATTTCCCGGCATTTATCCGTACCCGGTGTTTTCCAATGCTGCCACTTCCATTTAAATTGAAATAATCGTGGTGTGTCAGGTTGATCAGGGTAGGAGCATCCGTTTCGGCAAATGAATCCATGATCAGTTCATTGGACGCAGTAAGTTTATATTCCTGGTCTATGATAAGATTGCCGGGGAAATGTTCTTCGCCATCCGGGCTTTCATACCGGAACCGGACACTATTCTCCTCTTCATTGACCGATACCACCTCCCATACTTTTTTATCAAACCCTTCAACCCCGCCATGCAGGTTATCACTCCCCAGGTTTTGGGCCAACTGGTAGGATTTGCCATCCAACTCAAACCTTCCGTCTTTGATGCGGTTGGCTGTACGTCCTATGACCGCACCCAGGTAAGGGTAGGAGGCCAGATAGGCTGGAGCGGTATAATGCTTCAGGTCCTCAAATCCCAGCACCAGATTGACGTCATTCAACTCCAGCGCGGAAATGATATTGCCATAGTTGGTGATCGATACACGCAACCCATTATTGTTGGTCAATACGAACTTGTAAACTTCTTTTCCATTGGAATGGATATAGGCTAAGGTTTTTTGGATCATCAGTATGGGATTTAGTGGATGCGGTCACCCCGCACAGTTAGCGTTTGAATCATCTGGCCTTCGAAAACAAGCCACTCTTTCCAGCGTTTACGCACTTCTTCTTTATCGAGGTAGGTTTCCGCCAGATCAATAAACAGGGTATAATGACCGGCTTCACTTTCCATAAATCGCCGGTAAAATTGTTGAAGGTATGGGTCATCGAGTCCCTCACTGAGTCGTTTAAACCGTTCACAACTTCTTGCCTCGATCAAGGCCATCAGGAGCAGGCTATCCAGAAATCGGTCTTTCCATTGTCCGCCCTTTTTATGAAACTCCAACAGCCGGTTGACGTATTCATCTTTCCGTTGGGGGCCCAGGGAAAGGTTTCGTTTCTTCAACTCGGCCAGCACCATCCGGAAATGCCCCCATTCTTCCGTTACAATCGGGGAAAGGGCCGCGACCAGGTCACTTTTATCACTGTTTTTTTGAATAATTGAGATACAGGAAGTTGCCGCCTTTTGCTCACACCATGCATGGTCGGTCAGGATTTCTTCCAGGGAAAGTCCGGCCAGGTCCACCCAACGTGGATCGGTAGGCAATTGCAGACCCAGGATATTCCGGGTAGATTCGGAATAGGAAGCGGTTTCCATTGGTCAAAAGTAGTGGTTTCTAGGTATTTAGCTAGCAGGGATTTCCCGGTTTTCCGGATTTTGCGGGTAGTTAATTGGCGTGTATATTGTGATCCCACTCCATCCAGGATTCCAGTGATGCAGATCTCATCCGGGTGCCCCAAATCCTAAGCAAACTGCAAATCCCCAAATCCTGGTCCAAATTGGTTTTTCCCTTGAAATCCACTACCTTTGCCGCCTTAAATAATCGGATATTTAATCGGATGACATTCTAAAAAAAATCAAAGATGCCTGTAACAAAAGAAAAAAAAGCCTCCATTATCGCTGAGTTCGGTGGAAAACAAGGAAACACCGGATCTATTGAAGGCCAAATCGCTCTGCTGACTGAGCGAATCACCCAGATCTCCGGCCATCTCCAGGCCAACAAAAAAGATTTCTCCACTCACCGTGGCCTGATGCAACTGGTAGGTAGAAGAAAACGTTTGCTGACCTATCTCCAAAAGCACAACCTGACTGGTTACCGCGCCCTGATCGAGAAGCTCGGCCTCCGGAAGTAAACATATTTCAATTCGCAAGTCCCTCCACTCAGGAGGGTTTTTTGCATTTCAATTACTTTACACAATACTCATGTTATCTCAAGCTATAAATAAAACATTTGACCTGGGCGATGGTCGTCAGATCACCCTGGGTACTGGTCGCCTGGCACGCCAGGCCGACGGCGCTGTTACTGTCTCCATGGGAAATACCATCCTGCTGGCTACAGTGGTGGCCAATAAAGAGGCGAAAGAAGGCCAGAGCTTTTTTCCCCTGACCGTGGATTATCAGGAGAAATTTGCTTCTGCTGGTCGTATCCCCGGGTCTTTCTTCAAAAGAGAAGGCCGTTTAAGCGATTACGAAGTATTGATCAGCCGACTGATCGACCGCGCACTTCGTCCGCTGTTCCCCGAAAATTATCTCTGTGAGGTACAGGTTCTCGTGACACTGGTTTCTTCCGACGCGGAAGTAATGCCCGATTCACTGGCTTGCCTGGCCGCCTCTGCTGCACTAGCTGTTTCGGACGTTCCCATTCAGGAGATCCTGTCCGAAGTACGGGTAGCACGCATCAACGGAGAATTCAAAGTAAACCCCACCCGTAGTGAGTTAACGGAAGCCGACCTTGATTTCATCATCGCCGCTACTGAGAAGAATATCATGATGGTGGAAGGTGAAGCCCAGGAGTGTTCTGAGGAAGACCTGGTAAAAGCACTTGGTATCGCACACGATGCCATCCGTATCCAGATCAAAGCCCAGGAGGAATTAAGGCAAATGACCGGTGCAAAACCAAAACGCGAGGTGACACCTCCAGTGGTGGATACTGAATTGCTCGCGAAAGTAGAAGGCTTTGCCAAACCAAAAGTATACGAAGTTTCCAAATCCGCACTTGGAAAACATGAACGTTCGGATAAATTCGATGCCATTCAAACAGAATTGATCGAATACCTGACGAAAGAATACAATGTTGCCGAAGGCGAGAAGCTCGATGATGCGATTGCGAAAAAGGCCAAAAATTATTATCACGATCTTCAATACCATGTGGTACGGGATATGATCCTGAATGATCGTGTACGTCTTGATGGCCGCCAACTGGATCAGGTTCGCCCCCTCGATATGGAGACAGATGTATTACCCACTCCACACGGATCGGCGCTCTTTACCCGTGGCGAAACACAATCCCTGACCACCGTCACCCTGGGTACTCCCCTCGATGAATTGCTGGTAGAAAGTGCAGCCACATCAGATTATTCTAAATTCATTCTGCATTATAATTTCCCTCCTTTCTCTACCGGTGAAGTGAAGATGATGCGCGGCCCTGGTCGCCGGGAAGTAGGACACGGTAACCTGGCCATGCGTTCGCTGAAACAAATGATGCCTGGTGAAGATTATGCCTATACCGTTCGTATCGTGAGTGATATCCTCGAATCAAATGGTTCCTCTTCGATGGCAACCGTTTGTGCCGGTTCTCTCGCTTTGATGGATGCGGGTATCCCCATTCCCAAACACGTTTCGGGTGTGGCCATGGGACTGATCAGCAAGGAAGGAAAATATGCGATCCTTACAGATATCCTTGGTGATGAAGATCATCTGGGTGATATGGACTTCAAAGTAACAGGTACCCGTGATGGTATCTGTGGTGTGCAAATGGACATCAAAGTAGATGGCCTGAGCATGGATGTAATGCGTGAAGCACTTGACCAGGCACGTCGTGGCCGTCTTCATATCCTGGATGCCATGTATGCCTGCCAGCCTGAAGCACGCTCCGAAGTGAAACCCCATGCACCACGCATGTTGAAGATGTTCATTGATCGCGAATTCATTGGCGCTGTGATCGGGCCTGGTGGTAAAGTGATCCAGGAAATGCAACGCGAAACCGGAACCACCATCAATATTGAAGAGAAGAACAATATGGGTGAAGTAAGCATCTTCGGTACAAATAAAGAAGGTGTGGAAAGGGCAGAAAATTGGATCAAAGGTATCGTAGCCATCCCCACCGTTGGAGATGTATACGATTCCACTGTTAAATCCATCATGCCTTTTGGTGCTTTCGTAGAGTTCCTGCCTGGTAAGCAAGGGTTGGTCCATATCTCTGAAGTAAGCTGGAAACGATTGGAAACACTCGATGGCGTACTGAAAGAAGGTGACCGCATCAAAGTAAAATTGATCGGAACCGATCCTAAGTCGGGTAAGTTCAAACTCTCCAGAAAGGCGCTCATTCCAAAACCTGAACGTCAGGAGAATAATCCCTCCCAGGGCGGACAGCCGGAGAATAATTAAGAACGAATAATCGCATACAGTGCCTTTGGCTTCCTGGTGGTAATTTTACCAGGCAACCCAAAGGCACTTTTTATTTTATGAACAAAGCATATATACAGATCGATTTTAAAGGGCTATCCCCCGAAAAAGTGGATATACTTATAGCCACACTTTCAGAAGCAGGATGGGAAGGGTTTGAGGAAACAGAAGACCGATTCTCCGCTTATATACCGGAAGAGAAGTTTCAGGAAGAGGAACTAAAAGAGATGGCCGGCACAGATCCCTATACCATAACCACAGTTCCCTATATCAATTGGAACCAACGATGGGAGTCCAGCTTTGAACCGGTATTGGTAGATGATTTCTGTGCGGTAAGGGCCGGGTTTCATGCCCCGGTAGAAAATGTCCGGTACGAGATCGTGATCACCCCCAAACAAAGTTTTGGAACCGGTCATCACGCTACCACCTGGCTGATGATGAAACGAATGGAGCAAATCGACTTTACCGGGAAAAAGGTCTTTGATTTTGGGACAGGAACAGGTGTTCTGGCTATTCTGGCCGAAAAGGCAGGAGCCATGGAAGTGCTGGGGATTGACAATGACACCTGGAGCATGGAAAATGCAGCGGAGAATGGAGAGGCCAACAACTGTTATCAAATCCGATGGGAATTGGCAGATCGGGTTCCTGCCGAAGGGAAATTCGATATTATACTGGCGAATATTAATAAAAATGTAATCACCGGGCACTTCAAAAGCCTCGCCGATCGTTTAACTTCAGGTGGAACCTTGCTTTTAAGCGGGCTTCTGACCACGGATGAAGAGGATATATTGGCCGGAGCCCAACATGTAGGCCTGAAATTCATGGACCGAATGGAGAGGGCAGGCTGGATATGCCTCAGTTTCAAGGGATAAAGAGGCCTGAGGGTTAATTTTATATTAACTTTTCCCTCAAATCGTTATCTTTGTGTTCCAACTTTAACCCCAAGCTTCTATGAACGAACTGTTATTGATAGTTCTGGCATATCTGATTGGCAGCATTCCTACATCGGTCTGGGTGAGTAAACACTTCTTTGGCGTTGACATCCGGGACTATGGAAGCGGCAATGCCGGTGCCACCAATACTTATCGCGTCCTTGGACCTCGCTGGGGAACTTTTGTGATGATCGTTGATATGCTGAAGGGAATTGTTGCTGTAAGACTCGCCTATCTTTTACCTTTTTACATTGGCCACGAAACACAAATGACCAACCTGCAAATTGGCCTTGGCCTGGCTGCAGTGGTAGGGCATATTTTCCCCATCTGGGCAGAATTCAAAGGGGGTAAAGGAGTAGCCACCATATTTGGACTTGTATTAGGCATATCTCCATTGACCGCTGTAAGTTGTGTCGGGGTCTTTTTATTGGTTTTATATCTTACCCGATTTGTATCGTTAAGCTCCATCCTCGCCAGTATCGCTTTCCCGATTTTTATTCTGGTGATCTTTAATGTTGACAATGACTTCTACCGGATCTTTGCGGTGGCAGTCAGTCTCATGGTACTGGTCACCCACCAAAAGAATATCGGTCGCCTGCTCCGTGGCAGCGAAAGTAAAGTTCCCATCCTCAAGCACCGCGACCGCCGTCGTGAGCGCCGCCGACTCTGACCTACCTTAAAAATTCGTACCTTACTGCAACCTTACACACGTGCAGTTCATCTGGTTTGGTACAATCATTGTTTGATTTATTCTAAAATTATCATAGTGAAAAAGCTTATCCTTCCTTTGCTCGCCCTGGTTATATTTTCCTGCTCTAAAAATGCCCTTACCGGAAAAAGCCAGTTCACCCTGCT
>JANRLV010000001.1:0-15773 GCA_033762195.1 Chitinophagaceae bacterium | reverse complement strand
CTTAAGTGTGAAAATTCGCTTGTCATTCTGTTGACAGCCGTGTGCGTTTTCACCTTTCAAAACGCCTCCGCTCAGATCTCTACGGTCTGTACTGATCCCGACAATATTATCTATGGCTTGTCCGGTAGCGGAGAGATCCGTGAGATCAATGTCAATTCCGGTGCCTCCGGATCTGTGGTAAAAAATACCACTTACTCCGGTAACACAGTTAATAAAGCCAATGGAATGGGTTATAACTATGTGGATGGTAAATTCTACTACTTCAAACGTAACGTAGGCAGTACCCCCAACGAGTTTGTATCCTTTCATCCCGCCACTGGTACAGTAAGCCTTCTGGCTACCACTACTTGTACAGCAGAAGTGCATACAGGTTGTGTGAGCTCTTCCGGTACCGGTTATTATACCATCGATACTGATGGAAACCTGAACTATTATAACATTACCACCAATAACTGGACCTTTATCACGTCTACCATTGTTGACCAGGATGGAAATGATGTAGATGCCATTGTCCGTTCACAGAATGCCGGTGATATGTCAATCGATGGTTGGGGCAATATCTGGTTGGTAACCTCCAATAACAGCAATTATGGACTTTACCGCTTCCCTGCCAACCTTCCAACCACACCTGTTGCCAGTTTCACCGTAACTCGTGTTATCGCGCCTACGGCAACTACGCCCACAGGTCAAAGTTTCGCTGGTATCGCCTTTAACCCTACCGGTCAGATCTATATGGCTACCAAAAGTGGCAACCGTTTGTATCGCCTCGAAAATAACCTGGCCCTGACCTTTGTTGGAACTATTGGTTCCGATCTTGGAAATGACCTTACTTCCTGCAGTTTCCCTTATAAAATCCTGCCGGTATTGTGGAAAGAGTTCTCTGTAACCTTGGCCAAGAACAACCAGATCTCTTTGAAATGGGAAGTATACGAACAAAACAACCAGGGCTATTATGTGGAACAAAGTCTGGATGGGGTAAGCTGGAACAGCCTGGGTTTTGTTTCTTCCGAAAATAACCCGAATGACCTGAGCGAATACAGTTTCACTACAATGGGTACTAATTCCGGAAACATCTATTTCCGCTTACGTACTACCGATAAGACGGGACGAAATGGTTTCTCGGATGTTCGGATGCTGACCATGCCTAAGACAAACAACCAACTGATTGCCGTATGGCCCAACCCGGCACGTGAGAATATCCAGGTATCTAACCTGGCCGAAGAAGGAACCCCTTTCCAAAAGGCCCGTTTATTTGACCTGAATGGCCAGATACTGATCGAGAAGCAACTCCAACCCGGTTTGAACACGATCAGCCTGAGCACTTTGAAAACAGGAACCTATGTCCTGTCCATGATCGCTACCAATGGAACGATCCAAACACAAAAAATCATAAAGCAATAAGCCTCTTCTATCTGCCGTCCAAAACCCTGATCCGTAACCTTGAACAGAATACCCCGCCTCCCGGCGGGGTATTTATTTATGCCAAAAAGGACCTGAATAATGCTTCCTATTTGGGCTGTAACTTCATCATTATCAGGGTTAAAAATAAATATTACCAGTTTAAAAATAATACCTAAATTCATGGCTCGTTTGGGGAGACTGCCCCAACGTAAATATTATACCAAAAACTACCCGGCGTATGAGAAAGCTTTACCAGGCTCTATTTTCGTGTATTTTACTTTTTGCGACAAACGTCGCGATTTCCCAAACAGTAACCGTTGGAACAGGAACAAGCGTACAACGCTTTCCACTCAATTATTTTTGGGGATTTGGACGCAGCTCCATGATCTATACGGCTGCAGAGATGGGCACCACCGGAGGTGCCGTCAACGTTACCTCCATTGCCTTTGAATGTAATACGGCAGCCAACACAGGCCCTACCGTAGTGTACCTGAAAGAAGTTGGTACCACCACTACACAAAGTTCTGTTACCTGGGCTACCAAAATAACCGGCGCAACAACTGTTTATACTGGTACTCCCGGAAATACTACAGGATGGAGGGTTTTTACATTTCCTTCTCCATTCCTGTTGAACGCTAACCAAAACCTCGAGGTGATGGTAGAGTGTAACTTTGGAGGATCGGGAACGGGTGGAAGTGCAGGTAATGATGTACGTTATTCCACTGTAACTACGGGTCACCAATTCTGGCAACAGGATGGTTCCGCTCCAACCGGAACTGGCTCTACCTCCAGCAACCGGCCAAATATTCAATTTGTCTTTGCACCTCCGCCAAGTTGTACCGCTCCGCCTACCGGTGGAACTACCAATGGGCCCGCTGGTTCAGTATGTCAGGGTACCAATTTTACGCTTAGCGTTACAGGAGCAAGCGTTGGTTTAGGTATTACTTATCAGTGGCAATCCTCTCCCAACGGAAGTACCTGGACCGATATCGGTGGTCAGACAAGTGGCGGATTGACTACCACACAAACAGCGACAACTTATTACCGTCGTAAGATCACCTGCTCAGGCATTGATGATTTCTCAACTCCGTTCCAGGTCGTCAATCAGGCTTCTATCGTAAGTACTTTCCCCTGGTCTGAAAATTTTGATGGCCTGACTACTTTGGGATCAACCTCCTTCCCTTGCGGCTGGGTTAAAGAAAATGGCGATTGGAGATCTGCTAATAACGCCTCCAGTAGTTTTGATGCGAATGCTTTGTCCGCACCAAACTTTATCCAGATTCCCTGGTCAGCCGTCAATGAGTATATCTGGAGCCCTGGCTTTGTCCTTACAGCAGGTACACAATATGATTTCAAATTCTGGTATGCTGATTACGATGCCAGCAGTACCTGGGTAGGTGATGTATTTGTCAATACAACAGCAAACTCAGCCGGAGCTACACAGGTTGGCACTTCCTTTATTGAAAACGGAACAGCCGCCCCAACTACTTATACAGAAGTTAAACGTTCCTTTACCCCCACAGCGAATGGTACTTATTATTTCGCGATCCGGGTGAATGAACCAACAGGCGGACCCTGGTACCTGAGCTTTGATAATTTCAGCCTGTCCGAAGTGCCCGCAGCGGATGTTGGCGCAATAGCCATCACCACGCCTACCGTATATTGTCCGGATCCTGCTTTCAGCAACCTCGAAGCAACCATTCAAAACTTTGGTGCTGCTCCGATCGACTTCAGCGTGAACCCTGTGACTGTTACGGTTACCGTAGGTGGCGCTGGCAGCGGTACGCTGACAGGGACACTCAACAGCGGTACCCTGGCTCTGGGAGCTACAACCAATGTAAGCCTGTCTCCAGCCTTTGCCTTTAGCAACAGCGGCACATACACCTTCCAGGTGGTAGCCACCGCTGTGGGAGATGGAAATGCCACAAACAGCACCTTCAACGGATCCAAATTCATTAACAACGTCCCTGTGGTTAACCTCGGCGCTGATGTTAACCAATGTACCAATACCGGTATTGTGCTGAGTGCCAATACACAGCCTGCAGGAAGTTCCTATGTATGGAATACTGGTGCTACGACGCCTACCTTAACGGCTACAGCGACCGGTCAGTACTACCTGACTGTAACCAGTCCGTTGATCAATGGCCCCGGTACTAAAACCTTTACTACGAACACACCGGTTGGCATCTTCGACCTGCAAACCGTGAACTCAACGCAGGCAGTATCCGGATTGACACGGACTACTATGTCGGCAACAAGTATCAATCAGGTTTGTATCAATATTACCCATACCTGGAACTCAGATATGGATATCCAACTGGTATCTCCTTCCGGAACGATCATGGACCTGTCGATAGGTAATGGCGGTTCTGGTGATAACTACACCAATACCTGCTTCTCCCCTTCGGCCTCTGTTCCCATTTTCTCCGGCTCTTCGCCATTCACCGGAACATTCCTCCCCGAGGAATCCTTTACCGTATTCAACGGCCAAAACCCGAATGGTAACTGGTCATTGCGTGTGACAGACTTCTTTAATGGTGACCAGGGTACGATCAATAGCTGGTTCATTGTATTCAACGATTCTGTAGCAACACCTGGTACAGGTTGTTCGGCTGCCGATACCATCAATGCAACGGTTCGTCCTGTTCCGCTTGTTGACCTTGGACCAGATGCGATCGTTTGTGCCGGCGGTACCAAAACACTTAACCCCGGAACTCAGCCTACTGGTTCTACCTTCCTTTGGAACAACAACGCTACTACCTCTACATTGGTAGCTGCTTCCACCGGATTGTACTGGGTTGAAGTAACCAATAGCCAGGCTTGTGCAAAACGTGATTCGATCAACGTAACTGTGATCGCGCCTATCGTTACCACACTCAACCTGCCATTTGATACCTTGTATGTCAACTCACCGATCACCACATTGAGTGGTGGATCACCGGCCGGTACAGGCGGTGTCTACTCCGGTGTAGGTATCAGCGGAACTTCTATCAACCCGGCTGCCTTCCCGCAAGGAAACCACCAGGTGACCTATACCTTCACAGACGCGAATGGTTGCGTGGGTACAGCATCGGATGTGTTTACCATTGTTGCCAATACGGCCAACAAGGTCAATCTCTTCCCGAACCCAAGTACCGGAGGTAATTTCCGTATGGTGGTTGCCGCCGACTTTGTGGGTGCCTTTGTCACCGCATATGATCAAACAGGTCATAAAATGGGTTCCTGGACACTGGGTGGAAAACTGAACGACTATTCGCTGGATTGGCCGTCTGGTCGTTACACCCTGATCATCCGCAACAGCGCAGGAGTGGAAGTACAGAAACAACTGATCATCGTCAAATAATAATCCCATAACCAACTACCCCCTTCCAGACGGTCTCCTCCATGGAGACCGTCTTTTTTTATTTCTATCTTTGCCGAATGACAAAACTGTCTGTCAACATCAACAAGTTTGCCACCCTGCGCAACAGCCGCGGGGGGCATAATCCCGATGTGGTTAAAGCAGCCATCGATGCTGAACGTTTTGGCGCCGATGGCGTTACGGTTCATCCCCGACCGGATGAGCGTCATATCCGCTATACCGATGTACGGCAGATCCGAAAGATCATCACCACAGAATTCAATATTGAAGGAAATTGCCGGGAGCCGCGTTTTATCGAATTGGTATTGGAAACAAAACCCCACCAGGTAACCCTGGTACCCGATGCCGAAGGCCAATTGACCAGCGATCACGGATGGGATACCATCACCCACCGGGAATATTTACAGACCACCATCAGGCTATTTAAAGACGCGGGAATCCGTGTTTCCATTTTTGTAGACCCCGTTCTGGAAATGGTAGAAGGAGCCGCCGCAACCGGTACCGACCGGATCGAACTTTATACCGAGGCCTTTGCCCGTGAATTTGCCGCAGGGCACAAAGAAAAAGCCATTGCCCCCTATGTTTCCGCCGCTCATAAGGCCACCGAATTAGGACTTGGAATCAATGCCGGTCATGATCTTGACCTGCATAACCTGGCGTATTTCAGTCAACATATACCCCAGCTCGATGAGGTTAGCATCGGTCATGCCCTTGTCTGCGACGCCCTTTACCTTGGGTATGAGAACAGCATCCAATTATATAAGCGGCAATTGCAACGCTGATCGATCCCATTAAATTTGGGTAAAATCAGCAGCATTATGAAAAAACTCCTTCTGGCAGCCGGCCTGCTTGTAACTGCCGGCCTGTCTGCCCAATTGACCACACCTCCCAGTGGGGGCAATAAAAGAGCCATGGTTGGCGAACAGATCGGTCTCACTCAGGTAAATATCCATTATGATCGTCCCGGTGTAAAAGGAAGGGAAGGCAAGATCTATGGAACGGGAATCGTCCATTCCGGTTTTATTGACCAGCAGTTTGGCCCATCCAAAGCGGCACCCTGGCGTGCAGGGGCGAATGAAAATACGACGATCGAATTTTCAACCGATGTTACGATTGAAGGGAAACAACTTCCTGCCGGAAAGTATGGACTATTTGTCGCCTATGATCCCAACGCCTGTATAGTGATCTTTTCCAAGAATTCGATTTCCTGGGGTAGCTATTTTTATAACCCGGAAGAAGATGCGCTTCGGGTCACCGTAAAACCCGTTGCCCTGGATCGTTCGGTTGAATGGTTGAAATATGAATTCACCAATCAAACGGATAACTCCGCTACGATCGCTTTGCAGTGGGAAAAATTATCGATCCCCTTTAAAGTTGAGACCGACCTCATCAAAAACCAGTTGGCCATTTTCCGAAATGAACTCCGCAACAGACTGGGCTTTACCTGGCAGAGTTGGGACCAGGCCGCCGCCTGGTGTGCGCAGCGCAAGACCAACCTGGATGAGGCTTTGCTCTGGGCCGATACAGCCACCAGTTCCATCTTTGGGGGGAATATGGTTTTCCAGACACATGCTACAAAAGCCAGTGTATTAAGGGCCATGGGCAGAAATGAAGAAGCGGATGCCGTGTTGAAAAATGCTATGCCGCTGGGAAGCGTGATCGATCTGCACCAATACGGCCGGCAATTGCTTGCACAGAAAAAAGCGACCGAGGCACTCGAAGTATTTAAAATGAATTATTCCAAACACCCTGACCAATTTACAACCCTGGTTGGATTGGCAAGGGGGTACTCTGGTGTAAGCGATTTCAAGAATGCGTTGAAATACATGACAAAGGCCCTGCCGCTTGCGCCAGATGACCTGAACAAAAAATCAGTGGAAGCGATGATCGAGAAATTGAAGAATAAGCAGGATGTGAATTGAGCTGATAGCTAATTACAACCAAGTAACTCGCAAAGTTTCGATTCCAGTTCGGGTCCCCGGAGATTTTTAGCAACGATAGTGCCGTTGGGGTCCACGAGGAAATTATACGGAATGCTGGAAACACGATAAAGCAAGGCAGCTTCATTTTGCCAGAATTTCAAATCACTTACATGGGTCCAGGTTAGATTATCCTTCTTGATCGCCTGGATCCATGCATTTTTTTGACCTGGCCTATCGAGAGAAACACCGAGTACGGTAAACTTTTTATCCTTGAACCGCTGATAATTGGCCACTACATTTGGATTCTCTGCCCGGCAGGGCCCACACCAACTGGCCCAGAAATCGACCAGCACGTAATTTCCTTTGAACGAGGATAAGGAAACGCCCACCCCGGAGGTATCGGGCTGTGTAAAATCTACTGCTGTGGTTCCAATCGCGCCAATTTTGTTATAGTCAATATATTTTTTGAGTTGTTGCCCGGATTGAGAAAGCCTGACTTTTTCGTCCACGCGATCAAATCGTTTTCCAAGTAATATAGGATCGTCATAAAACTGCGAGGTGACAGATAACATAAAGGGTGCAATAAATGATCCGCGATGGACATCCAGATAAGTATCAATAGCGGTTTGCACCTGTGGTTGCATCATATTGTACACATTGACCAACGAATCACGTTTCTTTCCCTCCGGAAGCGAATTGATCGAAGTGGCGATATCATTGATTTGTGCCACCAGGGGATTGAAAACACTTTTGAAAGCCTCGAAATCCTGATGTACAGAAGAGCCTTTGACAGAAAGGTTGGCCAGATCATCCAGTTTTCCGGTAATGGTGATCGGGCTATTCTCCAGGAAAAGATACTGGGGTTTTTCTTTTCCAATGACCAGTAAATAGATCTCTGGTTCAGGTACTACTCCGTTCAACTGAAATTTATAATCTTTTGCAGAATCAGTTGCCAGTATAGCCTTGGTTTCGGTATGCATCAAATTAACCACCGTACCGTTGGCAAGCCCAAGGATACTGCCTGAAACCTGAAACCCTTCCGTTTTCTGGGCAGAAGCGATCCAAACAATGGACAGGGTGTAAAGCAAAAAGATAAATTTCTTCATGATCATTTTCATTTATGTCTGGATTTCAGTACCTCAATGACATCATCCAGTTTTTTTCCTTTGGCCTGGAGTAAAATTAAATAATGAAACAACAAATCGGCTGCCTCGTTCAAAAACAGGTCATCCCGGTCGTCTTTTGCCTCGATCACCAGTTCCACCGCCTCCTCTCCTACTTTCTGGGCAATTTTATTAATTCCCTTTCCAAACAACTGATGTACATACGATTTTTCATCCGTCCCGGATCGACGAAGCGCAATGATATCCTCCAGATAGTGCAGAAAATCGCTAAAATGGTTGCGTTCATTCCAGCAGGTATCAGCACCTGTATGGCATACCGGGCCTGTGGGGGCTGCCTTTATAAGCAGGGTATCCTGATCGCAATCCACCATAACTTCCTTTACATGCAGGTGGTTACCGCTTTCCTCCCCTTTGGTCCAGAGCCTGTTCTTGCTCCGGCTGAAAAAGGTGACCAACCCCTCCTGCATGGTTTTGTCCAGGGCCTCCTGATTCATAAATCCAAGCATCAGCACCTTTAGGGTCTGATGGTCCTGCACAATTACCGGGGCGAGGCCGTCTTTGAATTTGTTAAAATCGACTTTCATGATTGGAAGTACAAATTTATGGGGGATTATTGATTACCAGGAGTACACGGATTATACGAATTACACGGATTACGCGAATTTAAGGATTGGGCTTAGCGGATGGGGATGCCTTTGGATTTTAGGTGTTTTTTCAGGTCGGGGATCGATATCTCTTTGAAATGGAAGATGCTGGCAGCGAGTGCGGCATCCGCTTGAGCGTTTTGGAAAACATCCACAAAATGATCCAGGGCGCCCCCTCCTCCCGAGGCGATCACCGGAACCGGAAGTGTGGTGGAAAGTTGACGGGTAATATCCAGTGCAAATCCGGATTTGGTACCGTCATGGTTCATCGAAGTAAGCAATATCTCTCCTACTCCCCGGTCCACGGCTTCCCTGGCCCAGTCAACACCCCGAAGCGGGGTACGTGTTCTGCCCCCGTGGAGGTAAACATACCATTCCCCATCTTCTTCCTTTCGGGTGTCAATGGCCAGAACCACAAACTGGCTCCCAAATTCCCGGGCGAGGTCACCAATGAGCGCGGGGTTGTCAACAGCGGCCGTATTGATCGACACCTTATCGGCCCCGTTATCCAATAAAACAGAGGCATCCTCCACCGACCGCACACCACCCCCGACGGTGAAGGGGATATTAACATGAACAGCGATCTGCCGAACCAAGGCGCTCAGGGTTTTGCGTTTTTCAACGGTAGCTGTGATGTCCAAAAAGACAAGTTCATCTGCTCCTTCACGCGCATACAGGGCCCCCAATTCTACCGGGTCACCCGCATCACGCAGGTCAACAAAATTGGTGCCTTTCACGGTGCGCCCGTCACGGATATCCAAACAAGGTATGATCCGTTTAGTAAGCCCGGATACAGGGGTAGTTATTGTATTTTGAATGGTCATTAAAATCGTTTTAGGTCATCCAGTGTGATCCGGTTTTCATAGATCGCTTTCCCAACAATCGCTGCCCGGCAACCTGCTTCCTGCAGGGCCTCCAGATCGGTCAGGGAACTCACGCCACCACTGGCGATAAAATACAGCGACGGAAATTTTGATACGATATTTTTATACAGACCAATGGCAGGTCCTTCCAATCGTCCATCTTTACTTACATCTGTACAGAACAAATGAGTGATGCCTTTCTGCGTATATTTTTCAATCAGGTCATACACCCAGATATCTGTAGTTTCCAACCATCCTCCGATCGCAATTTTTTCATTCTTCACATCCGCACCCAATAAAAATTTATCGGCACCAAACTGGGATAACCAACCCGTGAAAATATCCTCGCCTTTAACAGCCAGGCTTCCCACCGTGGCCCATTGCGCACCTGAATTGAAAACGATCCGTACATCTTCCTCCTTTTTCAATCCTCCGCCAAAATCAATTTGAAGCCTTGTCTTTCCGGCCAATTGCTCCAATACTTTCCAGTTCTTCACGGCTCCCGCCTTAGCCCCATCCAGGTCCACCAGGTGCAACCGTGTGAGCCCGGCATCTTCAAAACGAAGCGCTACTTCCAACGGGTTTTCATTGTACACTTTTTTTTGCGCATAATCCCCCTCCGTTAACCGGACACATTTCCCTTCAATGATGTCAATGGCAGGTATGATCTCCATGCTATAAGGCTATAAAATTCTTTAAAATGAGTTCCCCAACTTCCGCGCTCTTTTCCGGATGAAATTGTACTCCGTAAAAATTATCCCTGGACAGCGCCGAACTGTATGGGGTAACATAATCAGTCGTGGCAATGGTATGTTCGCCCAGGTCGGCATAATATCCATGTACAAAATAGCAATAGGACTGTTCTTTTACTCGATCAAACAAACCAGTCTTTAACCCATAAATCTTATTCCATCCCATCTGAGGTATCTTGAGGGGTTGATCTGTTGAGGGCGCAAATCTTTTTACAGTCTCTTCAAAAATTCCCAGACAGGGTGTATCGTTTTCTTCCGAATACCGGCACATGAGTTGCATACCCAGACAGATTCCCAACACAGGTTGCTTAAGCCCGGAGATCAGTTGGTCAAGCCCCCTTTCTTTCAGGTAACGCATGGCTGAACTGGCCTCACCAACCCCCGGGAAAATGACCTTGTCGGCCTGCCGGATCAGATCGGGTTCATCGGTTACCACCGCTTGCACACCGATCCGCTCCAAAGCAAAAAGTACACTCCGGATATTTCCCGCGTTATATTTTATAATTACTAAATTCATGTCCTATTTTTGTAGCCCTAAGCGGAAGTAGCTCACCTGGTAGAGCGACAGCTTCCCAAGCTGTAGGTAGCCGGTTCGAGTCCGGTCTTCCGCTCTCAATTTAAAGCTAAAAGCTATTAGCTTTTAGGTCCAGAATACTTCCAATAAACTTTTCGGCTTCTTTTACCCCTTTCTCAATCTGTTGAATATAGGCCGTGCCAATAATAGCCCCTGCCGCATGGCTGGCAGCGCGTTCAAAACTCGCTTTGTCCTTTATCCCAAAACCTACCAGAATGGGATTTTTCAACGACATTTTATTCAATCGTGCCAGATAATCTTCCACCGGCGACATCTCCTTATCTGAGCCGGTCGTGGAAGAAGAAGATACGGCGTACAGGAAACCGCTGCTCAGTTCATCCAGTTCCCGGATCCTTTCCTCACTTGTTTCCGGTGTTACCAGGAATATAAAATCAAGCCCATACTTTTTGATCACGGGCCCATATTCCGCTTTGTATTCAAAGGCGGGAAGGTCAGGAAGAATGAGGCCATCAATTCCTACGGCAGCGGCATCGGCACAAAAACGTTCAAACCCATATTGAAGCACCGGATTCATATACCCCATCAACACTACTGGCATTTCATTTCCAATACCTCCCTGGTTAGGAGAGCGTCGCAATACTTGTAACTGTTCGAATAATAACTGAATCGTCATTCCATTGGCTAAGGCCCTGGCACTACTTTGCTGTATGACGGGCCCATCGGCCAGTGGATCGCTATAGGGCATACCCAATTCCACCAGGTCTACCCCTGATGTATGTAAGGATCGTATTACTTCGAGGGTGCTGTCGCGTTGCGGGAAGCCTGCCGTGCAATAGACATTGAGCACCTTTTTTTTCTTTCGCTTAAATAATGCATCTAATCGGCTCATAGCGTCGGCTTATCAATTGGTGGTAGGTATGATGGTAAAGGTCTCCCCATCAATGGTGAGAAAATTATAACGGGGGTAGCTGTCTACATCCACAATAAGATCAAAAAGGGCTTGCTGTTTACCAGGTGTACGGGTAAATTTCAAGATAACCGTATCCCCCTGGCGAATGGAGGCTAATTGACCCTCGTTAAAATCGGTATCCAGACAACGCTGAAATTCATACCGCTCCCCATTGAGGTTTGAATTCATTTTAAAGGCAGCACTCATCCCCTGACAATCTTCTTTTACTCTGGAGAATTTCAATTCATGCTTGGTATAGGGTTTGGTTTCACAACTCAACACCCCAAACAATAAAAGAACGAGAATGTATTTCATACGTTAGTGTTTAAAAAGTCTGTATCATTGCTCTTCCATGGTTAACCCAGCCCATGTGCCATATAGGTTCCCAGATCCTTATCCCCTCTTCCACTCAGGCAAATCACTACTACATCCGATTTATTCCATTTTACCTGGCCTAAGGCAGACAAGGCATGTGCTGTTTCGAGTGCCGGGATAATGCCTTCAAGTCTGGCCAGTTGAAGAGCGGCTGCGAGGGCCTCTTCGTCCGTGGCTGATAAAAAGATTGCCCGTCCGGAATCAAACAGATGCGCATGCAGGGGTCCGATTCCCGGGTAATCCAGTCCGGCTGAGATACTATGAGGCTCTACTACCTGCCCATCGGTTGTTTGCATCACGAGGCTTTTACTCCCATGCAGGATACCCATCGTACCCAATTGGGTGGTAGCAGCCGTATGTCCGGATTGTACACCCAGTCCAGCAGCTTCCACGGCGATCAGGTTCACGGAAGCTTCTTCCAGAAAATGATAAAAGGCCCCGGCAGCATTGCTTCCCCCGCCTACACAGGCCATCACATGAGAAGGCAGTTCATTGCCGGTCTTTTCTTTTAATTGCTTTCGGATCTCCTCACTGATCACACTTTGAAACCGGGACACCATATCCGGATAGGGGTGCGGCCCTACCACACTGCCAATTATGTAATGTGTATCATCGGGGTGATTGATCCAATCCCGGATGGCTTCATTGGTCGCATCCTTCAGGGTCTTACTTCCGGAAGTAGCTGGAATCACAGTAGCACCGAGCATTTTCATTCTGGCCACATTCGGGGCCTGTCTTTCGATATCTTTCTCCCCCATATACACAATACACTCTATTCCTTTAAGGGCACATACCGTTGCGGTTGCCACCCCATGCTGCCCGGCCCCTGTTTCAGCGATGATGCGTTTTTTCCCTAAACGTTGCGCCAGTAATATTTGCCCAATGGTATTATTGATCTTATGCGCGCCTGTATGGCAAAGGTCTTCGCGCTTGAGATAAATTTGTGCCCCGAAATGAGCGCTTAATCGTTCTGCCAGATATAATGGCGTGGGTCTTCCCACATAGTCACGCAAGAGTGCCTGAAATTCGTGTTGAAAATCCGCTTCACCCATAATGCTCAGGTACCGCTCTCTCAGCTCCTCCACGTTGCGATGAAGCATCTCCGGTATATAAGCCCCGCCAAATTTGCCATAATACCCTTGTTCCGTTGGCTGTTTATACGTTACCATCTCTCAGATTATTAATAAATGAACTTATTTTTTCCATATTCTTTACTCCGGCACTGATCTCGAATTTACTGTTGATGTCCACAGCGAATAGCTTTTTGCCTTGTGGACCAGCAGCAAATTCTTTTAATTTTTCTTCATCCCCGGGTTCGATCCCCCCGCTTAGAAAAAAGATCTTGTCGATCTGTTTATCGGCCAGTAAACCCCAGTCAAATTTCTTGCCTGTACCCCCATATCCTGCCCCCAGTGTATCAAACATATACATGTCGCAACATTCATCATAGGCCCTGACCATCCATTCAATGGGGTCGTTATTACCCAACCGGAAAGCTTTAACCACTGTTACATAGTTTGCCACCTTTTCACAAAATCGCTCCGACTCATCACCATGCAATTGCACCATATCCAGACGGTATTCTTCCACCGTTCGTAACAAGGTTTCATAATCCTCATTGACAAAAACCCCTACCTTTCCGATCCTGCCCCCCGTCTTTTTCATTTTCTCGGGCGATATCTTGTTTCGCACATAGCGGGGCGACTTGGGATAAAAGATAAAACCCGCAAGTTCCACCCCCATCTCTTCCAGGCCATTGACCTGTTCCGGAAGGGTCATTCCACATACCTTGACACGAAAAGGTGCGCGTCGGACTGTGGAAGGGTTTTCAGTCTTGTGGAGTTCATTCATATTGCTGCATTTTAAGTGTGTTCACTCCGCAAGCATCGTTATCTGGCTGCTTTCCTTTAAAAGCTAATGGCTAATAGCCATTAGCCACTAGCTTTTAGCTATTAGCTCTTTTGTTTGTACCCAATCGCTGCTAAAACGGGCAAATGCTTCAACCGGGTCATTCTCCTTCATAAAGTTCTCCCCGATCAAAAACCCACGAAACCCGTTTTTATAGAATAATTCCAGTGTTTCAACCTGACTGATCCCGCTTTCGGCCACTTTAACAGCGTCATTGGGAAGTTGTTCGGCCATCCGCAGGCTTCTGTCGAGGTCTACGGAAAATGTCTTTAGGTCACGGTTGTTTATGCCAATGATCCTGGTTTCATCACCCACATGCCCGAGCTCATCTTCCCCATGCAATTCAAGTAAAACCTCCAATTCCAATTGACGGGCTTGTCGCGCAAGCTCCTTTACTTCCACCGGGCTTAAGCAGGCAGCGATCAGCAGGATCACATCCGCGCCCAGGCTTCTGGCTTCGATCAATTGGTATTCATCTACAATAAAATCCTTTCGCAGGATCGGAATAGGATTTACACGGGCTTGTATCAGGTCATCAAAACTACCTCCAAAGAAATCGGCATCGGTCAAAACGGAAAGGCAAGCAGCTCCATGCCGGGTGTATCCTCGCGTTACCTCTACCACATCCGCCTCACCATTGATGATCCCTTTTGAAGGCGACTTACGTTTAAATTCAGCAATGATGCCAGAACTATCTTTTTTCATCAATGAATCATATAAGGATATCCGCTCCCTGTTGAAAAGCGGACTTCTTTCCAATTCCTGAATGGATATTGCAGTCTTGCGTTGCGCAACCTCTTCCTTTTTCCTTGCTATGATTGTATCCAGAATCGTCATTTATTTATTTTATATTCTCTAACCTACCCGGTTATAACCGTTGCGTCAGATGCGCGAAATTCAGGCTTGCAAAGAGATCAACTTCGTTAGACTTTCATATGCCTTTCCGCTATCCAGACTCTCTACCGCAGCAGCATAGGCCTCCTGGTAATTGGCATATTTCCCGGTGGAGGACAGCGCCATGGCCGCATTGGCCAATACAACAGCATTTTGGGCAAAGCTACCCTCCCCTTTCAGAATACGGATAAATAGTCTGGCCGCATCTTCCACCGATACCCCACCATAAATATCCGAAGCCTGTACCATTCTTTTTCCCAGTTCAACCGGTGTCATGACCTGTTCCCCCTGTGGAGTGATCACCCGGGCATCCGCCGTCAGGGATATTTCATCATAGCCGTCGAGCGTATGCACAATGGTAAATGGAATTTCTGAGCCCTGCATCAGGTAGTTATATATCCTCGCCATTTCCAGATTATAAACACCAATGAGTTGAAAGGCCGGCCGCGCGGGATTGACCAGTGGGCCAAGCATATTAAAAAATGTACGCATCCCCAGGTTGCGCCGGATGGGGCCAACTGTTTTCAACGCCGGGTGAAATAAGGGGGCATGCAAAAAACAAATACCGGCTTCCTCCACTTCTTTTTTCAATGATCCGCTATCGGATTTAAATTTATACCCCAATTGCTCCATCACGTTCGAGGCCCCACTAACCGAGGATGCGCCATAGTTTCCATGTTTGGACACTTTCTGCCCGGTGCCTGCCACTATAAAACAGCTTAGCGTAGAAATATTGAAGGTATTCTTTCCATCTCCCCCGGTTCCTACAATATCTATTGTGGCATGGCCATTCAGGTCAACCGGCACGCAAAGTTCCAGCAAGGCATCTCTAAATCCTTCCAATTCTTCGATAGTAACACTCCGCATGAGATAGACGGTCATAAAGGCCGTGATCTCATGTTCGTTATAAACCCCTTTGCCAATATTCACCAATACCTCCCTGGCCGTAGCCCGGTCAAGGGATTTGTGTTCGAAGAGGTACTGTAAGATTTTTTTCATTTTTATCGTAATTATTTTTTTCAACAGCTATTAGCTTTTAGCTGTT